>JAEZXS010000303.1 GCA_023442755.1 Pseudomonadota bacterium | reverse complement strand
CAAACCGGGTCACACCGTCCGTGCGGTCGGTAATCGTAGCCATATTTCCTTTTGCGTCATAGGTAATATGGGTGATTTTGCCCGCCGGGTCGGTGATTTCCGTAACCCGGACTCCTCCGCCTCCCTTACGGGCGTCGTAGCCGAAGGTTGTCGTTTTCCCACGCCTATCCTTATACGAGGTCAAATTCCCGGTATTCCCGTCATAGGTATACGTCTCAGATGTAGAATCCGGGTACCTAATTGCGGTGAGATTCCCTCGCGCATCGAAGGTGTAGGTAGTTTTGTTTCCGAGCGGATCGGTGATTTCGTGAGGCAAATTGCTAGAAGCTTCATAGCTGTATATCCAGGTCGAGTTATCCTTCTCGGTAACCTGGGTCTTCTGATTTGCAGGGTCGTAGGAGGTGATCTTCTTGACGACATTATTCGGGTCTGTGAGAGTTAGTACCTTGCCATCTGAGTTGTAGGTATAAGTGGATGTATTTCCTAAAGGATCTATTTTTTGAGACATGCGGCCATTTTGATAGGAGTATTGCCAAATCTTTGCGGAATTCAAATCGGAAATGTCAGAGACCTTTTCCAGCAAACCCGAATTGTAGGTTAGGGTGAATGTCTGGTTCAAAGAGGCCGAAAAGGGCCGCGTGATGGATATAATCTTTCCTCCATCAACACCTATAGTGACGCTCTGCCCTGTGCCGTGATCGATTATCCCTGTAAGATCGCTTCCCGCATAGGTAAACTCTGTTAGATTGCCGTTTCGGTCCTGAATAGATGTGATCTTACCCGATGCATTGAAGTTCCAGATTTCGCCGTATCGCGATGTCCTGGTCCAACTTCCGTCAGGGTTTTTGACAATCGACGAAGAGTCTTTGCTTTTGGCGTCGGCGTAGTAAACACTTCCAGCCCCGGCGCCGTACCAGGTCCGGTTGCCGTCTCCAGACTTGAGATAAAGGGAGCCATCGTAATTTGACGTGAGAAAGATATCAAAATTGTGCGTCCAGCCCGACCCGAGAGGGCCGCTGTAGGCATCAAGGCTGTTGTAGGAAAAGGAGAGAGGACCGACTTGCTGTGAATGATACACATTGCCGGTCTGCAGGTCTACCGTTGAGAGTCCACATATCTTGTTGCTGGCTGTTGGGCCGATCAGTTCGCCGTTGGACGGGTTTGCCTTGCCCGAATCGGATGAGCCGTACGAGCCGAAATTCTCTGTCTGATTGCCCGGCACCAGATAGGCTGTCGCCTCCTGGGTGAGGGGAAAGACACAAGCCAGGGCGCAAAAGGCTGGTTCACAGTGCCCGTCGTTTCCGGTATTTCCCCACATATTGGGGGGCCATCCTACCTGCGCCATTCCTGATGTGTTGCACCAGCCATAATCGGTATATCCCTTAGCCAGGCAATCCGAACACGATGAGCCAAATGCCGCGACCACTCCCCATCCCCCGCTACTGGTAGGCCAACTCATAGGCCCTGTCGGGGCCCCAGGAGCAATGTCGTATTCGATTAGGGAGGAGGAAGACGAAGTAGTGTCATCCGAGCAATAGGATGCTTTATTTGAAGCTAAGGTGGGCGTACTTGAATTTGAAGTTGCACCGGCCGTATCCATCGAGAGCAGACCGATAACGTCGTTCATGGCCATCACCAGCGTGATAGCTGTGAAGAACAGGACTGTAAGAAAAGCTAACCGCTTCCAGCGGCCCCGTTTATTCATTCTTTCTCCTCACTGATAGCACGAATAGAGCAAGCAGTTAAGGTGTATTCCCTTTCCATCACTACATGGAGGGGCAAATAAAAAATATAGAGGAATGGAGAGAGCATCACAGATGTAGACTCCAAACTTTGTTCCTATTCGCCCTACGGCAAAAGAGATGAAGGTGCAGGCTCATTCTAGATGAAATCACGCTGAGTTAAAGCATCTCAGAACAACGAATGGCATACAAGATGGACTCCACAAAAGCTACAAATGGCGTCTTAAATCAGATCTTCATTTGCGTTCTCCGTTTAGAGGGAGTATCCAAAGCGAGAATTTCTGTTCATGCTATATATCTAAAGCCGCACGGATGGTCAGAAATGATTGCCGTTATGGCGGATGATCCCGTGCAGATGTGAGAACAGATATTACTCCAAAATATTTCTGTGTCCATAATAACTTTTTCCCCTTACACAAGGACGGGCAGGCAATCCATCCTGCTGAAGTTTTCAAGGCCTGAGTGTGCAGTTCCTCAATGAAGCGCAAATAAAACGCTTGCTTTCATTGAGGACGGCCCTCCATCTCCATCATCGTCCTCCCCAATCATCCGTTATAGAATGTCCTCCCCCCACCGCATTGACTCGCCGATATCCGGTCGCTATCTTGCCTGCAGCACTTTCATTTTCCCTTCTCCGTCGCCCGGGAGCTCTCCAGGACTACCGCGCGTACGGCTCACGGCAACATCTCCCGAACGAGTAGACCTCCATGAAACAAAAGCCCTGCTGGTTGGTGTGCATTCTCCTGTTCTACCTGGTTTTCATGAGTTGCGCGGACTCCGTGCAGGAAGCCAGGGAAGCACTGGGACGCCTGAACGTCACGTACAGCGAGGATTCCTTCGTGGAAAGGGCCAGGGACGGCGACCTCATGCCCGTACAGCTCTTCCTCCAGTCCGGAATGAACCCGAACGCGACCAACAAGACCGGGCAGACCGCACTTGTCGTTGCGGCTCGGTACGGCCGTGAAGCCGTGCTCTCGCTGCTTCTTGCCCATGGGGTCGATCCCGACCTGAAAGACCGGGAATTCGGGGCAACGCCTCTTATATGGTCCGCGGTGGGCGGCTTCACAAAAATAGCCGCTAAGCTTCTCGATCATCGGGCCGATATGAACGCGCGGGAAGACAGAAGCGGTATGAGCGCGCTCCACTCGGCTGCGGCGGCCGGCAAGACGGAAGTCGTCGATTTGTTTCTCGAAAGGGGGATGGACGTCAATTCCCGGGATGCGGCGGACCGCTCCCCGCTCATGTGGGCAGTCGCTCGCGGGCACCTCGAAACTGTGCGGAAACTGGCGGATAAAGGTGCGGACCTCGGCGCCCGGGAGAAGAGCTCGGGGCTGAGCGCACTCGGCGTCGCGGCGATCACGGGAAGAACCGAGATGGCGAACCTGCTCCTGGAAAAAGGCGCGAAAATAGATCTTCCCGACGTTAAAGGCAAAACTCCCCTGATGCTGGCGGCCCAGAACGGGAGAGCGGAAGCGCTGAAGCTCCTCCTGGATACGGGGGCCGATGTCGGCGCAAGGGATGAGGACGGGCGCTGCGCCTTCGACCTGGCAAGCGCCGCCGGGATGTCCGAATGCTGCAGCCTCCTGAAAGATGCGGCAGATGCTTCCGGAAAGCCGGGCGCAGCGGGGGAAGTCAGATTCAAGGTGCAGCTGAAAGGCAAAATCGGCCACATGAACCAGCTGGGCGGGTTTTACATCTACGGAACGCCGGAGGAGTATACGATAACGAACCAGAACCCGGAACTGTTGAAGAAGCTGGCCGAGAGCGGCGAGACGGTAGCGGTGGACGGCTGGGTGTCGCAGACCGGAACCTTCCTGACGATCGAAAAAATAAACGGCGAGGCCTATCGGGGCGATCAAAAGCCCTACTATGGACCGTGAGGAGTATTCACTCAGATTTCGCGGATTCAGACGGATTTTCACGGATTAATTTGCAAAGACGAGGGCTTGCGGCTGGAAGCCGCTCTCACGTCATAAGGAAATTGCACATCTCCCTCCCTTCTCAGCGTACTTTTCGGCCTCGTGCTGATATGTTTCCAGGGCCTCCGGCTGGAGGCCCTTCTTTCTCAAGTTAGCGACTACTGGGTATCCTGGGACAGGTTTACCGGGATGTAAGGCCGCATCATCTCGTTGTCTTCATGGTCGAGGATATGGCAGTGCCAGACATAGCCCGGACCGCCCGGGAAGCCGAAGGAGTCGGTCGTTCCGAGTCTTGCCGTCGGATCGAAGGCATACAGATTCTGCCCTGGGCTGACCGCGTCCACCGGGAAGTTCTGGGGTGAAAAGCGCAGGACTATCCGTGTAACCTGGCCGGGCGGCATTACCCAGACGTCTTTCCAGCCGAATTCATAGGGTTTGGGCGGGATAACGGGACCGATCAGGAAAGGGCTGACCGCCGGGTTGCCTCCCAGAGCCCCGTCCGCATTGAGCATATCGTAGGGCATCGGCGGGCCGTATTCCGGCGTTAATTCATGACCGGGGAACGAGAGATTGTAGGTGCTCGTATAACCGGCCGTATCGAACGCCTGCCGGTTCATGAGCTGGAACTGTCCATCGTGTACATGGATGGGGTGTGCGTCCCCGGTGAGATTTATGATCTCCCACAGTTCGGTGGAACCGACCACGGGCAACTCGGTGATATTTACGGCCCCGAGCGGCATGGAACCCGGAACTGGAGTGTCAATCCCAAACCTCTTTCCATTCCACTTGGTATTGTTGAGGAGCACCTCGATAGGGCCGCCCGGGCCTTCCATTTCTATCATGACCAGTTGCCGCTTTTTGAAGATATTTACCCCCGGGGCCAGGCCGCCATTGCCGTCAACCAGCCGGACGATAGGCGCCAGCGGTTTATCCTTCCCGCGCAGGGTTGCTCCCGGTGCAGCCGGGTCGAAGGTGGTGTCGGTGACCGGAGTCTTTCCCACCTGAAATTGCATGACCTGACCCACGGTTGAAATGTCAGGAGCACTCCCGGACGGAAACGGCGCCGGGGCGTCGTTGAGTATCCAGACCTTTCTACCCGCGAATTTGCTGAAATCGATGATGACCTGATAGCGTTCGGATGGTCCCATAAGCAGGCTGTCCACCTTCACGGGCTTATCCAGAAAGCCGCCGTCGGTGGCGATCACCCACATGTCCGGATTCGGAAGCCCCCCGGCCCCGAGGCTCAGGTTGAAGAACCGGGCGTTCGAACCGTTGAGAAGACGGAAGCGGTATCGCTCCGGCTTTACCGTCATCTTCGGCCAGGTCTTGCCGTTTACCACCACCGTGTCGCCGAAAAACTCCGGATTCCAGAACGGGTGCACATTGGGGTTGGGCGGTGGACCATTGAGACCTTCCGGGAAGCCGTCCGGGAAAAGAAGCTGCCCATTGGTGTCGAACTGGCGGTCCGCAATGAGAACTTCCAGTTCCTGTCCTCCCACGGGGAGGTTGAGGCCGGTATCGGGCATGCCCGTATCGCCTTGGCCACGAAGCAGGTAGAACGCTGCGAGGCCCGAATATATGTTTGTACGGGTCATCCCCAGGGCATGATCATGATACCACAAGGTCGTGGGCTCCTGGGTATTTGGATAGGTATAATGAGTGCTGACGAATGCCGGGCCGGTATACTGAAGGCCCGGTGTCCACCAGGACTCCGGATGGCCATCGAATGCCGACGGCGTTTCGGCCCCGTGCAGGTGAACCGTTACGGGCACCGGCCCGAGGTAGGGCAGGCAGCATGGGTTGTTCTGGTTGGATGGGTCTGTGCAATCCACATTCATGCACTTCACCATCGAGGTATTCCCCAGCGGGTTCGCCCAGTGCAGGGTCTGGTCCACCGTAAGGTATTCTTGGAGAACCAAATGGTCTCTTCCTGCTTTTGGGGCGAGCAGGTTCTCGTAATGGACCTGGGTCGGGCCCCTGGGATCGCCCTGAGAAACCCTATGGGCTACGATTGTGGGGCCGGGATAGCTGGGGGGAAAGATGTTTCCGCAACCGTCGCTGGCTCCAAAGCCCCAGACGAAGGTCCCGTCGGCAAACTCAGGCGGATATTGGAAAGTGCTGCTCAGGAGTTTCTGCTGGAATTCATTCATGGAAACAAAAAGATTCGTGGAATCGACTCGCGGAGGGCGGGGGATTTCGTCAACGTACTTGTCTATGTTGCCCCCCGGAAGCGGGACTTGAGGCTGAACGAAAAAACTCGCAAAGGCACCTGTGCCCGTGGCAAGGGCCAGAACCAGAACCAGAAGAACGGCCAGGGGTAATCGTTTGTCTCTCATTTTCACTCCTTTCCTTGCTGTCGTTGGCGGAGAGCCCGCCCGTTGCGTTCCGGCCGGCATTCTTCCCCCAACTTCACTGCTACGAAGAACGGTGATTACGAAAGGCGCCGGTGCCCATTCCTGCAGGCTGCGATGCCCGGCAGGGAAAGTCCCAAAAACCGGCGCGCATTGCCCCATCCAGCCTGGGGCACTTCTGTGATGCGGGCATAAGTCGGGCAGCCTCGCAAAATAGACGTGTTTTTAAGAAGCCGCAGGAAGATGCGTAATGAGCAGACTTCGGTATTTTGCGGGAAGCTGCCGGGTATCCCGGCAATCGAGGCGCTGCCTGGATGCCGGTCTTTCCGGAAGGTAAAGAAAGAGAGTGGCGGGGAGCATGGACGGGAAGAAGAAGGGCCTCCGGCCGGAGGCCCTTCCCTCGCGAAACAGGAGAAATCTACCGAGCTTTCGCCAGGTTGACAGGGACATAGGGCCGCATCATCTCGTTGTCTTCATGATCGAGGGTATGGCAGTGTCAGATGTAGCCCGGTCCGCCGGGATAGCCGAAGCTGTCGGTGGTTCCAAGCGTGGCGGTGGGGTCGAACGAGTAAAGGTTTTGTCCGGGATTCACCTCACCGACGGGAAACTCCTGGGGGGAGAATCGAAGCACTATCCGGGTGACCTGACCGGGCCGCATCACCCACACGTCTTTCCAGCCGAATTCATATGGCCTGGGAGGCATCGACGAACCGATCAGGTAAGGGCTGAACGTTTGGGTGTCCGGGTAATTTCAGGCGGATGGTTTTGCCTGCATGCAGGCGTGAAATCTTGGGAGAGTCGAGGACGGCACGGCGGTGGCAACATTTGGAGTGCCGAACGTTTTCCGGAATCGTCCGAGCGGGAGGTGGATGGGATACATATCTTAAATTAAATTAGACGGGAGCCAATACTGTCTAACAAGATACCAAAAGCGGCCGCAAAGACCGGATCAGGATTCGGAGAGAGCGCCAATGGCAGATGATGAACATAAGAACTCGCCGGTTTTGCATTGTTTTTCGGAGCAGGATAAGGCGGAAATGGAGCGGTTGGGCAGCCTCGGTGATGAACTGACGGCGGAACACAGGAGGCTTTTCACGGAATACGAGGAAATCCATCTGCAGCATGAGAGGGCGGTAAAAGCTGCCGACCGGCTCGAGCGGAAGCGCCATGAAATGGACCAACGGGAGTACCGGGCCAAGTGGCAGAGGCTCTATGAAGAGGAAATAACGTTGCACGAGTTGGGAGAAACAACGCGGAAATATGCCGAAGAGGTCCGGCATCGTGCGGATGAAGCGCTTCAGGCCAGGCAAAAGCTCCTGGCAGAGGGCAGGCCGTGCTAGGTGAAATCTCGGAAGTCCTCGAGATCGCGAAATCTGCCCCAAATAGACCTCCACTGTGGGAGAGTCTTCAGCTCCGGAATCATCCAGGCTGGGAGGCCGTTCCCACAGAAACAGCGTTGGCTCTCCCCACCGCACGTACAAATTTGCTTCTGGTAATTGAACGAGTCTTGCCGAAGACGAAGAGATGCGCAGGGACATGGCTTAGCACGCGGAGAATTCTGACAAAACCGCTCAAAATCCTTCCGAACTACGGGATCATGTGAGGTTCACCCCATTTGCCGTTCCCGTCTCGCTCCTTAATTTCTAATTATCGATTTGTCCTCGGGGACAAGAACAAACCGAAGGAGTTTTGCATGGCAAATGAGTTTTTGAACCACCTGAAAAAAGAACATAGAGAAGTGCAGGATATTCTGGAACAACTTGAAAGCGGAGAAGAAAACAAGGAAGAACTCTTCATGAAATTGAGGAAGGAATTACTGCCCCATCTCAAAGCCGAGGAAAAGGTGTTCTATGCTGCCCTGCTGGCCAAGGAAGGCGCTCGTGAGGACACCTTGGAGTCCTACGAAGAGCACCACGTGACGGAGAAACTTTTCAGGGAGTTGGAGAAGATGGACCCGTCCGATGAACGCTGGAGCGCCAAAGTGAAGGTCCTAAAAGAACTCATAAATCATCATATAAAAGAGGAGGAAAGCAACCTTTTCAAGGTGGCCCGGAAGGAACTGGAAAAAGACGAGTTCCCGGCCATCATGGAAAAGTTCGAGGAACAGAGTGAGAAGGTCAGAGACAGCCTGAGCTGAGTTCGGCAATCACGTCTTGCAGTTTCTCATTGCGAGCGCCGATGTCCATCCCGACCGGCGCTCCTTTCGTCTCATGCCGTCGTCTCGCGTGAGGAGACCGGAAAAGTCCTGGATTCCAGCCTTGACCTATGCCTACCGACTTGGCAGCGAATGATCCGACCGCCAAAATACGCTCTTGTGCACGGCTTCCCTTTAAGTTGACGCCCCATGGGCTTTCGCCGTGAATGACAGATGCTGCACATCATAAAACCTGGTTGGCGAGGTGCCGGCTGAAACAGGTTGAATACGGACTCCGGCAGGGAGGTCTATCTTGCAGCTGCCTGGTACATCGGCAGACTTAGTAACAGCAGCGTCCGCAAAGAAACTGATAAGCGCCGGCGGTATTCCGGATCTTTGAAAGACGCGTATGTCTCTCCCCGGCCGTCGACCCCAACGGCCGGATTCAGGTGCGGCACATTTTCGTTTCCTTTCGAAACCCGGTTTTTGAGATCATCCGTGTGAACGGTCGCCGGGTCCCGGGGGGAGGCATGGGGCTGTGCGGCTGAGTCGGCCGCTTTGGTGCAGCTCCGTTCGCCGCTTTCCTCCAAGACATAGCACTCATCGGCCGCGAGACCCAGAACGACTTCGGCCAAGCCCAGCGCCAAGACAGCCAGCAGGAACAGTAAATTTCTCATTCTCCCTCTCATATGACAGGTTGTCTAACGCGGCGTTACGTTTCAAGTTGTGAACATTGCGGTCGGAAGCAGATCCTACAGCAGGCTTGCATAATCGCTCCCGCAAATTGTGTATGTGCGTCAAACTTAAAGCATTGATGCGAAAGGTAAATCTGTGCTGCAAACAATATCACCGACAAAGGCGCAGAGAACGCGGAGGAAGGACGGGAATGAGCAGAAATGCAGGGCGAATTCAAAGACGCCACGTTTACCTTTCTCTGCAGCCTCTGCTTCCGGATACGCATCAATCGCTCCGTGTACGGCAGGTCGCAGTTGATAAAAGCAAACCGGATGCCAGCTGATGCGGGCAGAAAAGCACCGGGATGCGGTAACCTGTTTCCGCCCTGTCTATACGGAAAGAGGGGGTGGCGTCCTCATCGCCTGTGTATGCGTTTGGAGACAGTGGTGTCGGGCTAATCCTCCACGCCATGTGGTTTCAACAGGGAGCGGGTGAAGCCGCCGGGCACTGAGTTGAGAGATTCTGGGGGGCACGAGCGCCGGACTTGGCAACTTCCCGGCTGCAAAACGGGGGGGTTGTGGCGTACATAAAAAAAGGACTTAGCCTTGCGACTAAGTCCTTGGTGTTTTCTGGCGGGGTGGAAGGGACTTGAACCCTCGGCCTCCGGCGTGACAGGCCAACATTCTGACACCGCTTATCGTAATATCAGGCACATACCTGCATGGCTCTGCATGAAATTGCATGGTGCTGAATGGCTCGTACCCCCTGCCGTACCCCCATCATCGAGAAGTCAGCAAAAAAAGCCATATGTACCTCAAATTTGGACATTGTTGCCTTTTTTCCCATTATATTGAATAGGAGAGTGTTCGATGCGAGCAAACGTTGTAGCTCGTTCTGAGAAGATTAGGCCCAATTCTTCATAGAAGAATATTCTCGCAGCAATGTTAACCGATTTCTGCATTTCAGGAGGGCAGAAGACATGCGCAATCCATTTGTTAGCGTAATATGCCGTCAACCAATCGTCTACTGGGAAGTACTTATTCAACGCCTGATACTTGGTAGTATCATCTGATAACTTATCTATTACTGGACATTGCTGCGATTCTCGTAAGGAAGGGTCGTCAGGAATATCTATTATTATCTCATGATGCGTCATCTGTCCACGATCATCTGGAGGAATGGCCTCGTAAATCTTACGAGCATATGCTTTGAGCTTTTCCTCCTTATCTGATGCCTCCTTGAGCCTTGTTATTTTATAAAGAAGCCCTTTTGAAATCGTCTTGGGAGATATAATTAAAGCTCGTTTATAAATGCGTCTCTCAGATATGCGTTCCGCAATTCTTTTTAAGAAGTCATTGGAATGGCCGTTGGGACAAAGGACATCAGCATCGATGTACTGTATAAACTGCCATGGCTCAAGTAAGCGCGGCGATCCCGATATGGAGCCGTAGTTTTCTTTCACATACTCTACGTAGGTGTTCAACATGCTATCAGCCGCCCTGACTTTCTGATGGTGATATAAGGAACAATAGAGAATCATCTTGCTGAACATTACTTGTTCAAGCGCCTGAACACCTGATGCTTTAATGGCAAGGCATCTAACGCCGTCAGTTTTTTTTAAAACGGCCATCGAATATAGGAGACGTTCTATATCGACGTTTAAACTTAAGCCTGCAAAATAACTATCCCTTGCTATATAATCTAGTTTATCTGCATCGAATGCGCTGTTTATTATATCAGCAAGATATTTTTTACCGGGCTCGGCATGGCCAATTATGTATCCGGCTATTTTGGCTAGATCGACGCTGTACAGTTCATTATAGTGTGGGCTTATATGCCTCTGAAAAAAATTCTTGAATGATTCACTACGAACGATTAGATATGACATTATTTCATGAGGCTTTGCGCCAGAAAACTTCTTATCACTTGCTTTAAAATCCTTAATGACTTTGGTTCTCTTAAAGTTGTTTTCAGATATGTGAGACAATATTCCGTGGCCCACATCATGCAGCAGAGCCGCAAGGCGAATTTCCTTCTTTTCATTAAGAGTAATCTCTGGCGAGGCCCTTCGATTTAAGGAATCTACGATTTTTGTAGCTACAATGGCCACTCCAAGCGAATGCTCAAATCGAGTATGTGTTGCCGAAGGGTAAGTAAGGAATGCTAATGCAGTTTGATGGATACCACGAAGTCTTTGAACCAGAGGGGTATCTATAACCGCAATTTCGCCAGGCGTAAATATGCTTGTCCCCCAAAGTGTATCATGAATTGCTTTAGAATGTGTCACGCGGGTTGGGGTGTACTTGGCGAGCCGCTCAGATATGTACTCTTCTATTTTAACACTTAGGTCAGTCAACCTTGCAAACCTCCGCAAACTCTTTGCTCATATTCTTAAGCAAATCAACTTCCGGTTGGCTAAGGTTTTCTTCAAGTTCAAAGATTATTTCATTTCGTATATCACGATTTATCATGTACTTGTTGTATGCCGGATTCTCAGCAATAATTACGCTTGAAATCTGCAAGCGCATTAGTACCCCTTCTACTTCTTTGGAGAATGGATATGATTCCCCAGAGCAGAAAGTAAATAACTCTTTCAACTCACTGAACTGCTTAGCATATTTCCCGAACAGGTTACTTAATGTGGAATGAATTACTTCCTTGTCGCTTGTGAAGTGAGCTGGCCCTGCATACAGATATAAGGCAGCCAGTATGTCGTCCGGCGAATGGGAATGCCCTGCAAACATTTCACCCTCCATTTCCTATGTCCCTCCAACGTAAAAGCAAAATGATTCTGGGCCGAAAAGCGGAAACCGATGTTATGGAAAGAAGGCGCACCTTCCCCCGCCTTTCAAGAGGGGCAAAAAAGATTTGGATTTTCCGGGCTGTCGGCCGCACAAAGAGCATTACGAGGGGAGTGTTTACCCTTTTTGCGGCTGAATTTAACGTTTGCACAGTTATACAGTATGAGGTCAGATGTCAAGAGATTTTGATGCGACTTTGAGAAATAGTGCGCAAAGTGACGCTTTGGCACCTGTTTGATGGAGGTGGGCAGTCAAATTTATCATCTGTTCATTCCTTTTAGGCGTTAGGATTACTCAAAGAGGTGGTTACGAAGAACTTGCCCGTGCAGCCGGTGGTACTATTATACCGGATGATATGTGAAAATATGGACATGGTGTCCCGAAGTATGGGTGCTTAATGCCGATATGCTGCCAGGTTTCTTGAAAGGCGAGAAGACCATGCTGAATGCTCAGGACATTCAGGCCATTGAAGGCTGCCTGTCCGTATATGCCAGGGGGGGCTTGCGACCCAAATTCCTGATCCCGCCCTGTCGTATCTTTCCTAAAAGGCGGAAGGGACTTGAACCCTCGGCCTCCTGCGTACAGGCTCAAATTATGAAAGCGCTTATTAAGAATTTAGTACTTACCTGCACCGTTCTGAATCAGAATGCACGGGACTGCACCGCTATTACGCCATGCCGGGCCCCATCCCATGACCACTCCCTCCAACTTTCCCCGATCAGCCATTAAGCCAATATTGCATGCCGAACATGGATTCCGGCCTTACGAAGTATCCCGATCATCCAGCCAAAGGTTGACATTCCATGAAAAATTCGCCTAAATGAAACCTCACGTTTTCCCCCATGCCAATTACATAATGGATAATGCAGATGTTCGAGCAGGTGTTCAAAAACATTGACGACGTTCTGTGGAAAGAGGCCGGTTGCACGACTGAACTTGACTACACGGAGCAGACCTCGTGGTTGCTCTTCTTGAAATACATCGACGGGCTGGAACAGGAGAAAGCACTTGAGGCCCAGCTTGAAGGAAAGCCTTACATCTTCATTCTCGATAAGCCGTACCGCTGGGAAAGTTGGGCAGCCCCCAAAAGTAAAGACGGGCAAATCGACCATAACAAGGCCATGACCGGGGATGATCTGTGTGATTTTGTCAACCAGAAGCTCTTTCCCTATCTGCACGCCTTCAAGCAAAAGGCCAGCGGGCCGAATACTGTAGAGTACAAAATCGGTGAAATCTTCGGCGAGATCAAAAACAAGATTTCCAGCGGGTACAACCTGCGCGAAATCATCGACTACATTGACGAGTTGCGCTTCGGGTCGCAGACTGAAAAGTTCGAGCTGAGCCACCTGTATGAGGCCAAGATCAAGAACATGGGTAACGCCGGACGGAATGGGGGGGAGT
The DNA here is from genome assembly GCA_023442755.1 of Pseudomonadota bacterium. Taxonomy (GTDB): domain Bacteria; phylum Desulfobacterota; class Syntrophobacteria; order Syntrophobacterales; family Syntrophobacteraceae; genus SbD1. Next base: position 14,435 of record JAEZXS010000303.1, on the reverse strand, counting down.
ATTACACCCCGCGACCTCTCATCCGCGCCATCATCCAGGTTGTCAAACCCATGATAGGCGACCGCATTTATGACGGGGCTTGCGGCTCGGCGGGCTTCCTATGTGAATCGTTCAAATACCTAAAGGACAAGGGTAGTCTCACGACCAAAGACCTGAACACCTTGCAAACCCGCGCCTTTTACGGGAAGGAAAAGAAGTCCCTCGCCTACGTCATTGGTATTATGAATATGATTCTGCATGGGATCGAAGCGCCCAAAATCGTCCACACCAACACGCTGACCGAGAACTTGGCCGATATTCAGGACAAAGACCGCTTTGATGTTGTGCTTGCAAATCCGCCCTTCGGTGGTAAGGAGCGCAAGGAAGTTCAACAGAATTTCCCGATCCGCACCGGCGAGTCCGCGTTCCTCTTCCTTCAGCACTTTATCAAGATTCTCAAGGCCGGTGGTCGGGCGGGCGTCGTCATCAAGAACACGTTCCTGTCCAATACCGACAATGCCTCAGTGAGCCTGCGCAAGCAATTGCTCCAAAGCTGCAATCTGCATACCGTTCTCGATTGCCCTGGCGGCACCTTCCAGGGCGCTGGCGTGAAGACCGTCGTGCTCTTCTTCGAGAAAGGCGCACCGACCCGGAAGGTCTGGTTCTACCAGCTCGACCCAGGTCGTAGCCTGGGGAAGACGAACCCGCTCAATGATGACGATCTCGCCGAGTTCATAGAGCTTCAGAAGACCTCCGTAGACTCATCAAAGAGTTGGAGCATTGATATTGCGAATATTGATAAGGAGACATTTGACCTCTCGGTAAAAAACCCCAACAATGGTGGTGAGATTAAGCACCGCAGCCCCCAGGAGATTCTGGACGAAATCGCCGCCCTGGATGTCGAGAGTGCAGAAGTGCTGGCGAACATAAGAGGGCTTCTATGAGGGCGGGGTGGCAGACTAAGAAGCTGGGGGATGTATGCAAGATCATCATGGGCCAAAGCCCGGATGGGAGAACCTACAACACTGTCGGTACGGGCGTCCCACTCATCAACGGCCCAGTTGAATTTAGCGGGGATTCTTTCGGAACAACTATCAAGTCAAAGTTTACATCACAGCCAACTAAGTTATGTAAAGAGAATGACCTAATTCTGTGCGTGCGCGGTTCGACGACCGGACGGATGAACATCGCGGGTTTCGATGCATGCATCGGCCGTGGTGTTGCTGCAATTCGAGCGAAAGAATATCAGCCGTGGATTAATCACTTTATCAACTGGAAACGTGATGAGATTTACGCTCTGGGCACTGGTTCAACATTCCCAAACATATCAACAACTACTTTAGCAGGGCTCCCGATTCCCTATCCCCTCGTGATCGAACAGCAGCGTATCGTCGCCATTCTCGACGAAGTTTTTGACGCCATCACCACTGCCAAAGACAATACCGAGAAGAACATCCAAAGCGCCCATGCTCTGTTTGAAAGCCAATTGGAAACCATTTTTAACCAGCGTGGCCCAAGCTGGGTGGAAAGGACATTAAGTGAGATAGCAATCACTTTCGGTCGAGGTAAGTCCAAACATCGCCCGCGAAACGCTCCCCATCTTTATGGGGGAAAGCACCCCTTCATCCAAACGGGTGACGTTCGAAATGCAGATCATATCATTACTGAATATTCACAAACCTATAGTGAGGCCGGGCTTGCACAAAGCAAGTTATGGCCTAAGGGGACTATCTGTATCACTATAGCTGCAAACATTGCTGAGACAGCAATTTTGGGGTTTGACGCATGTTTCCCAGACAGTGTGATTGGTGTCGTTGCAAATCCCAAAGAAGCGGATGTCGGCTTTATCGAATACCTCCTTCAAGCATTCAAAGCCAGCATACAAGCAATGGGAAAAGGAAGTGCTCAAGCAAATATCAATCTGGGCACTTTTGAGAATGAACGCTTCCCATTTCCGCCTATTTCAGAGCAGCAGCGAATTGTGTCTAGGCTTGACAATCTCAATGCCGAAGTACAAAGCCTTGAATCTATTTACCAGCAAAAGCTTGCCAAGCTCGACGAGTTAAAGAAGTCCCTATTGCATCAGGCATTCACAGGTCAACTCTAGGAGTCCACCGTGAACGAAGCCGAGACCAGGGCCGAATACGTTGACCCCGCATTGAAAGCGGCGGACTGGGGCGAAGTGGATGGCAGCCGCATCATGCGCGAACACCATATCACACTCGGCCGAATAGAAGGCGCTGGTCGCCGTGCTAAACCATCAATCGCCGATTACGTTCTGGTCTATCGCAATCACAAGCTGGCTGTTGTTGAGGCCAAGGCGCTGCACAAAGCCGTGACCGAGGGCGTCGCCCAGGCAAAGGATTATGCAGGGAAGCTGGCGATCCGCTTCACCTACTCGACCAACGGGCCGGGCATCTATGGCATCGACATGCAGACCGGCAAGGAAGGCGAAGTATCGAGCTACCCGACACCCGAACAACTCTGGAACCTAACCTTTGCCGAAGAAAACGCCTGGCGCGACCGTTTCGCCGATGTGCCGTTTGAGGACAAAGGCGGCACATACGGAGCACGTTACTACCAGGAGGTTGCGATTGAGCGCGTCTTGGAGGCCATAGCCGTCGGACGCGACCGCATTCTGCTTACATTGGCCACCGGCACAGGCAAGACGTTCATCGCATTCCAAATAGCCTGGAAGCTCTTTCACAGCCGATGGAACCTGAGCCGGGAACCCACCCGCCGACCACGCATTTTGTTCCTAGCAGACCGCAACATTCTGGCCAACCAGGCGTTCAATGCCTTCTCAGCCTTCCCCGAGGACGCCCTCGTGCGGATCGCGCCCGAGGACATCCGCAAGAAGGGCAAGGTGCCAAAGAACGGCAGCCTGTTCTTCACGATCTTCCAGACCTTCATGAGTGGGCCGCCAAAGGACGGCAAGCCCTCTCCCTACTTCGGTGAGTACCCGCCAGACTTCTTCGACTTCATAGTCATTGACGAGTGCCATCGCGGCGGCGCTAACGACGAGAGCAACTGGCGCGGCATCCTCGACTATTTTGCTCCCGCTGTCCAGCTTGGCCTCACCGCAACACCCAAACGCAAGGACAACGTGGACACCTACGCCTACTTCGGCGAGCCGGTCTACATTTATTCCCTTAGGGACGGCATCAACGACGGCTTCCTCACACCATTTCGGGTCAAGCAGATCACGACTACCCTGGACGAGTACGTCTACACGCCTGATGACAAGCTGATCGAAGGCGAGGTGGAAACTGGCAAGCTCTACACCGAGCAGGATTTCAACAAGATCATCGAGATAAAGGAGCGGGAGGCCCACCGTGTAAAGCTGTTCATGGATGAGTTAAATCAGCAGGAAAAGACGCTGGTCTTCTGTGCGACCCAGTATCACGCCCTTGCTGTCCGTGACCTCATTAACCAGATGAAAACCAGTAAAGACCCGAACTACTGCCAGCGGGTCACGGCTGACGATGGCAGCCTGGGCGAACAGCACTTGCGCGACTTCCAAGATAACGAGAAGACCATCCCAACGATCCTCACGACCTCGCAAAAGCTCTCGACCGGTGTCGATGCCCGCAATATCCGCAACATCATTCTGATGCGCCCGATTAACTCAATGATCGAGTTCAAACAGATCATCGGTCGCGGCACCCGCCTGTATGACGGGAAGGATTACTTCACGATATACGATTTCGTCCAGGCGCACCGCCTTTTCTCCGACCCAGAATGGGATGGAGAGCCAGTCGAGCCGGAGACCTGTCCAACTTGCGGCCTATACCCGTGCAAATGCCCCAAGGGAACCCCGCAGCCATGCCCTGATTGCGGTCAGCAGCCGTGCAAGTGCGACAAAGAACCATGCCCCAAGTGCGGTCAAGTCCGTTGCGTCTGCAAGAAGAAGGCGAAAGTGAAGCTCGCTGACGGCAAGGAGCGGACGATCCAACACACGATGGTCACGAGCTTTTGGCATCCTGACGGGACGCCAATGTCGGCCCAGCAGTTCATGGAGATGCTGTTCGGCAAGTTGCCAGATTTTTTCAAGAGCGAAGAGCAACTGCGGGCGCTGTGGAGCATACCAGATACCCGTAAGAAGCTCCTAGAGGGACTCGCCGAAAAGGGATTTGGCAAGGGACAACTACAGGAAATGCAGCGGATCATAGATGCCGAGAAAAGCGACCTTTTCGACGTGCTGGCCTACGTGGGCTATGCGCTCCCGACCATGACCCGCGAGGAACGTGCCACAAAGGCAAAGGTGGTCGTCAGCACGCATTTCAATATGAAGCAGCGGGTCTTCCTTGAGTTCGTCCTGTCCCACTACGTCAGCCAGGGAGTTGAAGAACTCAATCAGGAGAAGCTAACGCCCCTGCTCAGGCTCAAGTACAACAACTCACTGCCTGACGCGATTGCCGACCTGGGGCGACCAGAAGAGATTGGGAAGATGTTTTCGGGTTTTCAGAAGTACCTTTACCAGGGGGTGGCGGCTTGATGTGTGATACGCCCGCTACTCGCCACGGCGCCTGCATGCGCAAAGGTCTAAAAATCGAAAAATTAGGAGACATTATGGTGGCTGGATTCTATGCGGTCTACTATACAGGGGTCACTGGCTCTGGAATTGTGGTTCTTGCTTTATATAATGGGATTATTGCGGGTGCTGATATGACCGGAGGCCGATACGATGGCACTTATGCTGAAAGCTCAACTCCAGGTTCATACGATGCAACTATTCGAATGAGCTTCCCACCTGGCACGTCGCTTGTAACCGGAGCCTTGGCGGGGCCTCAGCCCTTTTTTATGGATGTAAACCTAACCCTGCCTGCTAATTTAGGAGGTGAGCAGCCGGTTCGAATTGAAACCCCAACCGGGCCAGTAAATGCGATTTTCCGGAAGCTCCGTGACTTCCCCGAAAAATATTTATGATGGAGCTGGATATGGATGTAAAAGACTTCATTCTGGCTTGTTCGACCTTGCTTGGCCCGGTTGTCTCTGCTTTGATAGCCATCTACTACACTCGTTACGCGGACGAGAAAAGAATCAAGGACTCAAGGCGATTCGAAGTGTTCAGGAATTTGATGAAAACACGTGGTTTCCAGCTTCATCAAGATCACGTAATGAGTCTCAATCTGATCCCATCGGATTTCCATGACGACACAGATGTGATGGCGAAGTTTAAGGAGTACATAAATCATCTTTATAGACCCGTTCCAGAGAATCAATCAGAAAGTCAGAGATTTTTTGAAGAGCGAGATTTGCTGTTCGGTAAACTCCTGGTGGCGATAGCGGGTTCACTAAAGATAAGCATCAGCGCGGATGAATTGAAACATTTTACCTACTCGCCTGTTGGTTGGGCTTCAATCGAACATGAGCAGCAACAAGCGCGGAAGTTACTGATTCAAGTCTTGCAGGGCACGGCTCCCATTGCCATAAAACCTGTCCAACTTCAGTCCAATCTGCCTGGACAGCCAGCTCTTTTCCCTGAGGCTCCCGTAATCAAGAAGTAGCCTGAGTGTGAGGTGTCGGCATTTGACAGTATCTCAAAGTGCATGGGTCGGGGCAGACAGTCTTCAACCTCCTGAGCAAGGAGGCCAAGAAGCGACAGGCTACCAGTACCGGAGGGGCAAATCCCCAGCTTAAGGGAAAATTCCCTGAAGCTGAAAAAGGTCAAGCCCGCGACCAGGCGGCCAAGATCGCCCAGGTTGACGGCAGGATGATTGACCATGCAAGGAAGGTCGTCGAAAAGGGCGCTCCTGAGCTTCAAGAAGCGGTTGCGCGTGGCGACATTGCGGTGAGCGTGGCAAAAGAGTTGACCGCCCTTCCCAAGGAGAAGCAGGTAGATGTCGTTGCAAAGAACATGGGGACTCGGTTTCAATTACTAAAAAGAAACTTCCAAAGACCGATCGTTGAACCTACAAATGCGTTGTCGCTGGATCACCGCCGGTTCGGACTCCACAGTATATTTCTGACCGTCTGTCCACTGAATGGCTTACCAGTCAATGTCTTTAAGCCCTGCCGGTTCAGTGCTTCCGCAATTGTCTCGCAAGTCATCCGGCGTGCACCCTTTCTTTTGCGCCGCATCGTCTTAATGGCCTGGACGACCTCGGGGGCGGCTTCCAGGTAGCCCTTCCGCCCTTCGCATTTTCTTCTCGTGACTCTTGCCCGCTCGCGGGCAGCCCGAAGCTTCATGACGATCATCGACTTGTCATACTCGGCAATTGCGCCAAGAACTTGCCTGACAAGCGTCCTGGTAGGATCGCCGCTGAGCAGATCGTTTCCTTCATGCACACTGACCAGGTTAAAGCCCTTGCCTTGCAGATCGCCGATTATGGCCTCCTGAACCATTAAATCACGGGCAAGGCGGTCAACCCGCTCGATTATGACCGTCTTGATGCCGTGCCCGTTCGCCTCCAGTGAAACCATCATTGCAGCCAGGGCGGGGCGAACCTCCAGGGTGCCGCTCACACCCTCTTCCCGGTATATCCGTTCGATCCGGATTCCATTGGCGGTTGCATAATCCAGGATGGCCTTCTCCTGCCGGATTAGGCCGTCGCCTTCAACTTGTCCCTTTCCGCTTACTCGTATATATCCAAACGCCTTCATCGACTCTCCTCTTGATTAACAATATACCGTATCAGCATAGGTAAATAATACTAAAAGCCAGATGAAATGCAATATATTTGTCTACAAAACTGTAAAATTGTAAACATTAATGTCAATAAACTAGCGAACAGTTTCAATAATCTGGCAAAAATTTTATAAACTTGTTGATTAATAATCAGGTGGTATAAATAGCTGTATAGCTAATCAAACTTATAGAGCTCAATTTAAGTAGTGTTGAGAATAGAAGGACACAGGTTGGCACAGTTTTGAAGGCGGAATCATGAAAACGAAAGGCATTAACAAAAATGATTAGTGATGCCATTCCCAGTAGCGAGGTTTTTCAAACAATCCAACTAAGCAAAGGATCAACATGAAAAAGGGCGAATGCGAAATGATTAACAGAGCCAGGACTTACATAAAGAATGTAAGATGGCAGAATGCAAAGACTTACGAGAAAACGGCACCGCACGAATACACTGTCAGAAAGTGGCGTCCAGACTTGGACGAGGAGTTTAAGTGGTTTGCCTCCTTCATACAAGAGGCTGGTGTCGTGAGGGAATTCTGGAACTGCAAGTACAAGTATCTCCACCTCGACGGCTATCGCTACTGGACGATGGGCGACTACCTTCTAATCAATCGCTGTCCTGTCGATCAGGTCTGGCAGTAGGCGGCCGCAATCGGCTCAGAAGCAATTGAAATCCCCAGGGCCGGACACTGCCGGGACAAAGTCATCCATTTAGGGGTATTCGGATATGGGGAGGGCAGAGAAAACGCCTCTGAAGGCAAAATAAAGGCTATGGCGCCTTATCCGGTCAGATGCAACCAGGCAGTTAGCCCTTCTGGATCAGGCTTGCTGCGGAAATACCCAGCGCCTTGCAAATCCTGAACGAGGAATCCAGTGTTGACGGCTCAATGATTGTTCTTAAACCATTCCAAGTTGGAGGAAGTTGATGAATTACAACCCAAGATTGGCGCAAGCGGCATTTCGTATTGGTCTCGTGACCTTCCTGATCGCGATGGTGTCGAGCCTCTTCGTCGTCCGACCAATTTGGGCCGGGAACGACTATCCTGTTTGGGTAAAGGTTGACGTCTGCCAGGTCTTCACTAAACCGAGTGACAAGTCGTCGGCTGTAGGGATCATGGAGCGCGGAGCATATGCGCAGGTGGAAGATGCCGGAGAGAGCTGGCTTCGAATAGTATTCGCAGCGGCAAAAGACCCTAAGACGAAAAAGCTCTTCGGCTGCAAGGGCCGATATATTAGAAGGAGTGATGTATCTACAGTCCCTCTCGGGCGATTATAAGCTCAGTCGAAACAGCGCCGAACCAATGAAATCCGCTGCCGGGAAGTTCTGACTTCCCGGTTCCATTTTCTCCAGCCTTCCTGCTAAATAAAAAGGTAGGCACAACTCTCAAGACTGTTGAAAAGCGGATACGGGGAAGGACATCGTGTGTCACCCACCGCTTCCATTCTTCGGCTTCGGACTTGCGGGACTGCATGATGAGCTTGTAGAGGCCCGGCTCGTTGACGATCACGATGTCTCGGCCGGGGGGGGGCATACCTACATGGGTTCTAACCATGTAGCTTTTTTCGTCATCATTCAAACGCCTTACGACATCAAATGTCTTGAGGCCGAGTACATCACAGACATCCTTCGCCACAAACCACGGTTCGCCCTTGATCTCGATCACCATGGCTATGTTTCCCTGCACCCCAAGCCCCAGGTTCAAGCTTCCCGGTGACCAAGAAAAATGCGGTCGGCTGCATTTTGTTTCAGACTAAAGGGGGGGCTTTTCACTGTAATAGTAGATGGCACTACAAACCTCCGTCAGGAGGAGCCGGGTACCTCAACCACCAGCGAGCCTGATGGCTCCGGTGTTCACATACAATGCAGGGCCGGGATCAGATGTTCCCGGCATTCTTTTTGCCGGGCGCTCTTATGAGCGCCCTTTGCAGGGACAAGGAGGAAGTTTGAGATTTCAGTCTGCCCAGGAGTGTCTTGAAACGTTCGTCTATGTCGCCACGGCTCAGGGTGGCCCAAAAGGAAGTTCGATCTGCATGGTGCAGAAGATGGCTGCCGCCATTGGAGGGAGCAACGAAAATTTCATTGAGTCCGGGAACGCCGTCATTAGGAGCATGTTCGGATCGGATGATGCAGTTTATGCCGAGGTTACCTTGTTCGACCCATTTGACTTTGCCAAGGAAGACGTTCGCAACTTTAAGATCGACATCGAAAACATTCTCCAGGGGCACTTTAACGACCGTGAGCGCCTGGCACTCCTGATCTTCGGTCTTGCTGGCTTCAGGCACGCTGCTCATGCCCTCTCCGGAACCCAATACAGGGATGTGCGAGATTTCATGGAGCAGACTTGCGGGAGGCCTGTTCCGAAATGTACTGGCGGGCAGGCAGTTAGGATGCAAAACCTGATAGCGAACTTCGAGACCCATATAATCGCGGGCGCATACATGAACGAAAGCGGCAAGGTGATCTGCGAGAAAAAGGCCCGTCCAAGCGTGAGAGGAGGAAGTAGCAGCTTACTGGACACCGCTGTAATGGCGGAGAAGGCTGGTGCCCGAGGAATGGTTCGTGCTGCTTGAGAGCCGGATAGAACCTGCGGACGGAAGAATTTTTGCTCTTTAGCAAAAAAGATGCCAAAGTGTAGGAACAAAAAGTAAAAAATAGTGTAAAATAAGATTGTAAATATAAATTCTTAAACTCGGGCCAAACTCGGCCTTCTATAAAGCCCATGCGCTTCTCCTTCGCGTATGGGCTTTGCTTTTTCGGATTGCGGTAGCAACCCAGTAATACCAGCACCAGCACAAAAACAGACGAGGGTAGGATTGGCTTACGCCTCAGTAATTAGCTTGGCCGGGAGAGATCCCGGCCTTTTTTATTTGGAGGGTACGGTGTACCCGAACAAGCAGAAAGGAGTTTTTCCATGGCAAGTCTCCAAAAAACTGGAATTTCAATCGAACCGAACACTCTGAAGCTCTTGAACGAAGAGGCCCAGGTACGCGGCGTTTCAAGATCGAAGCTAGTCTCGCTGATACTGGGCCAGGCACTTCCACGGATTCATGGCAAACAGATCTTTGACCTTCAGGCGTTGCCGGACACAAGCGAGTCGAGTTGGCGCAGCAAGATCGATCTGGTGGCTCATAACGGGGAAGACGTCAAGATACTCATGGAAGTACTGTCAACCTGGTTGCAGCTCTTGCGGCAGATAGACGTTAATAGAAATGCACTTGAGGCAGAGGGGCTGCCCAGTGCCGAAGCGGATAGACAAAGGAATATGACTATCAGCGGCATAGACTCCAGTTTAAAAATGCTCTTCAGGGTCGCTCTCAACAGGTTGACAGCCCCGGAAGATCGCCTACAGACCCGCCTCTTTATAGAAGGGAACCCATTCCTGATGGAACGTGTCCGGGAGATCAGGAGGAAAAATGCACAGCAGCGACAAGGGTAAACGCCTCTCGCCCGCCGAGTGGGCGGAAATAAGAAACCGGTATATCGCAGGCGAAATGGTGAAGTCCCTCGCATCCGAGTTCAATGTGTCCAGGGAGGCAATCTCACGTCGTGCCTCACGCGAGGCCTGGAAAAGGTCTGATGAAATTATCGAAGAGGCGGCTCAGGAACTTGAACAGGAGATCAAAGCCGACTGGAAGGCCCAGGCGCGGGAATCTAACCTCCAGCAGTTTAAGGCATGGCAGTACGTGGCCGGTATTGCCATAGGCAAGTTGAAGGAAATCAAGGAGGGTCGCCTTGCCGGTCGGGCGGCTTATGAATTGGCGTCCCTGGCAAACAGCTTGAAGGTCGCATTTGACGGGATGCGCCTGACGATGGCTATGGACACCATAAACTCGCCATTCATCGAAGACGACAACACAGAAGACATGGGCGACGTGGAGAGATTGCTGAAAATAATGACCCCTGTACCGCCTGCGCCGCAAGACTTGAAAGCCGAAGTAGTCGGCCGAAGCCAGACTAGTCTCTCATGGGTTGATAGGACGGGCGGTGTTGACAGGTTCCGGATTGAGCGGGCCGAAGCACGAAGGCTGGCATTTAGCGCGGTCGGAACCGTGCAGGGGAACGTCACAGGCTACCTGGATAAGAAAGTCGTTCCAGGAAATACTTATGTCTATCGGGTCGTCGCCGTAAGTGATGAACGCGGTGAATCTTTCCCATCTGAAACTGCCTCTGTAAGCCTGCCCGTGAGTACATCATTACAAGCTGCATGATCGAAAATGGTCACGCGGAATTCACTTCATCTACGGTAAACTGCCGAACATTCACAAAAGGAGCAGCAATGAACAATTTGAGATCGCTTTCACTCTTAACCATCAACATGAAACACGCCCTCAAGGGCAAGACAATTACCGGCTTTAACGTTCCCGACTTCATGGCCAGGCTTGAAGACCGGCAGACCGAACTGGCGGAACTGGAAGAAGTCGCAGGGAAGGCGGATATGAGCCGGGCCATTGTCCAGGTTCTCGATGACCTTTTGGGACGGAAAGAGCTTGAGGAAATCACCAGCGAGGCCCATCGCGTGATCCTGACAAAGAAGCACGACATGGAAGGGGCTGTTCAGGCCAAGGAAAAACAGCTTACCAGGTGCTCAGAGCTGGCATCTACCCTGATAGCAGATGCCCTCATGATCCAGGGCGCGGTAGAGGCACAGGAGCGCGGGTGTCTGAATTCGAAGCTGGTCGGGATGCATGTTCGGAACCAAGCGAGGGCTGAGCTTCAGCCAGACGGCACGCTCAAGTTCTCGTTTATGCATCACAACGGATCGGATCTGCTGAACAAACACGGTGATCCTGCGACCATAGGTGATGTCATCGATACGTTTGCTGACGAAAGCCCCCAGTTCTTTAAGGAAGGTGACGGGAGCCCTCAGAAACCGAACCCTTGGATGGATAACCAGTTAAATCTTACGAAGCAGGGCCAGATTCTGAGGGAAAATCCGACACTGGCGCGGCAGTTGGCGGCCGAGGCGGGCGTCAACCTGAACGTTTAGCGCTAACTGCCTCCCCATCAGGCGATACCTCAATTTACCAGCACACAGGCCGTGGATAACCTCCACGGCTTTTTCGCATTTACAGAGGTTGCATGTCGCAAGCAGCACTTGATCTCTTTATCAATACTCTTCCTGATAGGCCCTATGTCGCTGACGACTTTAAGGCTGGCCTTCGGTATGTGGAGCGACCCAGGGCGCTTCAATTCGCAAACATTCAACTGCATGGGGTGCGACGAGTATGGCTCCCTTTTGATCTTGATTACGAGGGAGCGGCTTTCGCATGGGAAGCGGCTGGGCTTCCACCTCCGACCATTATCACCGTCAATCCAATGAACGCCTATGCTCATGGTTTGTATGGACTGGAGAACCCTGTCACCTTCCTTGACCGACACGGCAACGGGAGAGCAAGGCGCGGGCCTATGAACTTCTACCGCCTAGTCCAGGCGGCCTATCGGGACAGGCTCAGGGCTGATCCGGCCTATCCGGGGTTCATGACCAAGAATCCATTGTACAAGGGCTGGCATACGATCATTCATGATAGGACATACACCCTGGAGGAACTGGCCGGATACGTAGATTTGCGCGGGATCAAGCTCTTTGAGAGGGCAAACGTTGCCCTCAACATGGAAACAATCGGGATTGTGCCGGAAGGCTACCGGAACGACACGATTTTTCACGCGGCCCGGCAAGCTGCTTACGGCCAGGTCAAGCTATGCAACTCAAGGGACGATCTATTCAACGTGGTCATGAGCCACTGCGCTTCGATAAACGCATATTGTCGGCCTCCACTTGCGAACCGGCAATTGACCACGATTGCCAGAAGTATTTCGAAATGGTGTTGGGATCGCCGAGCAAGGTTCTCTGGCGACCGCACAAACAGGGGCGTCTGTGGCTTCCAGCCAATGCCCCCTGCGATGGAAGCGAACGCAAGGAAAGCCGAACTGGAAAAGCGGAGAAGGGCCGGAGCTGCTTACACGGCGTCCGTCAAAAGGGCTGAGGCCGAGCGGCGGATAGCGGAGGCGAGGGAGCAACTCCAGGCCGAAGGAAAGCGGATCACGAAGGCCGCCGTTTCGAAAATTACCGGCTTATCTGAAAGAGCATTGAGGAAGGACTACAGCCCCCTCTTCGGGACATCAGAAAACCGGAACTTAGCTGTATGTTAATAGTAGGGATTATTGCCTGATCCATACCATGACGGGAATAACGGGACTACAACAGGAACACCTACGACCCTACCATGCCGGAACCCAAATAAGACCCCATCAGGACAATCATAGGAAAGCAACCTGGAACCAGGGCTTCAAGTGCCTGCGATAGGCAAGAGCCCGACCTGCCAAATTCCGACGCGCCCGACTCGATGCTGCGGCGCTCTTTCGCTCCTGATAACAATAGGGGTTCAAATGTCGAATTCAGATCAACAGGTGGCCCACTCTAGCCCATTCCCCCAGGACTTGGGGCGTAAATGGGCTTTGGCAGAGGTCGCCCATCTTTTTGAAGTCGCGGAATCAACCGTTCTGCGGTATCCTAACCGGTACGGCGGTGTCAGAATGTCAAGCCGCACGCTGTTCTTTGAAAAAATGATAAGCGACGCGATTTGGAGGCACTATGCCGTACAGAGAGACTCGGCACGGAAAAACGATGTGGGTAGCACAAGCCCAGTGGAAGGGAGAAAGACGAGTACAGAGATTTCAGATCAAGCGCGAGGCTGTAGAGTGGGAGCGGCAGGCAAAAGAGGCGTTGATGAACCCGCCGAAGCAACCCGCGACCCCTATGCCCTCCTTGCTTGAATGGGCGACCTGGTACTTGGAATATTCAGAGCGTTACAGCAAGAAGGTCTTTTCCGAGAAGCGGTGCGAGTTTAGACATTTCCTGAAACACAAGCTGGTCGATCCTCATCGTCCGGTTACGGACTTCACCCCGGCACTGGCCCTTGCATACTGCCAGGATCAGTTCAAGAAGCGCGGTGGCCATGCGGTCAATACCAAGGTCATCAAGAACCTGGCAGCGGGTTGGAATCACGGTATCAAGTACAAAAACTTCCCGACACCAAATCCATTCCTAGTGGTGGAGAAGTTCCCGATGGATGCAGTCCAGGGCCATTACGTCCCACCGGAAGATGACTTCTGGAAGGTTTATACAACGGCCCAGGGGCAGGATCGGCTAATGCTTGCGACGTTTCTGCACACAGCGGGGCGTAGAAGCGAGGTCTTTGGCCTCAAATGGGAAGACGTTAATTTCGAGACCCGCGAAATAGCATTGACTACCCGTAAGACCAAGGATGGTTCAGCGCGGAAGGACTGGATACCCCTGACCGAGGAGTTGGCGACCATGCTTTGGGAGCATCGCCAGGTTTCGGAAGGTGAGTACATCTTTACGCAAAGCATTGGACGTCACAACGGCAATCCATACATCGAGAACCGTGACTTTCCCCAGGAGCTTTGCAGGAAAGCTGGCGTCAAGCCTTTTGGGTGTCATGGAATACGTGGATTGACCGCGACACTGCTTGCCAGGGACGGCGTATCGATGAAAGCGATCCAGGAAATCTTGAGGCACCAGAAGCTGGCCACGACCGAACGCTACATCAGGAGCACGGGGCAGGCCAGAAGTGCCTTGAAAAACCTGGAGGGTCGTTACAAGGCGAGGTTGATACCACAGAGCACGACCGCTCCGCAAAGTGCTCCTCAAAACCCTCCAGGAATGGCGGACATCCTGGCCGATTTCGGCAGTCCGTTAATCCCGGAGCTGGCAGACGAAAACATCCCACGCTTCCTTAACTAGGCTGGGAACGTATTCACAGAGGCCCGGGGGGGGGGGGGGGGGGGGGGGGGGGGGGGGGG
>JAEZXS010000240.1 GCA_023442755.1 Pseudomonadota bacterium | reverse complement strand
ACAAAGAACAGGGCGGGAAGCGCCATCCAGGTGAGGGAGCGATAACCGAAGTAATGGACGATGGAAAGAGCGAGAATGGGTCCCAGCGCCATTCCCGTATTCCCTCCGACTGAGAAAACGGACATCTCGGTTGCCATCTTCTCACCGGTAAAGAAGCGGGCAGTCTTGAATCCCTCGGGATGATATGAGGCGATTCCCAGGCCGCTAAGCATTACCAGCGCCAAAACATAAGCGTAATTGTCAAGCAGCGGAAGCAGGCAAAAGCCGAGCCCGGCGAGCGCGGCCCCGAGGGGCAGGAGGAAAGCCTTGTCCTTCTTGTCCGAAAGCAGGCCGAAAACCGGCTGGATGATGGAAGAAGTGATGTTGGAGGCGATGAGAATTGCTCCGGCCAATGTATAAGAGAGACCGAGATTCTCTTTCAGGAATGGCAGAATGGCGGGAAGGGCGCCCTGGTAGATGTCGACAACCATGTGGCCGCTGGATAGCAATAAAAGGACTTTGAAGTTGAATTTGCGCACCGCCATACCCCGCGGATCCGTGTAGTATGTCTCTTTGGGTTGAATCAGCATAAAAACGGAGCTTGCCTGTAACCCGAACCCTGCTACAAATCAACTGTTTTATGCCGGTCTTTTTCCCGTTGAGTTGCAGGGTGCATTTCCTTTTTCGATCGAAGGCGGCTGAAATGAGCGAAGCAGGCAGGAAACGAAAAGGGAATGGAGCCGGAAATGCTTCTCTGCTTCTGGCAATCCTTGTATTTGCCGTGCTGCTGGTCCGCTCCAGTCGTGAAATCGCGGTTCCGGCACCTGAGCAGGGGATTTTCTCCTTTGTGGAGGTGATAGGGAAAGTTCCTTGCCCCGGGACATACATGATGCCCGGGGAGAAGGTATCCGTTTGCGACGCTCTGGTCCGTGCCGGCAAAGTGGACTTTTTCCGGGACGATTTGTGTGCGCGTACACTCAGATCCGGCCAATCCGTCTCGCTTATGAATTCAGGCGGGCGATTCGAAATCCGTGTCGAGTGGATGTCCGCCGACAAGAGGCTAGTGCTCGGACAAAGACTCGATTTGAATACCGCAACCGAAAGCGACCTGCTCCTTGTCCCGCAAATGAAGCCTGATATTGCGTCCGCCATCGTCCAGGAGCGCCGGAAAAAACCCTGGACAAGCGTCGAAGAGCTTACCGCATTGCACGGCGTGGGGCAGAAGACGGCAGAACACTTGAGAACATATCTTGAAGTCTCCGATACCGGCAAGGGCGAGGACTGACATAATCCGGAGGTGTGATGACAAACGGCCCGGAAAAGGATCAGGGGCGCGGGAGCGAAGCGCTTTCATCCTGGAGTCCGTTGAAATATTCCATCTTCCGATGGATTTGGATCGCAAACGTGGTTTCCAATATTGGAACCTGGATGCAGAGTACTGCCATGGCGTGGGTCATGACGACCCTGGACCCGTCTGCGATAATGGTGTCTCTCGTTCAAACAGCTTCGAGCTTCCCGATTTTCCTTCTTGCTATTCCGGCCGGTGCTATTGCCGACGTGGTCGACAGGCGTCGCATCATTATCGTCACTCAGATCTGGATGCTTATCTCTGCTGCGGTGCTCGGGGTGCTTGCAATGCTGAATCTCACAACGTCCTGGAGCCTGCTCCTGCTCGTCCTTGCCCTCGGCATCGGCAACGCTCTGAATGCTCCCGCCTGGCAGGCCATCATTCCGGAACTCGTTCCGCGCAAAATGGTGCATTCCGCCGTCGCCCTGAACAGCGCCGGCTTCAATCTTGCGCGGTCGGTCGGGCCGGCCCTCGGTGGATTCGTGCTCGTTTTGCTTGGCGCCGGGCCCACGTTCATGTTCAATGCGGCATCTTTCCTGGGGGTAATCGTGGTCCTCTTGCTGTGGAAAAGACCTCCAATGGAGAGCGCCCTGCCGGCCGAGCGGATCATTGCCGCCATGCGAACCGGCATCCGCTTTGTACGGTACGCTCCGGCCCTCCAGGCCGTATTCGTCCGCGCACTCTGTTTCATACTCTGTGCAAGCTCCCTTATGGCGCTCCTGCCTCTCTTTGCACGCGACTACCTTCATGCCGGGCCCGGCGAATACGGATTGCTGCTGGGAGCATTCGGCCTTGGCGCCGTGGGCGGGGCCGGGGCCTTTCAGTGGATCGGCCGCAAGACGGTGCTGGACAAAGTGGCCGCCCTGACGAACATTGCTTTTGCAGCTTCATTGAGTTTTCTTGGCCTCGTGCACGTATTCTTTCTCGATTGCATTGCAATGCTTGTCGCCGGCGCTGCCTGGCTCGTTTTGCTGTCCAATTTCAACGGTTCCGTGCAGTCCATCGTTCCTGCCTGGGTGAGGGGACGGTGCCTTGCCGTATACATGCTGATCTTTTTCGGTGGGATGGCGGCCGGAAGCGTTGCCTGGGGCGCTATCGGGCACTACTTCGGGGTCGATGCGGCCCTGCATGGTTCGGCAGCCGGTCTCATCCTCAGTCTCCTGCTTACCGTGCGCTTTAAACTCATTTCGGGTGCGGAACTGGATTTGAGGCCCTCCGGCCATTGGCCGATGCCTGCGGTTACATTTGAACCCGAATTGCATGAGGGGCCGGTTATGGTGATGGTGGAGTACAGGGTGCGCTCCGAGGATTGGTATGAATTCGGGATTGCTTTACGAAGACTCCGACGTGCCAGGATGCGAGGCGGTGCGTTCAGCTGGACGGTATTTGTCGATTTGGCGGAGCCGGAGAAGATCTGCGAGACTTTCCTTGTGGAATCCTGGCTGGAACATTTACGGATGCACGAGCGTCAGACCGTGGTTGACAAAGAGATACAAGAGAAAGTCCGCGCCTTTCACAATGGAGAAGGTCAACCCAGGGTGATCCATTTTCTCGCCAAATCCCTTCCTGATGTATGAGAAAAACGACAATCTATCAAAGCGGCGAGTGATTCGCAGGCTGGACCTCCACTCCTGTATCTGCTATCATTGCGAACTTACCAGATAAAACATATCTACTGCCGGCGATGACGTTTCGATTGCCGGCCCGGATTCTAAAACGGCATTCCGAGCGAACGGTCTTGGGTGAAGTGCTGCTTTCCGGCTAACCATCGGGGGATCAGAATGAACTTTGTCAAAATTATCGGTCTAATATTCAGCGTCGCCGGCCTTGTTCTGTACTTCCCGCCGGTGAGGCAGCTTCTCGAGAATCTTTTCGGATACGCCGCCGATTTGACCGGAGCGATCGTATTTGCCTCCGGCTGGGCCCTTGTGCTCGCCTATATCGTCTTCAACCTCGGAGTGCAGAGTCAGAAGAGGGCATCGAAATAGCGACCCGGGATAGAGCACATTCGTTATGTGGTGGAATTTACAATAATTAATGCAATATAAGGTTAATCGAATCTCGCTTTTCGGTTATCATAGAAAATTAGAAACGCCGGTGAGTGAAGAAGAACTTATCCGTTTTGTCACCATCGATAAAAGAGGTAGAGATGAAATTTAGCATGATACTGGGATTACCCCTGTCGATTCTGGGTTTGATCCTGTCTTTCCCCCCACTGCAGACGCTGCTCGGGAGTCGTTTTGGCGAGATCGGGGGGGCCGGTGGGACGGTGATGTTTGCCTCAGGGTGGGCGCTCCTCGCCGGGTATCTCGCATTCAACCTGGGAATGGAAAGCCAGCGCAAAAAGAACCTGCGGACATTCTGAATGCGGGGGAGGGAAACTCTCCCCCTTTTTCACCCCTGCATCCCCCATCACACTTTTATCAGCACCAGCCCGCTCCTCTGGTCCGTTTCCCTGTGCAGGTGCGCAGGGGTTTCGCTGAGCGTGAGTTCAAGAGTGGGCCGCACATGCGCTTCGAGTAGATGGCCTCCCATCAGGGTTCCGTCGCGTTTGCCGACGACAATGTGTGCGTGTATCCCGGGTTCGCCGTTTTCGAGGGCGACGGTGCCGATGAAGGAAAGGCACTCGACCTGTTCCTCAACCGGGATCCTGACGTATTCTTTCTTCTCCCAGTCGAAATAGCCCAGAACTACCCTGTTGAATGCGCCGATGGCCGTGAAGTGTGCGCTTTTGATGCGTGTCCTGCGCACGAACCGCAGTAATTCCTCGCAAACTTCGTCACCGGTTTCGAAAATAAGGACGTGTACTTTTTCGCTCCCGATGCTCTCGGGTTGAGATAGAACGCGTGAATTCACAGGGTCTGCTCCTCTCTTGCAGACGAATTTGAATAAATATGAAATAATATCCAATGCTTATGGCTGCAATCTGAACGTAATTGCTGTTTGCGGATTGCGCAATACGGGAAGGCGGGAGCACTATAAAAGACTGAAGCCGGAGGCGTGAAAAGAAGGCCCCCGGCTTAGGGATGAACTGGACGGCTTCGCAGCCGAAACAGATAGCGGATTTATCCTCTTCTTTTGACAAAATCCTTCATGAAATCGACAAGCGCCGTGACAGCTTCTACGGTCACGGCGTTGTAAAGGGATGCCCTGCATCCGCCGACCGAGCGGTGGCCTTTCAGGCCTCCCAGTCCGGCTGCGGTGGCTTCCGCAAGAAATTGTTTTTCCAGATCTTCGGTAGGCAGCCTGAAGGGAATGTTCATGCGCGAACGGGCTTCCGGGACGACGGTTCCCCTGTAGAAATCCTGGCTGTCGATGTAGCCGTAGAGCAGGGCTGCTTTCCGGTTGTTTATCTTTTCGATTTCATCTATCCCGCCGACGGTTTCCTCCAGCCACTTCATGACCAGTCCGGAAATATAAATTCCCACGCAGGGCGGCGTATTGTAGAGGGACTTATTATCGGAGTAAGTCGTATATTTGAGCATGGTCGGAAGTTCTTTGGGGACACGATCGAGCATGTCCTTGCGCACGATCACCAGGGTAACGCCTGCCGAGCCGGCGTTTTTCTGCGCGCCTGCGTATATGAGGCCGAACGGGCGGGGATCGATCCTGCGGCTTAAAATGTCCGAAGACATGTCACAGATCATAGGGACGTTCCCGGCATCCGGAAAGGTTTGCCACTGCGTCCCGCGGATGGTGTTGTTGGAGGTCAGGTGAAGGTAGGCCGCATCGGGGTTGACCTTCAGGTCTTTCGGGATGTAGGTATACGCCTTGTCCTCGGAACTGGCGATCACGCGCACGTCTTTTCCGAGATTTCTTGCTTCCTTGATTGCCCTCGTAGCCCAGGTGCCGGTATCGGTGTAGTCGGCGGGCTTACCGGGTATGGACATATTCATGGGTACCATGCAAAACTGAAGGCTGGCTCCGCCCTGAATGTAGAGAACTTCGTAATTGTCGTCGAGAGCCAGGAGCCGCTTTGTCCTTGCTATGGCATCATCGAGCACGGCCGTGAATTCTTTCGAACGGTGGCTGATTTCCAGGATGGACATGCCGGTCCCACGGAAGTCGAGCATTTCCTGCTTTATCTGTTCGAGGACGACAAGGGGCAGGGCGGAAGGGCCCGGATTGAAGTTGAAAATGCGCTGGGTCATCATGTATCTCCTAACGGTTCTATGGCGGATTTTCTGTATGAATTGAAAAGTTTAAACGCTAATTGCCCTCCGGCTATTTGTCAAACGTTTTTTGGTCGATTCCTTGGGTACTCCGACCGGTTTGATCCCTGTCAATTACCGGTGGTATACTCGCGCTTGCGAACAGCTGGAACCAGTCACTCAGTTTGAACGAGACGGTTGACTTACGGTGAAGGGGTGGCTAGCTGATTCTAATACCTATTGATGGGTTTTCCGCTCGGGCATGCGTTCCGTGCGATATTCGTATTGCTGAAGACAATTACTGCAATGAGGTTGCCCAATGCAAATCGAGTGGCGGATTCTTCCGCAACGGCTCTGGCATTCCGATGCCGTTCTTTTCTTTGCCTTCGAAAAGGCGGAAACATGCACGGCCGGCTTCGGCCGTTTTCTGAAAGAACACTGTCCGTGGCTTGACGGCTCGACCGCACTTCAGGACTTCAAGGCCAAGGCAAACGAAACGGCGGTGTTTTATGCGCCGGGGGACCTGCCGATTCGGCGCGTTCTGGTTACAGGTCTGGGCCCGGCCGATCAGTTCGACGCCGAGAAGATCAGAAATGCAGCGGCATTCGCTTTGAGGAAGTGCTGCGAGCTGGGGGTCAGAAACCCGGCTTTACCGTTGGCCGCATTCGAGGGAATGGATATCGGGGCGCCCGTAGCCTTGAGGGAAGCTCTTGTCGGAGCCCTGACAGGCCTTTACCGGTTCAGGGGACTGAAGACGAAGAACTCGGAGCCGGCATCCGATCCCGAATCGATACTATTGTTCGCTGAATCCGAACCCGGCACGGAGTTCTCCGGGATTCCGCTTCTAGCGGAATCGGAGGCCGCGGGAGTCGCTCTTGCCAGGGATCTCACAGTTTCTCCCGGAAACCGGGCCACACCGGGCTTCCTGGTGGATACGGCCCGAAAGATGTCCGACAGGCTTGGCTTCAGGATGGAGACAATTGACTTCGAATCCGCCCGGTCCATGGGGATGGGGGCCTTGGCCGCGGTTGCCCAGGGTAGTCGTGAACCGGCATTCATAATCATAATCGAGCATGCTCCGCCTGGAACGGAAAACGATCCTCCGCTTGTTTTTGCCGGGAAAGGCATCACCTTCGACACGGGGGGAATCTCCCTCAAAGCGAGAGCAAACCTGGAGGCGATGAAGCAGGACATGGCGGGGGCAGCCGCCGTTCTCGGATGCCTGGAGGCTATCGGCCGGACCGGTCTGAAAAAGCGGGTCATAGGAATTCTTCCCTGTACCGAGAATATGCCCGGGGGGCAGGCTTATAAGCCCGGGGATGTCGTCAGGTCCTATTCGGGCCAGACGATCGAGGTGATCAGCACCGATGCGGAAGGAAGAATGGTGCTGTGCGACGTCCTTTCGTACGCTGTACAGCAGTTTAAACCGGCAGTGATAATAGATATTGCGACCTTGACGGGAGCGTGCATCGTTGCGCTCGGGAACCAGGTTGCGGGAGTGCTCGGAAACCGGGAGAAACTGGTACAGGCGCTGCAGGAGGCGGGGCAGGGAGTGGGAGAGCGATTCTGGCCTCTGCCGGTTTGGGATTTTTACTTCGAGGCCCTCAAAAGCGATGTGGCCGACATGAAGAATGTAGGTGACCGGACGGCCGGGGCAATCGTGGCGGGTATATTTCTGAAACAGTTCATCCCGCAGGAGGTGCCCTGGGCCCATCTGGACATCGCCGGAACCGCATGGACAGATAAGGACACGGGTGCCGCTCCTCGGGGCGCGACGGGTTTCGGCGTGCGGACCCTGTTTGAAATAGCACGGCGCTGGCCCGTTTTATAACTGTAACTGCCCGAACCTCAATTCGTTAAGCGGGCTGGGGCGCAGGTGCGTCCCGGCCCGTTATCTTTCGATCCTTCTTTTGAGATTCTTCAGCTTTTCGAGAAACTCTTTCGGCGCTTCGCTCCCGCGCTGATCGATAACATGCGGAGTGATAGCCACGATGAGTTCCGTACGGTCCAGGTTTTTGCTGGTACCGGCAAACAAAGGCGAGAGCAGGGGCACGTCCTGCAGGAAGGGAATGCCGGTTTTGTTGTCGCTTTTGTTGGTCTGGATGATCCCGCCGATTACGACCGTGGTGCCGTTTTGAGCCAGCAGCGTGGTCTTGACATCACGTTCGGTGAACCTGGGGGCGGTATTGTTTGCTCCAACCGTCACGGTTTGGGGGTCTACGCGGCGGATGGTCTGCTCGACCTCGAGACGAACCAGGCCGCCCGCGTTTATGTGGGGTGTCACGTTAAGGATGATTCCGGTTTCTTCATACTGAATCGTGCTGAAAATACCCGAAGTGGTGGACTCCGTTCCGGTATACGACCCTGTCGGTACAGGTTCGCGG
>JAEZXS010000094.1 GCA_023442755.1 Pseudomonadota bacterium | reverse complement strand
TTCCGGCGGCCAGCGGCAGAGGCTTGCGATCGCCCGGGCTCTCATTTTGGACAGGCCGATTATCATCATAGACGATGCACTGTCGGCGGTTGACATGGAGACAGAGCACGCGATCATCCAGTCGATCGCCTCTTTTCTCCATGGACACACCTGCATCATCGTCTCGCACAGGGTCGCCCCCCTTGTCGAAGCAAACGAGATAGTCGTAATGGATAACGGAAGAATTGTGGATCGGGGTCCGCACGAAGAACTGATCAGACGCAGCGCTTTTTACGCCACCATCTACAAGCACCAGACCACCGGGCCTCGAAGCGGAAAACAGGCAGATGAATAACGACAAGGATACACTGGACGGGGAAAACACCCAGTACCTGGGAGATCTCAAGCTATGGGGGCGGCTGCTGAAATTTATCCTGCCTCAGTGGAGGTGGGTGTTCACCGCCGTGGGGCTTGCCTTCATAATCACGGCCACGAGCCTTACCTGGCCAAAGCTTGTCCAGATCGCCATGGACAGGTACATCGTCAACGACGCTATCCCCGCGCCGGAACGGGTGCAGGGTGTGTCCCATATAGCCATACTGTTTCTTGGGGTAATTCTGATCGGATTCGTCGCGAACTTCTTTCAGGTGATCACCCTGGAATGGACCGGTCAGAGGATAATGCATGCGTTGAGGCAGCGGCTTTTCGGGCATGTCATCCACCTGAATCTGTCCTTTTTCAGCGCGCATCGCGTCGGAAGGCTTGTCACCCGCCATACGAACGATATCCAGAACATGTACGAGATGTTCACATCGGTGATCATCACCCTTTTCAACGAAGGCATCAGGCTGCTGGGCATCCTGGGGATTATGTTCTGGATGAACTGGCGTCTTTCGCTGCTTTTGACCCTGACCTTTCCGCTGATGGCGCTGATTACGCTCTGGTTCGGAAGGCTAAGCCGCGAAGCTTTCCGGCGGATCCGCGCTCACCTTGCCGGAATCAACGCTTTTCTGCAGGAAGCCGTATCCGGAATTTCGATCATCCAGATCTTCATCAGGGAGAAGGATGCCAACCGGAGGTTTTGGGGACAGAACAAGAAATACTACGATGCCGCTATGTACCAGATCAAGGTCTTCGGAATTTTCGTTCCCCTGATCGAGGTTATGAGTTCGATATCGCTGGCCCTGATCGTCTGGTACGGCGGCGGGCAAGTTTTGAAAGACTACATGACCATAGGTATCCTTACGGCTTTCATATCATACATGAGGTTGTTTTTTCAGCCAATTCGGGAACTGTCGCAGAAATACACGATCGTTCAGTCGGCAATGGCCTCCGCCGAAAGGATCTTCCAGCTGCTGGAAACCCGGGACGGTCTCGACGGCGGCACGGATGCCATTCGACTCCCCAAGGTGCGGGGGGATATCTCTTTTAGGAATGTTGTCTTCGGTTACGAGCCCGAAAGACCTGTTTTGCGGAATGTTTCATTCGACCTGAAAGGAGGCGAAGTCCTTGCGGTTGTCGGGGCTACAGGGTCAGGCAAGACCACGCTCATCAACCTTCTGGAAAGGTTCTACGATGCGCAACAGGGAGAGATTCGGCTGGACGGTACGGCGATCGGCCGCTTGGACGCTGTCTGGCTAAGGGAGCAGATCGGGCTCGTGATGCAGGATGTGTTTATCGTGCCGGGAAGCATTCGACAAAATATCCTTCTTGACCGGGATCTGCCCGATGCGGGGGTCGAGAGGATTGTGGAGCTTTCCCAGCTTTCGAATCTCATAGGCAAGCTGCCGCAGGGCCTGGATACAGTTATCGGCGAAGGTGGGATGGACCTTTCGGCCGGTCAGAAGCAACTGCTGGCATTTGCCCGGGTGTTGGCCCGAAATCCGAAGATCCTGATTCTCGACGAAGCTACCGCAAACGTCGACACAGAAACGGAAATGCTCGTCGAGCAGGCAATCGCCGCTGTAATGTCGAACAGGACCAGCATCATCATCGCTCACCGGCTTTCCACGATCAGACGGGCAAACCGGATCATCGTCATCGATCAGGGGCAGATAATAGAGCAGGGGACTCACGAGGAGTTGATGGAAAGGATCGGCCAGTATTACCACCTGCAAATGCTTCAGAACGGCGATGCGCTCCGGCGCATGCCTGTGCGGGAGGTCGCGGAACCGGGCGGATACTGAAAAAAGAAGGGGAAACAGACAATCTGTTTCCCCTTACGCGTATTTGAATAGTTCAGTAAGAGCGCAGGCCCTAATCCCAGCTTACAATATCGGCATTTTCTCCCTCGCCGCCTTCCTGGCCGTCCCCGCCCAGAGAGATCAGATCGTAATCGCCATGCTCCCCGGGGCAGCGATAAACGTACACTTTTCCCCACGGGTCGGCAGGAACGTCTTTGGGAAGGTAGGGGCCGTCCCAGTGGTCGAGCCGCGGATTTTTACGAAGGCTGTCGAGTCCTTCTTCGGTGTTGGGGTACCTGCCCACATCCAGCCGAAACTGGTCGAGGGCGCTCCCAAACAGGGCAATCTGTGTTTTTGCCGCTTTCTGTTTGGACGTGCCTATTTTCGAGAACATTTTGGGTGCAACGAGAGCGGCAAGAAGGCTCAGGATAATCATAACGATCAGGAGTTCGATAAGCGTAAAGCCCTTCTCTCGGGCACTCCTGCCGGGATCGTTGGAAACTGTTGTGGTACGCGCTGTCATCCTCTACTCCAGTTTTACTTCAAAAGAAAGGCCGGGCTATTGTCCGGCAGGCCCGATATTCGCACCGATAAGCTCGTCGGCAAGTTTGTAAAGCAGGCATTTCGAATTGGCATAAGACTAACCGTCGGCATGCGAAGTGTCAATTCCGCGCCCCGGGATTTCACTCACATTTACTTGGATATTAGTAAATTACGCGGTCGTCTGCCGGCTGATCCACGGCCTATCTGCCGCCCTCGTCCGAATCATCCGGCGCCAGGGATTTTACGGTGAAGGAGGTCGCCTCCCCTCTAAGGAAAAGAATTCCGTCTTCGCCTATTGAAAGGGGGGCTCGGTACTGGCGTTTGTATTCAAGGAGGAACTTGCCTTCAATGAGCTTCGCGGTCACCTTTTCACCATTAGGCAGGCGGTAGGTTTGACCATCGATGAGTTGCATCGAAACACTCCTTTCCGCGTAAAAATGAAACATGCCGGTACTGTTCGTTGGGCCTTATAACCATTAGAATACTATTTACTGTGAATCCGGCAAAGTGAAAATCCGGCATGGTCCTGCTTCATTTGGGAAGACTGCTTTTCGACGCCCGTGAATTTCGAGGATAGATACCTGAAAATCGGGCGTTTACATTTAGTTGGAGGATGATTATTTTAGCACCGTCTTTGGGCTGAGCGCTGGAGTTGCAAGAAGTAGCAGGCAGTAAATGCATTACTAAGGGAGGGATCACATGAACGCCAATTCAACCATTTTCGAAAAGATGGATTACCTGAGAGCCGACGGACTCGAAAATGTCAATATAGAACCACAGGAAACGGTGAGGGTTTCGCCGGTCGAGCAGGTACAGACAGCCATTCGTGTAAACGAAACTCCAAAAGACGCCGCCGAACAACTGCGGGAGGAGAAAATCGAGTCCTGGATGCAGACCATTAAGGAATTCATCCGGGGAATCGATGTGAAAGCTTTGTAAGAATTCTTGACTGCAGGGCCGGACTAACCCTTTTATACGCGTTATCGTATGAGAGGGTTTTTTTTGCCCTTTTTGCCGGGATTTGGCCGCGTGTGCCTTGTGGGCCGCAGCCGGAAAAGACCTGCGGCGGACCGTGAAAGAGCGGGGCTGGCGGGGCAGGCTCGATCATCTGAATTGATAACCCGGTAGTAATTGGATATAAAACACCTTTCCTACGGTAGGATCGAAATACTGAATTTAGATGGAAGGCTCATTCCCCTGATGAAATGGAATAGATCGATTTTGAAGCCGTTCTGCCTCGCGGCGCTTCTGTCTCTTATCGCACCGATCTGCGTGGCGGCGGATGACATTCTTCAGCAGCCTCCCAACCGCGTCTTCGGGGACTGGCTCGTCAGTCAGCTTAGCGGAGAGCCTGCTACGCTCAACCCGATTACATCCACCGACGCCTACTCGGGTGAGATTCAGCGGTTCATTTACGAATCTCTCATCAAGAGGGACCCCCAATCCATGGAGATGGTGCCCACCCTTGCCGAAAGGTGGACCGTCTCAGGGGATCACCTGACCTACACTTTCTACCTGAAGAAGAATATCAAGTGGCAGGACGGCAAGCCGTTCACGGCCAAAGACGTCCGCTTCTCCTTCGACCGCATCAACGATCCGAAAGTCGATGCGCCTCATCTGCGAAATTACTACCAGGATATCGAAAAACTCGATGTCGTTGACGATTATACCGTCAGGTTCCACTACAGAGTACCCTACTTTCAGGCGCTCCAGTTCTGTGGGGAGATTCCGATCGTTCCTGCCCATCTATTCAAGGAGGGGGAGGATTTCAACCGGCACCCCATCGGACGCAACCCTGTCGGCACCGGACCTTACAAGTTTGTGCGCTGGGAAACGGGAAAGGAAATAGTCCTTGCCCGTGACGACAACTATTGGGGGGAGAAGCCGGCTCTGAAGAAAATCGTATTCCGGATCATAACGGAACCCACGGTCGCCCTGCAGGTCCTGAAGCAGGGGGGACTCGATGAAATGGGGCTTCGGGCGATCCAGTGGGAAAAACAGACCCAGAGCAAGAGGTTCAATGAAGACTTTCGAAAGCTGAGCTACGACCTGCCAAGCTACTCTTACATCGGCTGGAACATGCGCCGGCCGCTCTTTTCCGACAAGCGCGTCAGGCAGGCCATGACGATGCTGGTCGACCGGGAATTGATTCTGAAGAAAATCCTCTTCGGACTGGGGACGATCGTCAGTGGTCCCTTTTATGTCAACAGTCCCGAGTATGACAAGGATCTGAAGCCCTATCCGTATGATCCCCAGCGGGCGTTGGCCTTGCTGAAGGCGGCCGGCTGGACCCCCCGGAACGGGGATGGGATTCTGCAGAAGGACGGCGTCGCCTTTCAGTTTGAATTCCTCATAGCCGCGAGTTCGCCATTCGCCGAACAGCTGGCAACCATATTGAAGGAGAACCTCAAGGACGTCGGAATCTACATGTCCATTCGCAAGCTGGAATGGGCCGTTTTCGTCCAGAGAATAGAAGATCACGAATTCGATGCCTGCACGCTGGCATGGTCCCTGGGATGGGAGAGCGACCCCTACCAGGTGTGGCACTCTTCACAGGCACTGGCGAAGGGTTCGAATTTTGTGGGCTTTGTCAATCCCGAATCCGACCGGCTGATGGAAGAAGCGCGCAGGGAATTCGACGCCGAGAAACGGCGGCAGCTCTATCGTCGATTCCAGGAAATAGTCCACGACGAGCAACCGTACACTTTTCTGTTTACGACCAAGGCCCTTCAGGCCGTATCCAGAAGGTTCGAGAATGTGGTAGTCTACCCTATGGGCGTTTCGTCCCTTTACTGGTGGGTTCCCAAAGATTTGCAGAAGTACAGGGAGCCCTGATCCTTTTGTGTTAGAGTTGTTGGATGGATAATTTCGCAAAATCGTCACGAAACATGTTCGTAGCCCAGGTTCTGAATCGTGCGCACAACCGGCGAAAAGACGACGGCTGGCTGCTGAAGCGCATGAACGACCCGGATTCCTTATTTCTGCCCGTATGGCAATCCAAGGTGCTGGTCACTGAGGCTGACCGGCCAAGGCCGGTAATGCTGAAGCGGGCCCAGGTTGCCGATGTACTGGCGGGGGGCGAAGCTTTTTTTCTCGGCGAAGAAGACGGTCTGGGGTTTTTTGCGATCGGTCTCGGAACACCGGGGGATAAGGAACCGCCCGCTGAATTCGCCTCCCTGGGGAAGTTCAGGGACCTGCGCGGCATCGGTCCGCTGCTTTCACGGCAGGACGGCGCGCTTCTGGCCTACGCGAAGATAATGGCGGACTGGCATGGCCGGAATCACTATTGCAGCGTGTGCGGAAGTCCAACCAGGAGCGGCGAGGGCGGGCATTTTCGCCTGTGCAGCGACGTCGACTGCGGCGCAATGCACTTCCCCAGGACCGATCCGGCGATCATCGTTCTGATCCGGCTGGGAGACAGGTGCCTGCTCGGCAGACAGGCCATGTGGCCGGAGAGGCGCTACTCCGTTATAGCGGGCTTTGTAGAGGCCGGAGAGAGCGCTGAAGCGGCTGTTATCCGGGAAGCCTATGAAGAGGTCGGGGTGCGGGTGAAGGAGATATATTACCATTCTTCGCAGCCATGGCCGTTTCCCTGTTCTTTGATGCTGGGTTTTACTGCTGAAGCGCAGGACGGGCAGATTTGCCTGGGGGACAGGGAGTTGGAAGATGCTCGTTGGTTTACGCGCCCGGAAGTGAGAGAGGGCCTGGAGTGCGGGACATTGCTGCTTCCCCCGAAAGTCTCGATTGCCTACCAGCTTGTCGAGGACTGGTTCGATGCGGAAAGCGATATTCGCCTGTGCGACCTTGCATTTCCCGATCGAAAAGCCTGATATGAACATCGGAAAAGGACGTAATATTTCAAGATGAAAGCCTACCTCATCAAGCGGCTCCTCCAGATCATTCCAACCCTGCTGGGGATTACCCTGATTACGTTTGTCATCATCCAGCTTGCGCCGGGAAATCCGGCAAAGCTGAAACTCCAGATGGGAGCGGGAGAAGCGTCGCTGGGAACCAAGGGAACTTCCGAGCAGATAGTACAGCAAACCAAAGAACTGTACGGTCTGGACAAGCCGATCCCCGTGCAGTATCTGCTGTGGGTGAAAAGGGTATTTACCCTTGATTTCGGCCTCTCGTACAAGGACCACCGGAATGTGTGGGACAAGATAGCCGAACGGCTCCCTATTACGATTCAACTGAATGTCATCTCGATTCTTCTGGTTTATCTGATTGCCATTCCCTGCGGCATCTATTCTGCGACCCACAGCGGTTCGCTGTCGGACCATGTAATGACGCTGGGGTTTTTCTTCCTCTATTCTCTGCCCAATTTCTGGGTGGCGATGCTGCTCATAATGCTTTTCGGAGGCGGGGACTTCTGGGATATTTTCCCCACGTATGGCATATCTTCCCTGAGCAGTAGCACGATGGGTCTTTTGCCCTGGCTTGCAGACAGGGCATGGCACATGGTCCTTCCCGTTATCTGCCTGACATACGGGGGGCTTGCGTATTTGTCGAGGTTGACGAGGGCCGGCATGCTCGAGGTCATCCGTGAAGACTACATTCGCACCGCCCGGGCAAAAGGACTTAGCCAGAGAGTGGTTATATTCAAGCACGCATTCAGAAACGCCCTGCTGCCGATTGTCACGCTTCTGGCTTTTCTTTTGCCGTCCATGATCGGAGGAAGTGTGATCATCGAGAGCATCTTTTCCATCCCGGGTATGGGGCAACTCGGTTTTGAGGCGGTGCTCAGCCGCGACTATCCGGTCATAATGGCCATTTCGACGATTTCGGGCCTGCTGACGCTGGTCGGATTGCTCGTCTCGGACATCCTGTATGCTTTGCTCGATCCGAGAATAAAGCTGGAATGAGTTGTTTGTTTTCGGTAGGCAACGGACTCCTCAAAAAGTGGATATTGGTTTTGATATGAATGATGGTGCAAGGCAAATGACATTCCAGGCAGAGCCTGACTATACCGATACGAAAAGCGGTCCTCCGAGTACCTACTGGAAGATGGTCGGTCATTATTTCAGAAAAAACAGGCTGGCCGTCGCCGGCCTCTGGGTTACCGTCCTTTTCATTCTGGTCGCTCTTTTCGCCCCTCTGCTGGCAAACGACCGGCCCATCATCTTCGTGTACAAAGGGTCGGTGTATTCGCCTGTCTGGTCTGGCGCCGAAAGCATAGGACCATATGTCTTTAAGGAGATGAAAAAGAAAGCGCCCTTTCTCGTCCAGCACATACCCGGGAAGGAGGAGGTATATGCCCTGTGGCCTCCCGTCGCCTACTCTCCCACAGAATACAACCTGGTAGAGTTTCTTTCGCCTCCGACCACCGCGCACTGGCTCGGAACCGACGATAGAGGCCGCGATGTCTTGAGCCGGATGATACACGGTGCGCGCGTTTCGCTTTCCGTAGGCTTCGTTGCGGTCGGCATCGCCCTGGCAATCGGCATCTGCGTCGGAGCGCTCGCAGGATATTTCGGAGGATGGACGGATATTGCGGTCAGCAGATTCATCGAGATCATGGTCACTATCCCGACCTTCTTTCTGATACTTGCAATCATAGCCGTGCTGGGACCGAGCATTTACAACATCATGATCGTTATAGGCCTGACCGGCTGGACGGGTTCCGCCCGGTTCATACGGGCGGAGTTTCTCAGGCTCAAACAGTTGGATTTCATAACGGCGCTTCGCGCCCTGGGGGCATCGCACAAACGCATTATCTTTATGCATATGCTTCCCAATGCCCTCGCGCCGGTGCTTGTTTCGGCGGTATTCGACATTGCCGGAGCCATCCTCACCGAATCGAGCCTGAGCTTCCTCGGCTTCGGCGTGCCGCCGCCACAGCCGAGCTGGGGTGACATACTTTCCCAAAGCCGCAGCTATATCGAGTTTGCCTGGTGGCTCACGGTGTTCCCGGGTTTAGCGATATTCCTGAGTATAACCGCGTATAACCTGGTTGGCAGTGGACTGCGGGACGCAATGGACCCGAAGCTGTTCCGGTAGCGCCAAACGTGTCGGACACATGGATAAGCCCACATGCTCATGCCTTATACAGATGATGATAGCGGAATTCTAACCGTCAGCGGATTGAACCGGCAGATAAAGGATCTGCTCGAATCCCGCTTCCCTTTCGTCTGGGTAAAGGGTGAAATTTCCAACTTCAGGGTTCCGGGTTCGGGACATTTCTATTTCACCCTCAAGGACGAACAGAGCCAGCTCCATGCCGTTTTTTTCAAGGCGCAGAACCGCTATCTGCGGTTTGTGCCCGAATCGGGGATGCAGGTAATCTGTCAGGCGCGCCTCAGTGTCTATGAACCGCGGGGCGAGTACCAGGTTATCGTTGAAGTTATGGAGCCCCTGGGGGTGGGAGCGCTTCAACTTGCGTTCGAACAGCTAAAAAAGAAGCTGGAGGCAGAGGGCCTGTTCGACGTCGCGCGGAAGAAACAGCTTCCACTCTGCCCGCAGAATGTGTGCATCATCACTTCTCCTTCGGGTGCTGCCATCCGCGATATAATTAAAGTATTTCAAAGGAGCCCATATCCTCTAAATGTTACGATCTTTCCCGTGTCAGTGCAGGGTTCGGAGGCCAAATACGAAATTTCGCAGGCGCTTGCCTCCGCGGCCATGCTCACGGAAAAACGGGAGTGGGACCTCCTGATAGTCGGCCGTGGCGGCGGGAGCATCGAGGATCTGTGGCCGTTCAACGAGGAAATGGTGGCAAGGGCGGTTGCCGAATCGCCTGTGCCTGTAATTTCCGCCGTGGGGCATGAGATCGACTTCACCATCTGCGATCTTGCTGCCGACATGCGGATGCCCACACCCACCGCTGCTGCGGAATGGGTTGTGAACAGGCTCGAGCAGTTTCACCGCGAACTCCATGGGCGCCGGGATACGATCGTACATGTCGTGAGGCAGAGGCTGGAAACGCTCGGGCTGAAGCTCGATTTTCTCGAAAAGAGGATCGTCCATCCGGCACGCCGGCTCGAAAACCTGAAGCTGGTTGTCGATGACCGGGTGGAGCGGCTTGAGCTTGCGCTCAACAGGCGGTTGGAAAAGATGCGCACTCTGCACGGCCATTTGCGGGACAGGCTGCTCTATCTAAATCCGGCGGCATTGATCCAGAAGCGACATGCCGAACTGGATCGCCGGTGCAAAGAACTTGTGCTGCACCATCACAGGATCCTGGACAGGTACCGGCTGCGATTTCAAAATCACGTTTCCAGGCTGGAAGCGTTAAGCCCGCTGTCGGTTTTGCAGCGGGGCTATTCGATCGCCTACAGGGCGAAGGATCGAAGGATCTTACGGAGCTTCAAAGAGACCAGTCCAGGGGAAAAGATACTCGTCAAGCTCGGCGAGGGAAGCTTACAGTGCACAGTCGAGGCGGCAAAGGCGGAGAAAGAGGACAGATAAGGAAGGGTTAAATACGTGGCGAAGAAGAAGAGTGACCAGTTCGAGGACGCGTTGAAGCGGCTTCAGGAGATAGTCGAGCAACTCGAAAAGGGTGATTTGTCCCTGGAAGAATCGATGGAGTGCTTTTCGGAGGGAATCCGGATCGCGCAGTTTTGCCACAATAAGCTGGAAGAAGCCGAGAACAAGGTGCAGATGCTTCTGAAAAATCAGCAGGGGACATGGGTTTCCGCGCCGTTCGAAACGCCGCCGGCGAATTCGAACGAGCAGGGCTGAAATCAATCGGTCCTTGCGGTCATTTGTAGTTGGAATAAGCATTGGCCACATGTTACTATAGCGGACTAATTTCAGAGGTTGGATTTTCACCCAGGGGCACACTTCAAATCGACAGGATTATCACTTCCTAGCTTGTATTTTGATACGATGTCGCGCAGCGGTGAGAGGATTACCTATATCCGGAGCGATATTCTCTATGCATGAATTTGATCTCAAGAAATATCTGACAGAGCGAAAGCAGTCGGTTGATGCTGCTCTGGAGAAGATCTTCCCGGTCCCCGCCGGCCTCCAGAAGCAGGTAATCGAAGCCGCGCGATACAGCTTGTTTGCCGGAGGGAAGCGGATCAGACCGATTCTGTGCCTGGCTGCAGCGGATGTTGCCGGCGGGTCGATGAGAGCTGTAATGCCGGCCGCCTGCGCACTAGAGATGATTCATACCTATTCCTTGATTCATGACGATCTGCCGGCAATGGATAACGACGATTTCCGGCGCGGTGTCCCCACGAACCATAAAGTCTACGGGGAAGCCATAGCCATATTGGCCGGGGATGCGCTTTTGACCGAAGCATTCGATTACCTTGCCGCTTGCGAGAACGAGGGAATCGATCCGCAAAGGGTTTTGCGCGTGGTTCGCATTGCGGTTAAGGCATCCGGTTACCGGGGCATGATCGGCGGCCAGGTAATCGATCTGGAGTGTGAGAATCGTAAGGTCGATCTCGCCACAGTGGAGTATATGCATATTCACAAGACCGGCGCCCTGCTCTCGGCCTCTCTCGAGATTGGCGCAATCCTGGGCGGAGGGGATGACGAGCTGATAAAGGCCTTGAAGAACTTTGGGCATCACCTTGGGCTTACATTCCAGATCACTGACGATCTTCTCGACGTGGAAGGAGATGCCGCCCTGATGGGAAAACAGCCCGGGTCCGATCTTGCAAAGCACAAGATGACCTATCCTGCGCTGCTTGGAGTCGCACAGTCCAAGGAGGCCGCAGCGGACCATGTCGCCCAGGCTCTCGAAGCGCTGACTCCGTTTGCCGAGGCGGCGGAGCCTCTGCGAGCCATAGCGCGTTACCTTCTTGTGCGGAAATCGTGATCCTGAAAGCGCTTGACTCTGATATGTCAATTAATTTAATTAGCGACTGTCGTCGCAAGCTTTCATGAGGAGAGGGTTGACATT
This sequence comes from Pseudomonadota bacterium, assembly GCA_023442755.1. Lineage (GTDB taxonomy): Bacteria > Desulfobacterota > Syntrophobacteria > Syntrophobacterales > Syntrophobacteraceae > SbD1. The sequence continues at coordinate 7,625 of JAEZXS010000094.1, read as the reverse complement.
GAAAAAGACACCGACTGAGGAGACCTTCCTTTCCGGGATCGAAACCCCTTACCAGCTCCGAAGCTTGTCGTATGACCAACTCCATGAGCTTGCGCAGGAAATACGGAACCGCATCATCACCACCGTAGCCGAGAACGGCGGCCACCTTGCCCCCAATCTCGGAGTCGTTGAACTCAGCATTGCTCTGCACTATGTATTCGATGCCGCCAAGGATCGCATCATCTGGGATGTCGGGCACCAGGCCTATACCCACAAGCTGCTTACCGGCAGGCAGTCCCAGTTTCACACTTTGCGCCAGTTCGGCGGACTGAGCGGGTTTCCGAAGCGTGCAGAAAGCAGGTACGACGCATTCGACACGGGCCACTCGGGAACCTCCATTTCCGCGGCGCTCGGGATGACAGTCGCGAACCACTTGAAGGAAAGCTCCGCGCGTGCGATCGCCGTCATAGGAGACGGCAGCATGACGGGGGGAATGGCTTTCGAGGCATTGAACCATGCAGGAGATTTGGCGAAGAACCTGATCATTGTGCTCAACGACAATGAAATGTCCATCTCTCCCAATGTCGGGGCTATGTCCTCTTACCTGAGCCGCAAACTTTCCGGCAAGACCCTCATGTATCTGAAAAGGGAGATGGAGAAGTACCTCAAGTCCATGCCCGGACTGGGGTCGAATATTATCCAGATCATGAGGCGAAGCGTCGACTCTCTGATCAGCTTTTTCACTCCAGGGATGCTTTTTCAAGCGCTTGAAATCCATTATATCGGCCCCATCAACGGACATCGTCTAGATAAGCTCATAGAAGCATTCGAGATGGCCCGGGAAGTGGCCGGCCCCGTACTGCTGCACGTCGTGACACAGAAGGGACGCGGTTATAAGCCCGCCGAGCAGGACCCGACCAGTTTCCACGGGGTCGGTCCATTTGACATAGAGACGGGGAAAAGCCGCGGAGGCGGCGGTCTTTCGTACACGAAGGTGTTCGGAAAGGCGATGAAAAAGCTGGCCGACGCCGATTCCCGCGTTGTAGGGATAACAGCTGCCATGCTGCAGGGTACCGGCCTCGACTGCTTTGCAAAGACCTATCCGGATCGATTTTTCGATGTGGGCATTGCCGAACAGCATGCGGTGACTTTCGCGGCGGGGCTGGCGGCCGAGGGATTCAAGCCTGTAGTGGCGGTATATTCGACCTTCCTGCAACGTGCATATGATCAGGTCCTGCACGATGTCTGCCTGCAGAACCTGCCGGTCGTTTTCGCTATGGACCGCGGCGGGATTGTGGGTGAAGACGGCCCGACGCATCACGGACTTTTCGATATGTCCTTCTTGCGCTGCATTCCGAATATGGTGCTCATGGCGCCCAAGGATGAAAACGAGCTGCAGCATATGCTCAAGACCGCTATAGACCATAACGGTCCGGCCGCGGTGCGGTACCCACGAGGAAACGGCCTTGGCGTCGAACTCGACGAGGAACTGCACGCTCTTCCCGTCGGGAAGGGTGAATTGCTGCGCGAAGGCAAGGACGTCCTGCTCGTTGCCATCGGCTCGACGGTACATGCGGCTTCGGAAGCTGCGGAAAGGCTTGCGCAGGACGGGATCGAAGCTGCGGTCATCAATGCGCGTTTTGTCAAACCGCTCGATCGTGAACTCATACTCTCATGGGCAAGAAAGATCGGGAAGATAATAACGATCGAAGAAAACGTTCTCCAGGGCGGATTCGGGAGCGGTGTTCTCGAAATGTTCCAGGAAGAATCCTTTTTCGCGAAATCTTTTACGCGGCTCGGCATACCCGATGCTTTTATTCCGCAGGGCAGCCAGTCCACATTGAGAAATCTTTACGGCATCGATGCCGATGCGATTGAAAACGCAGCGCATCAGATGACGGATTCCCGCCATGGCAAAATCCTCCACGCGATTGGACAAATTGCTCGTAGATAGAGGTCTTGCTCCTACTCGCGAACGCGCTCAAGCCCTTATTCTCGCCGCCAAGATCGTTGTAAACGGCCGGCTGATGACAAAAGCCGGGCAGTCTGTTTCTCCGGATGCGGAGATCCAGGTGCTTGGTGAGGCCATTCCCTACGTGAGCAGAGGCGGGTTGAAACTGGAGCATGCAATCAGATCCTTTGAAATCGACGTTTCCGGCAAGACTGCCCTGGATGCCGGTGCGTCAACAGGCGGGTTTACCGATTGCCTGCTCTCGTTCGGAGCTGCCCGGGTCTATGCTGTGGATGTCGGGTACGGACAGCTGGATCTCAAGCTGCGAAACGACCCCCGGGTAATCGTTCTGGAAAGGCAGAATATCCGCTACCTCTCGAAAGAATTGGTGCCCGAACCCATCCAGGTGGCAACCATCGATGCTTCGTTTATATCGCTGAAGCTGGTGATCCCATCCGTAATGAGATTTCTGGAGCCGGGAGCCGTGCTGATCGCTCTGATAAAGCCTCAGTTCGAAGCCAGCCGCGAGGAAGCCGCCAGGGGGGGCGGCGTAATCCGCGATCCCGGGATTCACGAACAGGTGTGCGAGACCATTGCGGCATTCGTCAGCGAACTGGGATTCAGTCTCACGGGTATAGTGCCCTCACCTGTTATCGGGCCGAAGGGCAATCGCGAGTTCCTGCTGGCTGCGGTCTTTCCGGGAGCCGGCCTGAAACAGCATGAGGCAGGCTGATATACGATGCGCATCCAACTTATTTTCATCGGGAAAACGGGTTTCAGCGACATCGAGTCCGCAATCAGGCGCTATGTAGAGCGTATCGGGCACTACTGCCCTGTGGAGGAGCACTACATAAAGGCGGAAAAAATCACATCGACTGTGGGTGAGGATACGGTTCGCGAGCGTGAGGGCGAACGGATACTGAAAAAGTTTCCCGACAGACGGGGGCATATGATGGTGTGCGATCGCGGCGGGCGGGAGTACGATTCGCCGGGATTCGCATGGTTTCTTGAAAAACTTATGGAATCCGGGGTGCCGGAATTGCGGATCGTTATCGGCGGGCCGGTCGGGGTTTCTGCGGGAGTGTTGAAGAATGCGGATTCGGTGCTCTCATTTTCGAAGATGACCTTTCCGCACGATCTTGCACGGCTGATGCTGGTTGAGCAGCTCTACCGGGCCTTCACGATCATGAAAAGAGAGCCCTATCACAAATAGGAGCAGGGAACCGGAGAAGGAGCGGACCGGACCTCCTCCGGTGTGCTCCGGTTAAACGGCAACCACTTCCGTTACCTCGGGTACTTCCTGCTTGATAATGCGTTCTATCCCCGACTTCAGAGTCATCTGGCTCATCGGGCAGCCGCGGCAGGCTCCGGTGAGGCGGACTTTGACTATCGATCCCTCGACATCTATCAATTCCACGCTTCCGCCATCACGCTCGAGCATGGGTCGTATCTTGGTGAGTGCCGCTTCCACTTTATCCCGCATCGTACTATCCTCCTCAAAGAGTATTCTGAATAGCTGCGCATAGATTCAGATCAGTAAGATAACAATATGGGCGGAAAAGAGGAAGAAAAATCCTCGAACACGGTTCCCGGGGTAGTGTCCATTTCGAGCCTTCTGCTTTTCCGGACCGAACGGCGGGAATCAAATTGAAATTTCATATTGCTTTCAGTACAATGCGCAAAAGTTTATGAATATTTGCGGTTTTTCACAAAACCCCTTCTAGCCTGGAGCCCTCATGAAGAAGTATGAACTGGTTGAGCGTATCTCCCCGGATGAGCTGGATGCTTGTCTGGAGCGTCTTGCTGCGCGCATAAACCGGGACTATGAGGGGAAGAGCCTCATACTTATAGGAATACTGAAGGGGGCCTTCATTTTTATGGCGGATCTCGCCAGGCGCCTGTGCGTCCCCGTGGAGCTGGATTTCGTACGCCTGGCCAGCTATGGCCACCGAGCCGAAACGTGCGGCACCGTGCAGCTTACCAAAGATATTGAACTCCCGATTCAGGGCAGGCATGTTCTGGTCGTTGAAGATATCGTGGACACTGGGATTACGTTGAGATGGTTCCTGGACTACCTCAAGGCTCACAATCCCGAATCGGTGCGCGTTTGTGCTCTCATTGACAAGCACGAGCGACGCAAGGTCGAGATTGCGGTCGATTATGCCGGCATGTGCCTGGACGGCTTTCTTGTCGGCTACGGCCTCGATTTTTCCGAACACCACAGAAATCTTCCGGCAATCTACGAAGTAGTATTCGACAAATCCTGTGAATGAGCATACTCACAGATGTGTTACCCACTTGCCGTTGGGGGTGAGCCGCGAGCCCGGGCAATCCTCCTTCACGGCTGAACTGTTGTTCTGGTTTTGGAATGGATGAAATGGGTTTTGAAAAGGAAAACGATTCATGGCGATGGTAGTGATAACCTGCGAATCGTGCGGTTCCCGGTTTAGGCTCGACGCAGATAAGTTAACCAAGCCCAGGAACAAGGTCAGGTGTTCGAAGTGCAAAAATGTATTCAGTGTAGAACAACCCGGTGACGACGCTCTCATTCATATCGAAATCTCCGACGGCGAAAACGACCTTTTCCCGGGGGACATTGGTGGCGGTGAAGGGGGGGAGCTGCCTGGGGCGCCTCCTGCGGCGCGCAAAAAGAAATCGTCCCTGGGTAAAATTCTCGCGATAATTCTGCCGCTCCTGATTTTGAGCGGCGGCGGAATTTACCTCGGTTTCAGCGGGAAGAGCGGACTGCTGGGCAACACTGCGGCCAAGCCCGCGTCACCAAAGGAACCGCAGCAGCCGTCCGTCACCATGCTGGATACCGTTCAGGCATACTACCTGGAAAATATCAATGTGGGCCAGGGCCTCGTAATCGAAGGCGAGGTGATGAATGAATCCAGCAAGCCTGTAAGTTTCATTTTGATCGAAGGAAAACTATTCGGTTCTAACGATAAAGTTGCCCAGGTTCAAAGATGCTATTCCGGCAATCCTTTGACTCGTAAGGAAATAGCCAATCTTAAACCTTCCGAGATCCAGGACCGGATGATGAACCGGGAAGGCAAGAATATGAAAAATGTTCGTGTCCCACCGGCCGGCAAGGTTCCTTTTATGCTGATTTTCCACAATTTTCCGGAAATCAATTCATTGAATAACTATAGTGTGGACGTAATCAGTTCAAAATTCGATTAACCCTGCTGCCAGTGACTAAGTTTCTTAGTTTTATGGCAACTCATTGAAGACACGAAAAGAATTGACAAACGCAGGGTTTCGGGATAAACAGGCTCGCGATGTAATATCCCGAAAAGATAAGAAAATACGTTTCGAGTAGAGAGTCCGCTAATGTTGGATGTCAAGTTCGTCCGCGAAAATATCGATCTCGTCCGGCAGATGCTGCAGAACCGCAACTCCGATCTGGACCTCGGGCCTTTGCTCCGGCTCGATGAGAAACGGCGTGGAATTCTGGTCGAGGTCGAGGAGAAAAAGCACAAGCGCAATGTTGCCTCCGAGGAAATATCGAAGCTGAAAAGGGACAAAAAAGACGCGTCATCCCTGATTGAGGAAATGAAGGGATTGTCCCAGGAAATCAAAGTTCTCGACCAGCAGCTCGATGAGGTCGAACAGGAATTTCGCGATTTTCTCCTGGTCATTCCGAATGTTCCGCACGAGTCCGTCCCGGTGGGTCGTGACGAGACGGCGAACAAGGTTGTTTCGACGTGGGGTGAAAAGCCCTCTTTCTCCTTTCAGCCCAAGCCCCATTGGGAGATCGGCGAGGGGCTGGGGATTCTCGATTTCGAGCGTGCCGCGAAGATGACCGGAGCCCGCTTCGCCTTGTATTACGGAGCGGCTGCGGCCCTGGAGCGGGCGCTAATCTCCTTTATGCTCGACGTGCACACGAAGCGGCATGGTTTCACAGAGGTTCTTCCGCCCTTTATGGTCAACAGCTCCAGTTTGCTGGGGACAGGGCAGCTGCCGAAATTCAAGGAAGACCTGTTCAAACTGGAGGGCTGGGACTATTACCTGATTCCAACCGCCGAGGTTCCCGTAACGAACATTCACAGCGGTGAAATTCTCGACGAAGCCGATTTACCCAAGTACTACACCGCTTTTACCCCCTGTTTCCGTTCGGAGGCGGGTTCGCACGGCAAAGACACACGGGGTCTCATTCGGCAGCACCAGTTCAACAAGGTGGAATTGGTGAAGCTGACCAAACCCGAGGATTCCTATTCGGAACTTGAGAGCCTGCTGCTCAGCGCGGAGACGATCCTGCGCGAACTGGGCATACACTATCGTGTTATCGTGCTTTGTTCAGGGGATATGGGGTTTTCATCGGCAAAGACGTATGACATCGAAGTCTGGCTGCCGGCCCAGCAAACATACCGGGAAATATCCTCGTGCAGCAACTTTGAAGACTTCCAGGCTAGACGCGCCAACATCCGTTTCCGGCGCAAAGGTAAAAGCAAAACGGAACTGGTGCACACATTGAACGGTTCAGGGCTTGCTGTTGGCCGGACGCTTGTGGCAATTCTGGAGAATTACCAGCAAGAGGACGGAACAGTTATTATCCCTGAAGTACTGCGCCCATATATTGGAAATTTGCAAAAAATCGAGAAGCTTCATTGAATTGATCCTCAAGGAGTTCAAAAATGACTAAGAGTGAGTTGATAGAGGCGTTGGCCAAAGCAGAAGGGATCACGTTGAAGGCGGCGGAAACAGCGGTCAACGTTACGTTTCAGAGCATGGAGCAGTCCCTCATCCACTCGGACAGGCTGGAAATACGCGGATTTGGAAGTTTCAAGGTTAAAGATTACGAGGGATACAAAGGAAGGAATCCCAAAACGGGCGAACTGATCGAGGTCTCCTCCAAGAAACTGCCTTTCTTCAAGGTGGGCAAAGAACTGAAAGAAAGAGTAAACGGCGAGGAAGAGGTCAAGTCTCCGGTTCGGGCGAAGTGAGGCAAATTCACGCCTTGCTGTGAACTCTCAGCCCTGCCGACTGCAGCAATTCAATGGAGTTGTTCAAATCTTCGATCTGGCTGCCGCCCTCACGGTCCTAATCGTGGGGACGGCTTACCATATTCCCACCCGAACGAATCGTCCAGCCGGACTAACCGCTCAATCGCGGACGAAGAATAGGTAAATATTTATTCCGAGGAGGCCGCAGGTCCCGCCCAGGAAGACCAGAAGGTCGCGAATCGCGACTTTTCCGTCGGCTGGGGGAAGAGCCGTCTGTAGAAGGTAGACAAAGACGACAAAGGACGCCAGGCCGATGATGAGCTTGTAGCGTTTGGTCCAGATGAGCGTGATCAGAAGCGGTAAAGCGATAAGCCATGTATATGCGCTTCCGGTCACATCTTTCCAGCTCAACTGCCGAAAGGCTTCCATCAACGTGAGAAAGTCGTTTTTCGCAAGAAAGTCGACGAAATTATTGAAGAGTTTCGTTTGGGTGGCCTTTCTCAGTGAGTTATGGTGAAGGTATTGAATTCGCCGGTGAAATCCTCTTCCCGGACTTCCACGTCATCGACGCGGCTTACAGGGGACCCTTCCCGGCACCACGCAACCATCTTCGAGACCTGTTCGGCATCACCTTCGAAAACTGCCTCGACGCGGCCGTCCCGCAGATTCCTGACCCAGCCGGAAACACCGGCCTGCTGCGCCGCATCACGCGTGTAGGCCCGGAAGAAAACACCCTGGACCCTTCC
>JAEZXS010000231.1 GCA_023442755.1 Pseudomonadota bacterium | reverse complement strand
GAGTTTTGACTGCGAGAGTGGGAATCTCCAAATCTCCAAAGCCGCCATCAATTGTGACACAGTCTCCTGCGCCGGAATGACGCATCTGATGCGCACTAATTAGGATTCGCTAAAGTCAACAACATTGATGGGGGCCGCGGTCCCCATGTCTTGATGTTTTTGTCCCTTGCTCAGTCCACCAGGCACAGGATGGTGCCTTTGGCGTTGTGCAGGACTTTGGCCGCATGGCTGCCCATGAGAAACGGCTTTCGCTCATGGAAGCTTCGTTTTCCCATCACGACCATCTGGAACTTGTGTTCCTCGATTTCGCTGAGCAGGTCCCGTGCAACCCCTTGCCTGGTCGGAACGATCATGGTGTCGGTTTTTTCCCGCGGGATTCCCTTTGCGAGCAGCATGTCGCGGGCTTCCGCCATCAGGGAGTTGACGCGCGCCAGCCAATCGACTTTCCACTTCTCCATCCTGCCCAGCCTGTCTCTCTGTTCCGCGGCATCGAGTATGTGGCCGTCGTCCCAGAACGTGGGCGGAATGGGTGGCATCAGGTGCAGGAAGGTGTAATCGAGATCATCCGCAGGGACGGCAATCGAATCGGCGGTGTATTGGGAGAGTTTGCGGCTTTCGGGAACGCCTTCGAGGGCGATCAGGACTTTTTTTGTCTCGTTTATCGGGGTGTCGACGATCCATACGGTCTTGTCGCGCGAGTATTGGGCGACTTTGGAGGAAACGCTTCCGAGCAGGAGATTCTCGACCTGGCTCCTCCCGCGCCTGCCCAGCACGATGGTGCGGATGTTTTCCCTGTCGGCCGCGGTCAGGATATCCTGGGCCGGGTCCATGCTGTCGGCCATGAGGCGCAGGTCCACTTTTTGCTTCGGGAACCCGGCTTCCGTCAGCCTGTTCAGTGATTCCTTCAAAACTGCATTTCCGATCTTTTCCTGGTCGATAGCGGCAAACTTGCAGTCGGATTCCAGATCGAGGCACAGGTCCCCCGGAAGGAGGGTTGCCACCTGCTGAACGCAATGGAGGAGCACCAGCCTGAGGTCTTCCCGGTTTTTAACCTGGCGCCCCAGGATCGATACCGCCTCGAGCCCCTTGGGAGTTCCATCGACAGCCACCAGAATTGTACTCATCTCCGCTCCCCTTTCTATTCCGCCATACGGCAGTGGTAAGTTTTAAAGCACCGGCGGTGTTCCCTCTGCAACTGTAATTATATACCTTCCCAATCATAATGCACGGTCGAGAAACTCGCCAATTTGATCCAGCGAGTGCACGACCGGGCACGGCGGAAGGCTTTTCAAAAAGACCTGCCCATAGCTCTTGGTGGTCAGTCGGATGTCGAAAAGCGCAATGACCCCGCGATCGCCCGAGGAGCGGATAAGGCGGCCGACGCCCTGTTTGAGCTGGATGGCCGCGCGGGGCACCTGGTATTCGTAAAAGGCGCTTTTTCCCTGCCGGGACAACTGGTCCATCCTGGCGGCGATAACCGGATCGTCGGGAACCTCGAACGGGAGCTTGTCTATCAGGAGGCAGCTCAGGGATTCTCCCGGCACGTCGATGCCCTGCCAGAAGGAACTGGTCGCGAGGAGCACCGAATCGACCCGGTCGCGGAATTCCTGGAGCAGCGCCCGCTTGGTCTTTTGCCCCTGCACGAGCAGCGGGAAAGAGATGGTTTGCTGAAGCTGCTTGTAGACTTCGTGCATGTTCCTGTAGCTGGTGAAAAGGAACAGCGCGCGGCCCCGGCTCCTGTTGATTATTTCGGCCGCCTGGTCCGCCATCTGTCCGCAGAAGGACGCGTCCGAGGGCGAGGGGAAGCGGGAGGGGATGTAGACCATCGCCTGCCTGGCGTAATCGAAGGGAGAGCGCAGCAGGATTTCCCTGCTCTCGTCGGGGAGTCCGAGCGAACTGCGCAGGTAGCCGAAAGACCCGGCAACCGCAAGGGTCGCCGAAGTCATGACGACCGCAGACCTCTTTGGGAACAATGTCTTGTTCAGGACCGGGGCGACGTCGATCGGGGTCCCGTTGAGGAATGCCGCCTGCTGGGTGATCTCGCACCAGTAGACGTAGGATTCGTCTTTCTGTTCGAGAAGGGTGCGGAGCGCAAAGGCGAGTTCCTGGCCGCGCCTGCCCGCGCACCCGAGGCTTTCGAACTGTTCGGCAAAAGGCGTTACCAGCGCGGGAAGTTCGTCCAGTGCGTGGAGGACCTGATCGCAGGTGTTGCCGAAATCCTTGCCGGTTTTGGCCGTTTCGAACCGGTAGCGTCCCTGGGCGCCCCGGTTCGTGAGATTATGGTGGAAGAGGCGGCTCAGGACCTCCAATTGCTGGCCCATGTTCAGGACCGGCTTGAGGTTGAATTTTTTCACGTCGCGCCGGGCTTCCTTCTGGAGGTCTATTCCGAGCTGGCCCAGCCCGATGCTGTTGAAATGGATGCCGAAGTACTCGCCTATTATGTCTTCGAGCTGGTGGGCCTCATCGAAGACGACCGCCTCGTATTCGGGAATCACCTCGCCCAGGCCCTTCTTTCGCAGCGCCAGGTCGGCAAGGAACAGGTGATGGTTGACGACCAGGAGCTGTGCCCGCGCGGCTTCGTTCCTTATCCGCGTGAGGTGGCAGCGGGTGAATTCCCCGCACTGCTGCCCGAGGCAGTGATCGGTGGTGGAGCAGACCTCGTTCCAGGTCCGGAAGTTGTCGGGCAGCCATTCGGCCTCGGCCCGGTCGCCCGTCTGCGTTTGGGAGGCCCATTTCTGAAAGCGGCGAAACAGCTTGGCTTCTTCTTTGTTCCAGAGTGTCGGCTGGTAGCAGAATTCCAGGAAGCGCCGGCGGCACAGGTAATTGCGCCGCCCTTTCAGGCAGACTGCCTTCAGTTTGGGTTCTATGGTCTTTTTGAGAAAGGGGATATCGTGGTCCAAGATCTGATCCTGGAGCGTTTTCGTTCCGGTGGAGACGATCACCCTCTTGCCGCTGAGTATGGCGGGGATCAGGTACGCCCAGGTTTTGCCGGTCCCGGTCCCGGCCTCGACGATCAGCGGGGTTTCGGACCGGAAGCTTTCGAACACTGCCTGGGCCATCTCCATCTGGCTCTGGCGATATTCGAAGCCGGTGATTTGTGAAGCCAGAATCCCTTCCGGCCCGAAATATTTCTGCATGAGGTCTGCACCAGTGCTGGAAAACGAGTTTGGATTTTGCCGCGCTGCCGCGCCGGGTATGGAACCCGATACCATTTCCCTTCTTTTGTACATTACCACATCGCCGGAGACAATCTTTTATGGTTTTGAACCGGCGGGCTGCCGGGAAATTTGCTGCCGGCCGTTGTGTTGGCGCATGGCCTCGCAGAAAGCCCGAAGGAAGCCGGGAAGCTTGGTATGTTGAGGTAAGGCCGCGAAGGAAAAGATTTTCCTTAAGCAGTGTTGCTGCGGGAGCGCGTTCCAGCCGCAATGCGTTGTCATCGAAGGTGCGCGTTGATTTTTTCCCACGCGAAGCCGCGAAGACGCGAAGAAAGGCGTATAAGCAAAGGCCTCAATTCTTGTGCGGGAGGATGGCCTGGCTGTAATGGGTTCTGGCCGGTCTGTGTAATTGGTTTTCTTTTTCAACGCGAAGCCGCGAAGCCGCGAAGAAAAACGAACTACAAAGAATTCAGGATACTTCCAGTATTTTGTGGGAGCGGCTTGCAGCCGCGACAGGTTGCCATCGTCGCTGGCATTTTGTCATGTACCGCTTCGAATTCAGCCCGGGCGGATCCGACGAACCCGGGAGCAAGACGCGAAGAAAAGCAACCACCGACCAGTTAGTTAACCCATTTAGCTGGGATGCGGTCGCTTACCTGCGAGCGCATGCAGCCTGCATGTTCTTTCTTCCCCCGCGAAACGCGCATGCGCGTCAACTTTAGCGTTCGCAACCGCCGCAAGGAACTGCTGTGGAAAAGGCTTCCAGCCTCGATCCTTTAGAAACTTTTCAGGAAGCCTGAACTCATTTTCCCCGGGTTTTTCTTCGCGTCTTCGCGGCTTCGCGAGAGAAAAGAAAAATTTATCACTATCCTAATCTAATGTGCTCCGCATGAGAGCGGTTCCGCCCAGGCAGGACCGCTCTCACAAGTACTGAAATTATACCGTATTTCTTAATGACGGTACTGCTTCGCGGCTTGTTCCTGTTATTTGGCGGCAATGCGCGAAAATGCGGGAGCGAAGAAAAAACACAGCCGCTGTCGAGGCTGGAGCCTCTCCCACATCATGCCTCGGGGAAGTCGTTTTGGCGCATCGGACCTCGGCGCGGGCGCTTCGCCCTGCGCCGGGGCCGGGTCGTGAGTCCCGCGCGCAAGCGGCGGGACGAAGGGGGTGCGGGGGATCGCAATGTTGTTGATTTAAGGTCAACCAAGTCAAAGGGCGGCGCCCCGGCGAAGGCCGGGGTCGAGGAGAATTTGAACAGCACTCTTATGAAACTTCACTGCAAGTAGAAGTTTCATCCTCGTTCAAACCGCGTCGGGAAGATGCGGCGGCAGAGCTGGATTCCGGCC
>JAEZXS010000123.1 GCA_023442755.1 Pseudomonadota bacterium | reverse complement strand
GCAAAGAGCTGAGGAAAGCGCGATGTCCAGGATTTTACTCCACATCTGCTGCGCCCCCTGCACCATCTACCCGCTGTCGGTGCTTCGCGGCGAAAACCTGCTCGTTCACGGATTTTTCTATAATCCGCACATCCAGCCCTATCTCGAATTCGAAAAACGCAGGATGGTCCTGGAATCCTATGCCGATGACGAAAACCTTTCGCTGATCGTCCGCGGGGACTACGATCCGGAGACCTTCTTCAGGCAGGCCGCATTCCGCGAGTCCCACCGGTGCACGTACTGCTATTCCCTGCGCCTCGACGCCGCGGCAAACCTCGCGAAGAAGAGCCGCTTCGACGCATTCACCACGACGCTTCTCTACAGCAAACACCAGAAACACGCTCTGATCGTTTCCCTGGCCGAGGAGGCCTCTAAAAAATACGGTATCCCGTTCTACTACCGGGATTTTCGCGAGGGGTGGAGGGAAGGGCAGGAGAAGGCGAAAGCAATCGGTATGTACCGGCAGCAGTATTGCGGCTGCGTGTATAGCGAAATGGAAAGGTTTTATCCGAAGAACCGGCACGGGGCGATTAAAAGCGCGGCGAGCGCGCCCCCCGCACCCCCAGCGTCACGCCCCGCGTGACTCACTTTGTCCCCTTCGGCGGCCCCACGCGAAAGGCTCCCCTGAATGCAAGACCTGAAACCCTGCGAAATCCATATAGACGAAGAAGGAGAGTGGTACCACCGGGGGAACAGGATAATCCGGCGGGAAATCCTGGAACTCCTCTATGAGAAGCTCGACCGACTTCCCGGCGGCGAGTTCGTCCTGGCCGGGGGATCGGAGAGCTGCGTTCTGAACGTGGCTGACGCGCCGTTCGTGATTTCCAGGGTAGACCTGGAGACCAAAAACGGGAAGGAGCGGATCGTCCTGAGGCTCAAGCACCTTTCCCGGAGGGAGATCCTCGACCCGAAAACCCTTCGTGTCGGCAAAGACAACGTGCTCTACTGCCGAGTTCGGGGCGGGCGCTTTGCGGCCCGGTTCTCCCGGCCCGCCTATTACCAGATGGCCGAATTCGTGAAGGAAGCCGCCGGCGAGGAATATTATATTGAACTCAACGGGGTGAGATACCCCCTCACTGCTTCCGAATAGACCGCCCGCGCTCCTGCAAATTCACGATTCCCGGCTTACCTGAATATCCCATGGATACCTTGTGGAAATGCCCAGCTTGCGCATGCGGCTTCTCAGGGTATTGGGGTTGATGCCCAGGAACTGAGCCGCCCCCCTGGCGCCGCTTATCTTCCCGTTGCAGGTTTTGAGCGCACGACGGATATGCAGTGAAACGGCCTGGTCGAGAGTGAGCGCATCGTGGCCGGCCTCGTCGTACCGGACTTCTTCCGCCCCGGTTTTCCCCGGCGGTTCGAGATGCCCGAAAGTCAATTGCCCGCTTTTCCCCTTCCCCCTGCTGTGAATGAGTTCCCGCTCGACGAGGTTTTCCAGTTCCCGCACGTTACCGGGCCAGTGATACGATTTGAGCCGTTCCATCTCCTCGGCTGAAACGGAAGGGGGCGGGTAGATCTTCAGGTCCTTCGATTTCTTCTGGATGAAGTGATGCACCAGGGCCGGGATATCCGGTTTTCGGCTGCGTAGCGGAGGAATCATGATGGGGAACACGTTGAGTCGGAACCACAGGTCCTCGCGGAACGCTCCTGCCCGGACCAGTACGTTCACGTCCCTGTGGGTCGCGGCGATCACCCGGACGTCTACCGGTAACGTCCTGCTCCCGCCCACCCTTTCGATCTCCTTGTGCTGAAGCACGCGCAGCAGTCGGACCTGCGCCTGGAGAGGCAGTTCTCCGATTTCATCCAGAAAAATGGTTCCTTTGTCCGCCCGCTCGAAAAGCCCTCTTTTCTGCGAGATTGCCCCGGTGAACGCTCCTCTCTCGTGCCCGAACAGTTCGCTGTCGACGAGATTCTCGGGAATGGCGCCGCAGTTGACCTTGACGAATGGACCGCCGCGTCTGGGCGAAGTGTAGTGAATCGCATTTGCGATGACTTCCTTGCCGACCCCCGTCTCCCCGAGAAGGATAACCGGACTGATCAGGGGGGCAACCTGCCGTACCATCTCCATTACCGTTTTCAGGCCGTACTCGATCCCGATGATTTCGTCGCCGGAAAAACGACTGAGTTCGCGGTTCAGCTCCCTGTTTTCCGCATCGACAATGTCTTTCAGCCTCACGACCTCCTGGTAGCGCAGCGAATTGGACATGGCCATCGAAAAGGGTTCCCGCAACAGCGATACCAGGTGGACATGCGCCTGGGTGTATCTCGATTTTCCTTCCGCCATCACGGAAAACGTGCCCAGCCGATTGCCCTCGACGGAAAGGTCCATGACGACGGCGGAATAGTCCGCGAGGTCGATATAGGGACGCAGGCTCCTGGCTACGGAATTGTGCTTCCCGTGCGACACGATCCGCAGATCGCCGTGAGCTGAGTTGGATTCGATTTCGCGGATGGCTTCCGCGGACATGCGGGTAGGGGGCAGGGATTTTTTGTTTCCGGTATGGTCCACCACGGTAAAACTGTCGAGGGTCCCGGTGCTTGGTTCGAACACCCCCAGGGCCGCCTTGGAAGCCGGCATGAACAGGCGAATATACTGCAGGCAGTTGAACAGGGCCTTCTCTATATCGAGGCTGCTGCAGATACGCAGGGTTGCCTGGCGGAAGAATTCGTTTTCGTCTAACTCCATTTTCCTCATCCTCGCTGCACTCTTCTCATTCCCGAACCTGGCGTCCGGGTCTCACGAAATGAAACGAAAATACGATATCAAGCAAAATTTTACCATATCTGATAAGCCATGTTCCATGGTGCTTTTGCTATGTGATTGTTTTCAGGCAGGAAAAATCAACTGGCACGCATGTGGCTTTAATAGCGGCCAAGGCTGCGCGATCCTGCCGGTCTCCAGGGTGCTTCCCACCTCCCTCATAGCCTGGCATCCTGTACGCACGAGGCCCGGGCCGGGTTGCGCCGCCTCACCCGTATTGGGCAAGGCGGGTCCAGGCGATCCGGTACTGGGGAAACCGCGCACGGAGGAATTTGCCCGAGCTGACGCCGCCATTCGGAAGGATACGGATGGTGGTCGGGAAAAACGGGATGATCTGGCTTGAGATGATAAACATACGCACAGCCGGGAATATCGAAGCGGAAAGGGTGTTCGCCATCTGCAGGGAATACCTGCAATCCATCGTCCTCGATAATCTGTCGAAATTGACTGTGCTTCGCAACTCACGGTATGCGACCGACATCAGCATCCATCTGCGC
>JAEZXS010000071.1 GCA_023442755.1 Pseudomonadota bacterium | reverse complement strand
CTCGCCCGATATGGTGATGACCTCGGGAAAAATCGGCTCCTTGTTCTTGTTCAGATACTCGACAAAGGAGACCAGGCCGCCTTCGTAGTGGAAAGACCTTTCTTTCGGAATCCTGTCGTCGGAAAGCTCGATCTTCAGGCCGCTATTGAGAAATGCCAGTTCTCTGAGTCGCTCCGCCAGAACGTCGAAGCTCAGCTCCGTATCCTCGAAGATCTCGGCATCGGGCTTGAACGTTACCCGGGTGCCCCGTTTCTGCGTTTCCCCCTTGATCTTCAGGTCCGTTACCGGTACGCCGCGTTCGAACTTCTGGTAGTAGACCTTCCCGTCACGCCGGATTTCGACTTCGAGATATTCGCTGAGCGCGTTTACGACAGAAACGCCGACTCCGTGGAGGCCGCCCGATACCTTGTAGGTGGAGGCATCGAACTTGCCGCCCGCGTGCAGTTTGGTCATGACGACCGTTACGGCGGGGATGTTTTCCTTCTCATGAATGTCTACGGGAATGCCGCGCCCGTTGTCGTCCACCGTGACAGAGCCGTCCAGGTGAATTTGAACCCGGACGTGGTTGCAGTGACCTGCCAGCGCCTCATCGATACTGTTGTCCACCACCTCGTAGACGAGGTGATGAAGCCCCTCGGTCGACACGTTTCCGATGTACATCGAGGGCCGTACGCGCACCGCACTCAGACCCTCGAGAACCGTAATCTGTTGAGCAGTATATTCGTCCTCGGGAAGAGGCGGCACCATGTTGGTTTCTTGCATACAATCCTGTCCTGTGTGGCTTGTCTGATTGCGTTTTCGATCAATATTCACGGACAAACAACGCCCGCACGGATAAACATTTGTTACATCTAAAAAATCGAATAATTGTAGCTTTTTCGGCGCATTTTTTCAATGTAAATCGGATCGGACGCGGTTTTGCAGCAAGGGGAGGAGCGCCGGTTTTACGGCAGTCGGATAATAAAAAAACCAGCTTTTCTCAGGCATATCTCCTGCTGCAGCAGCGTGCGCAGGCCGGAAACAATCCGCGATCAACCGTCAGCCGAAAGTCCCGCATCTTGCGGCTGTTCCAGATCTCCCGAAAGCCCTGCTCCGTGATGTTCCCGATGGCAACGTGCAGGCAAGGAGCCAGGCTGCCGTCCGGATAGATCCGGCAGCTTTTCCAGAGTCTTTTGCAGATCTGGGGAAAGGGATAATCCAGGTCCATGTAGTAGGGATCTATCAGTTCGTCGGGAATATTCGGCACGAAAATGACATTGAGCCAGCCCCTGGCCTGCCGGCGCATGGTATTTACCCCCTCCCTTATCCGTTCGAGGTCTTCGCGCCCGATCTCACTCTCATAGTATTCGATATCGGAAATGACGGGCAGGAGCAGCTTCAGGTTCCTCACGGAGGCCTGGGAAGCAAAAATGCGGTTGTGCTTGTCTATGTTGCTGCGCGAATTGAAGAAGGTGTGATGCACCTCGAGTACATCCACTCCCAGATCCAGCGCCATTGGGACAATATCCTCCAGCGAATCCAGGTTTCCTTTGGAAATGGTGCTTATCAGAACGATCAGGGGTATCCGTTTTCCCAACCGTCTGCGCGCCTCCTGCAGCGACCTTATCCCATCGGCGGTGCGCCTGAATGCGCCTCGCTGACCGCGAATCCCGTCATGGACTTCAGCAGGACCATCGACGGATACGGCCATTACTTCCACCCCCTTCGACACGAGGAGGTCGGAAACACCTGCCAGCAAGGTGCCGTTTGACGTCAGACGTACGAAAAGGCCCCTTTTTTTGGCCTCGGAGATGAGTTCTTCAACACCCGAATACAGAAAAGGTTCGCCGCCCGTAATATGCAGGCGCGGCCGGAAAGACGCAATCTGGTCCAGAACGGATATCCATTCCGATAGCGGCATCTCCCGTTTTTTGTCGTACCAGCTCAACTCGGACGGAATATCGGTCGTGTGGCGAATCTGGGTGCACATCACGCAGTTGAGATTACAGCGCCGGGTAAGATCGAGGGTGATTTCCGTGGGCAGTGAGCTGCAACCCGGGAAGAAACGGCGGTGGAACGGAACTCCGATAAGATTGTTGTACGCCTCGCGAATGAATGTCTCGATCAGGTTCGGATTTCCGTGGACCAGCGCAAAACCCTGCTTCAGAGCGGAGACCAGATCCATTCCCAGCAATTTTCCGACAGGTGTATCCAGCAGTTTCTGCACAGCCCTTCCTTGTATTCGCGTGAACAAAAGAGATCCCCAGTACACAAGGGCATGCAACAATATAGACGGCAGCTTCAGCAGCAGAAGGAGTATCGGTACAAGCCGGTGGGAAAAGGCCGGTCCACTGGCTCACCGGAAAGAAATACTGCTCCGAACAGCCGGCTGTGCTGTGTGTAGAATGCGCTAAACCACCATTGGCATAATGAGACTCAAATATCCGGGGTCTTCGGGAGCGGTGAAAATACCGCCATGGTACTGATCAACCCACTCGAAGCGGATTGACGGCCCGGCCATCACCTGGATGCTGTCCAGAACATACTTCACGTTGAATGCTATACTGAAGTCCCCGCCGTTGTAGTCGATAT
Organism: Pseudomonadota bacterium; assembly: GCA_023442755.1. Lineage (GTDB taxonomy): Bacteria > Desulfobacterota > Syntrophobacteria > Syntrophobacterales > Syntrophobacteraceae > SbD1. Next base: position 27,949 of record JAEZXS010000071.1, on the reverse strand, counting down.
CGAGGACTTCGTTGGCATTTCCCAGTTCGGGATTTCCGGATTCCAATTCAAGCGAATTCTGGCGCACGTTGAAGCGAACATGCTTGTAGGTGACGTCGGTTACCACGGCGACCCGTTTCAGGGCGGGGTAGAGTATCTCTGCTTCGATGGTGAACCCGAACGGTCTTTCGGCGGGAATGATGATTTCATACTCCGGGAATTCCGCATCGAGCAGCAGAGTGCTTATAAAAGTGTTCGGGGTTCGAAGAACGAGCGCCTTTTCATCCACCCCTATTTCCGCATCGGTTTCTTTTTCAAGAAGCTTTGCCATCTCCTGGACGGCTTTTCTCGGTATGATGATGCTGTGCTTCATCTCCAGGCCCGGAAAAGAGTCGACCGGAGTCTCGAAATACGCAAGCCTGTGTCCGTCGGAGGATACGAAACGGAATGCGGAATCGCCGATGGGATGCCATAAAAGCCCGGGGGCGGCGAACGTGTCGTCTTCGAGCGGTATCCCGTAGAGGGTCTTTTGCAGGGCGCGGAGCAGGTTGGCGCTGTCGCACTTTACCAGGGGCATATCCTGATAAAAATTGATATAAGGAAAGTCTTCGGCCGGGATGGTGGAAAGTTCGAACCGGGAACGGCCGGCGCGGATGAGAAGCTTGCTGTTCGGCAGATCTTCCAGCGAGATCATATCCTGGGGGATTTCTCGAATTATTTCCAGGAGTTTCCGTGCAGAAACGGTTGTGTTTCCTTCCGTTTCCACCTGGGCGGCGATTTTAGTCCACAGATTCAGTTCCAGGTCTGTGGCGGAACACTGAACAAGCTGGTCGCCCGTGGCTTTTATCAGGCAGTTGCCCAGAATGGGCATGCTTGATTTTTTGTCGGTAATGCTCTGGACTTTCTGAAGCACCTGGATAAGGCTGGCCTTATCGACCTGGAATTTCATCGCGCCCCTCGATTCATTGATTTTATGATTTTAATGGTTCTTTATGCATGAAGGATAACCATCTTAATAAGGGGCCGACAGATTGTCAAAAAGTTTATTAAGATGCTGAAATAATTTAAAATACGAGTTGACAAATTCCCTGCTGTTTCCAGACGGACCCGTACCTTTGAGAATCGGAATTCGAGTTGTTCACATTCCGTGAACAAGTTTTGAACAATATTTTTGCAGCAACTGACAGGGTTTTGAAGATTCCAAATTTCGGGCTTTCTTGCTAGAGTTGCCATGCCCGAAAATCGGAAAAAACGCAGGTCACGAGGTGAACATCGGCATGAGCGATCAGGATAGTAAGGAAAAAGAGGGATTTTCGGCTGCCGGGAGCCCAATCTGCGAAGAATATGCGAGAAGCAGGAGGGAAGGGGTGTTTCTCTCCCCGTTCGGAACCGAAGGATGCCAGTGGGACGGTTTTCCCGAGTCGCCGGATGAAGAAACGGAACCCGATCCGATTTCGGAGTCCCAAAAGAGCGAGTGAGACAGTTGCAGGATGCAAACGTGAAAGCGCCGCCGCATCGAGGTTTCCGTAAACCGCACGGACATGGCACCCTGGAGGCCGGTTCTGGATTTTTATCTTTCTGTCTATGATTTTTTGTTAAGCACCTTCGGTTTGGAAATCCTGTCCTTTCTTTCCCGCAATTCCCTGAGCGATCCTGAATTCAGAAAAGGAAGGCTGGGCTTCTACCCCAATCTGCCCGGCTGCGACGGTCCGAGGGTGTGGTTCCATGCCGTGTCGGTCGGAGAGGTAACGGGGGCTGTGCCGACTCTTGTGGCATTTCGGAAAAAAGTCCCGGAGGCAATGGTCGTTCTCACGACGGGGACTCCCCAGGGGCTGCGTTTCGCCCGGACGCAGTTGCCCCCCGATGTCACGGTTTTTCCTTTTCCCCTGGATTTTTCCAAATCGGTTGCAAGAGCTCTTAACACTTTGCGCCCCGACCTGTTCATTGCCTTCGAGACGGAGTTCTGGCCGAATTTTTATAGCCAGCTGGGCGCAAGAGGTATCCCGGCGCTTCTTTTGAATGGACGGATTTCGGAATCCTCCGGACGGCTCTACAGGTTCCTTTCTCCTCTGTTCCGGCCCGTTTTCAGGCAATTTGAACGTATGGCGATGCACTCTGAAGAAGACGCCCTTCGCGCACTCCGGATCGGAGCTCCGGCCGGAAAAGTGCAGGTGCTGGGGAGTTCGAAATACGACGGACTCAGGACAAAGGCGCGCCCCGAAAACGCTGCCCACTGGAAAAATCTGCTGAAGATCGGGGAAGGTGTTCCGGTCGTCATGGGGGGCAGTCTGCGCGAGTCCGAATGCATCCAGTTGATGCAGGTCTTTCTCAGGCTGCAAGCGTCCAGGCCGAACCTTCTCGGAATTTTCGCTCCGCGCCATATGCACAACATTCCCAGGATGGTTGAGTGGCTTGCGCGAAAACAGGCGCCCTACAATCTCCTGACAGAGGTGGAGGCAAGTTCGCGACCCAGGACCGCCTCCGTGGTGCTGGTGGATCGCATAGGCGCTCTTTTCGATCTCTATTCGGCGGGAGATCTTATCTTTTGCGGAGGGACGCTTGTTCCTGTCGGCGGGCACAACATTCTCGAACCCACTGCCTGGTCCAGGCCGGTTTTTTATGGACCTTACTTGAAAAAAATACTGCACGAACATAGAATTCTCCGCGGTTTCGAGGGGAGTTTCCCGGTGAGCGACGCCGACGATCTTTTCAGACTGTGGGACGGGTGGTTGGCCGATCTCGAGGGGCTGAGAGAACATGGGCGACGGGCGCGGGAGGCCCTCGAAAGTCTTGCCGGCGTGGTGGACAGGCAGGTCGATCTTATCGTGAAACTGCTTGAGAGAAGGCTGGGAGAAAGCAATTCGAATGCAAAAGCTTGAAGATATTCTGCAGGAATTCAAAGACGGCGGCAAAAGCATGCAGGAAGTTCTCGACTACCTGGAAAAGCTTCCGTTCGAAGATCTCTGCTTTGCCAAAGTCGACCATCACAGGTGTTTGCGCCGGGGGTATTCCGAGGTTATATACGGAGAAAGCAAGACCGTTGACCAGATACTCGTCATTGCCGAATCCATGAAGAAATTCGGCAGCAACGTCCTTATAACCAGGGTGGATCAGCGGAAAGCCGAAGCAATAATGGAAAAAATCGGCGGGTTGGTCTACCACAGGGAAGCGCGGGTTCTTGCGTTGAAACAGGAAGAACATCCCGAGCCCGCCCCCGAAGGAGCGATCCAGATAATCTGCGCGGGATCGTCCGACCTGCCCGTTGCGGAGGAGGCCGCCGTCACGGCGGAATTTATGGGAAACAGGGTTGGACGGTATTACGATATAGGAGTTGCCGGGCTTCACAGGCTTCTCAGCGTATACGACGAGCTGCGAAAAGGCTCGGTTTACGTGGTGGTCGCCGGGATGGAAGGGGCATTGCCCAGTGTCGTTGCCGGACTGGTCAAGGGCCCTGTTATAGCTGTTCCGACAAGCGTCGGGTACGGCGCCAGTTTTGGAGGTATTGCCGCTCTTCTGGGTATGCTGAATTCATGCTCGCCCGGGGTGTCGGTAGTAAATATTGACAACGGCTTCGGAGCGGGGTATCTGGCCGGAATAATCAACCGCCAGTCCCGTTCCCCTGAGAAGAGACCGTAAAAAGCTCCATCGGAACAGGCCGAAAACAATTGAAAGGAAATGCTGTGGGAAGAGAATACAGGCCGAATGCAAGAGAATCCGCGGTTATATCGAGGCTGGACCATGCGAAGGAATCGCAGCGCTACAATGCCATGAACCAGCTTCGGCAGAACCTCGAGGAGATGGCCGATCGCATATCGATGAAGCTTATTGAAGAGCGGTTGATCGAAACGATCAGCAAGGCCGATCTTGAAGAGCAAATCCGGCTTGCGCTGCAAAAGATTCTCGATTCCGAGGAATTCGAGATCCAGTACCAGACGGCAAATTTGCGCACACTCGTTCCGCGTCCGAATTTCATAAGCCTGTTCGTAACGGCTTACATAGTCGAAAAGCTGATCGATCACAAATGTATCGTCGATATTTTCGGCACGGACGAGGAGATATACCGAAGCGTAAATCGGCAGGTCGGCAGATTCGTGTCGCTTGACTAGTCTGCCACGGCTTTTTTCGTTCGTTCAAAGCTCTCGGAAAAAGCCTCCTGCAAATGGGGGCCCCCGTTAGCAGGGCAATCGTTCATTATTGCCGATAAATACGTTCCTTCCGTTGAAATTACCCCGGGACCTTGCTGAACCCGGCTTTCCCAGTGAATATGACCGGTTATATTTATTCCGGCATTATTCCGGTTAATATTATTCTTATATCTCTTGTCGGCTCGGACAGTATCCGCCTGCGAATCGGAGAAGATGAATGAACGGCACTGACACGAAAGTTCCACCGAATTTTATTCGCACTATGGTTGCCGAAGACGTCAAAGCAGGAAAAAATGGCGGTAGGGTAATGACCAGGTTCCCGCCCGAACCGAACGGATATCTTCACATCGGCCATGCCAAGTCCATATGCCTCAATTTCGGCCTTGCGGCCGAGTTCGGCGGGCTTTGCAACTTCCGATTCGACGATACCAATCCCGGTAAGGAAGAGGTGGAGTACGTCGATTCCATCATGTACGACGTCCATTGGCTCGGATTCGACTGGGAAGACCGCCTCTACCATGCATCGGATTACTTCGATCAGCTGTATGAATGGGCCGTTTACCTCATCAAGGCCGGGAAAGCATACGTCGACAGCCTCAATGCAGATCAGATCAGGGAACACCGGGGAACGCTCACCGAGCCCGGCCGGGAAAGCCCGGACCGGAACCGCCCGGTTGAGGAAAATCTCGATCTTTTCCAGCGCATGCGCGCGGGAGAATTCGAGGACGGGAAGTACGTGCTTCGAGCAAAGATCGACATGGCCTCCCCCAACCTCAACATGCGCGACCCCGTCATGTACCGCATCCGTAACGTTCCGCATCACCGTACGGGCGATAAATGGTGCATATACCCCATGTACGACTATGCCCACGGGCAGTCGGACGCTATCGAGGGGATCACCCATTCGATCTGCACCATGGAATACGAGGACCACAGGCCCCTTTACGACTGGTTCCTGGACAACCTGCCCGTCCCCAGCCATCCGCAGCAGATCGAATTTGCCCGGTTGAATCTGACTTACACTGTGATGAGCAAGCGAAAGCTTCTGCAACTCGTCCAGGAAAAGCACGTTGCGGGTTGGGATGACCCGAGAATGCCGACCCTTGCCGGCATGAGGCGGCGCGGCTATACACCGGAGGCGATCCGAAACTTCTGCGAACGGATCGGCGTGGGCAAGCGGGAAAGCCTGGTCGACCTGGCGCTTCTCGAATACTGCGTCCGGGAAGATTTGAATCTGAAGGCGCAGCGGGTAATGGGAGTTCTGCGGCCGCTCAAGGTGGTCATCGACAACTACCCGGAAGGTGAAGTCGAATATCTCGACGCCATCAACAATCCGGAGGACCCGGCGGCCGGAACCCGGAAGGTTCCTTTCTCCCGTGTTCTCTACCTCGAGCGTGAGGATTTCATGGAAAATCCTCCCAAGCAGTTCTTCCGGCTCGCTCCGGGCAGGGAGGTGCGGCTGCGCTACGCCTACTTTATCAAGTGCACCGATGTGGTGAAGGACGAGAAGGGGGAAGTGGTCGAGCTGCATTGCACATACGATCCCGCCACGCGCGGCGGCGATGCGCCCGATGGCCGGAAGGTCAAGGCCACCCTGCACTGGGTGTCCGCATCTCACGCGGTCGAAGCCGAACTGCGTCTCTACGACAAGCTGTTTTTGAAGCCGAACCCGGCAGACGACAAGGAAGGGCCCGACTTCAAAGCCCACATAAACCCCGACTCGCTCGAGGTCGTGACCTCGTGCAAGCTGGAGCCCAGCCTGGCCGAAGCTGACCCCGCGACCCGCTACCAGTTCGAGCGTGTGGGATACTTCTGCATGGACCCCGACAGCACGCGGGACAAGCCCGTTTTCAACCGCACGATCACGCTTCGGGACACCTGGGCAAAGGTGGCGAAAGCCGAAGGGATAAAGAAGTAATCCCCGACGAATAAATAAATAGAGAAGACGAGGCCGACATTGCGTCGGCCTTTTTTGTGGGCGTGCCAGGCACAGGGCGTTAAGCGCGTAAGCGCCGCCCGCTGCACTGTGGCGGCGCGTTGAGGGCTGAGCGGTTCAATAACTGAATGCTGCCTGGATCGTCCCAAAAAATTCGGACATTGGCGCCCTGCTCGGTTTTTTCCCCAAATCGTGGTGGAATTCAAGGCATCGGCCTGGGAACTTCCCTCGAAACCGGGCATACGGCTGTCGCTTTAGCGCAAAGGAAGAAAGGCATCTGGCATTCCTCCGGCACGGTCAGACAGGGAACAGCAAAAGGACTGAATTCGTCCTGGTCATGAAACAACTTTTGCTTCAAGACCTTCGCCCCTGGCTGAAGCTTGAAGTTGCCTGTCGAAAGTGAGGAGCATCAATTCGGGTACGTGATCCCGGAGACCTTTTGCCAAAGCCAGGTGCCACAGATCGGCTCCTCTAAGAGCCCATTTTAGGGAAAGCCTTGCTATGTGAGTCCATGCCGGTTGCGCATTCACTCTCCGCCAGGGCCCCTCATTGAAAGCCTCCATAGCGGCCTGAGCTACAATTTCCGCAACCCTGCGCTCCCTTTGCATTCTGGCGATAACAGCGCAGGTTTCGGCATAGGTCAGAGTAGAGAGGAAATGGAAACCGTCTCGATTTATCCAATACTGCGCTTGAGGGCTATGATCGTCTGTGAACAGAGATGAGAGCACTGCCGACGTATCCCAATAAACGACGACCTTTTGGCCCTCGTTATTCATGGAGAACCCTTTCCCGGTCTTCTTCAAGAAGCATCTGGGCCATTCCCTTCTCGACGGGGATCGGAGGCGGCAAGCGCCTGGGACCTTTTCCGGTTACCGGCTCAAGGATTCCCGCTTCTTCCATCTCCTTTATTCGGGAGGAAAGCGGCAATGCTCCCTTATCAATTGGAACCAGCTTTCCCACCGGCCTTCCGTGATCCGTCAACACAACCTCTTGCCCCTTCTCCACCATCCTAAGGTATTTGCTCAGGTTAGCCTTGGCTTCCCGGATTCCGACGTTCAGGCTTGGCATGCAGCATTCCTCCAATAATGATCACAATAGAAACTTCTTTATATGGTCATTGTAGTCACATTAAAGGGAAGTGTCAATGGTACACGGCCTGCGTGATGACCGGTTCCCCGGCATCCATGGCCAAAGATAGCGCAGGTCTCCCTACCCACGCCTCTGCCGGCAGGCATGGAGCAACACTTTGGGTAAGTCATGTTGTCTTCGTGGCCCAGCCCTGTGATTTCCGCTTCTTAACCTGATGCGGCATAAGAAAATCGCTGCAATCCTTTAAATGACAAAACCCCCTTGCCAGGTTTTGAAGCCGGGAAAAAGGGGGTTTTGTCATTTATTTGATGCTTCTTCGGGCAGGATCGGATCAGTCGGCCTGCCTGCGAATGAAGGTCGGAATACTCAGATCTTCTTCTTCCCGCCCGCCCCTGGTTCCGCCCGTAATCATCTGGAGCAGCGTCCTTCTCTTGGCCGGCTGTTCGGTCGAATCGGCCTGCTGTTCTCCCGGCTGCATATCCGCTTTGGGAACGCGCTGGCGCACGTGAGCCGGAATCTGCAGGTAATCGTAGTTCAGGTCCGGAGTGACACCTTCGGGCTTGAACCTTCTGAGGGGGCGCACCGCGCTGGCCGGGTCGGCCTTTTTCAGCTGCTCGGCCTTCCCGATGCCGGTTGCAATAACGGTTACGCGAATCTCATCCTCCATCGTTTCATCCATCACCATGCCGAGGATGATATTGGCATCGTCGTTGACTTCCTTGTGGATAATGGAGAGGGCTTCCTCGAATTCGTGCATACCCAAATCCGGCCCGGCGGAGATGTTTATCAGAGCGGCCCGGGCGCCATGGATCGAGATGTCTTCGAGCAGAGGGCTGGAAATGGCCTGCTGTACGGCCTGGGCAGCGCGATTTTCTCCGCGGCCGACGCCGGTTCCCATCAGGGCAAGTCCCATTTCGCCCATGACCGATTTCACGTCGTTAAAGTCAACGTTGATGTAGCCCTGCTTGATAATCAGGTCGGAAATGCCCTTTACCGCATACAGCAGCACGTCGTCCGCCCGTTTTATCATTTCAAGGAAAGTGGAGCGCCTGTCGGCCAGGCAAAGCAGGCGATTGTTTGGAATGGTGATAAGGGTGTCAACGGTTTCCTGAAGCGACTTCAGGCCTTCATCCGCGTTGCGGATGCGGACCTTGCCCTCGACTACGAACGGTTTCGTTACCACGGCGACCGTCAGGGCGCCCATTTCTTTACAGATCTGGGCCGCTATGGGGGCGCCGCCCGTACCTGTGCCGCCGCCCAGGCCTGCGGTTATGAAAACCATGTCGCTGCCGTCTACTGCTTCACGAATTTTGTCGATATCTTCCTGAGCGGCTTTGGCGCCGACTTCCGGCTGGCCTCCTGCTCCAAGGCCTTTGGTAAGGTTTGTTCCGAGCTGGATCCTGACCGGCGCGAGATTTTTCTCCAGCACCTGCCAGTCGGTGTTGGCCGCAATGAACTGAACGCCTTCAAGTCCGGCCTTGATCATGTTATTTATCGCGTTGCCGCCGCCGCCGCCAATGCCCAGAACGGTGATCTTCGCCCTGTTGCTGATTTCGGCATCTCCGATCGTCATCTGTTCCATTCCGTCCTTCCCCCTATTTGCTTCTTTTCTCGCCATAGTAGCTCCGCCTTAGAATTTCCCCGATGATCGCAAATTTCTTTCCCGTTCCGCGCCTGGCGGAACCGAATCTCTACCAGAATTCTTTGTACCAGCGCTTGAGCATTTCGAAAAAAGACCAGACTTTTCCCCGAGAATCCCTGATGGGCACTCCGCCGCCATGCTCTTTTCCATAGAGCAGCAACCCGGCAGCGGTTGAGTAGATAGGATTTTTGACAACATCCCCGAGGCCGCCAAAATTGTAAGGGACTCCGATGCGTACCGGCATATCGAAAACCCGTTCTGCCTGTTCGCGAATGCCGGGAAGGAGTGAAACGCCGCCGGTCAGGACTACTCCGGCGTGCAAGGATTCTATGAACCCGGACCTGACCAGTTCCCATTCAATAATGTCCAGAATTTCCTTAACGCGCGCTTCTATAATCTGCGTGAGAATCGACTGGGCAAGCTGGCGGGGCTTCTGCCCTCCAACCGACCCGACTTCAATTATGTCCTGCTGATTGACCATCTCGACCAGCGCGCAGCCGAATTTCTTCTTGATCTTCTCTGCTTCGTCCATCGAACACCGCAGTCCGACGGAGATGTCCGAAGTAATGTGATTGCCTCCCAAGCCGACTACCGTGGAATGGCGGATGGCATTGTTCTGAAAGACCGCGATTTCACTCGTCCCGCCTCCGATGTCCACGAGAGCCACCCCGAGCTGTTTTTCGTCCATGTCCAAAACGGCCTCGCTCGAAGCAAGCGACTCGAGCACGACGTCCTGTACCTGCAGTTCAGCCCTTTCGCAGCATTTGATAATATTCTGAATGGCGCTGGTCATGCCTGTGATGATGTGCACTTTTGCTTCCAGGCGCACTCCGGCCATCCCGATCGGATGCTGGATGCCCTCCTGGTCGTCTACAATATATTGCTGTGGAAGCACATGAAGGATCTGCCGGTCGAAGGGAAGTGCGACGGTTTTTGCCGCGTCCAGCACCCGTTCCACGTCGGACTGGGTGACCTCGCGGTTCTTTATGGCGATAACCCCGTGGCTGTTCAGGCTTTGCACGTGGGTTCCCGCTACTCCGGCGAATACGGAAGAAATCTCGCATCCCGCCATGAGTTCGGCTTCCTCGACCGCCTTCTTTATGGAATGAACCGTCTGGTCGATGTTGACCACGACCCCTCCCCGCAACCCGGCGGAGGGGTAGGTGCCCACGCCCACAATATCCATTCCTTCGGAGGTAACTTCCCCGACTACGGCACAGACTTTCGTGGTTCCGAGGTCAACCCCGACTATCAGTTCCTCTCTTTTTCCCATCGGATTCCTTTCAAACTCTCATCAAAGCAGCCGGGTTCGAAACAGGATAATTCTAATCCGGTAAAATCATCCTTCTATTTCTACCCCATCAATCCGGGGGTCATCCTCAACCGGCGTCAGCCCGGCTGTTTGCCGCTCCCCTGCCCCTGCTTCGGAACAGGGAAATTGCCCTCCAGGTAGGCTTTGCCCGGGTAGTCGAGGTCGATTCGCGTGACCAGCTCGGCCCACTGCCGATCGCTGATCGTCGCTATGACCTGCTTGAGCCTGGTCAGTTTTTGATTGAAGTCTTCCCGGCCAATCTCAACCGGTACGCCTCTTTCACCCACAATCAAAGCAAACCCGCCCGCACCCCATCGACATTCCATAACGGCATCGACCGGGAGCCAGTCGGCGGATTTTTTGAGTGCTGCCAGGAGTTCCCTTATGCGCTTCATGTCCTGCGCCGGAATAGAATCCCCTACTTTGAGATTTTGGGCGCAAAGACCTGTGATGAGCGGAACAGTTCGTGTTTGCTCAGGAACGACGGAGGCAAACAGAATGCCTTCCTCGTCCACCATATACAAATCGCTGCCCTTGAGCAGCGCTGCTGGTTCTCTTTCCGTAATTTCCGCAATCAGCTTTCCCGGCAGTTCGAGCTGCACGGAAGCCGTTTTCACCATGGGAAGCTTTCTCAGCCGGTCGGCAATCGGGCTCATCCTGAGGTTCAGAATGCACTCGCCCTTACTTACTCCCATGGTGTTCAAAACATCGATTCGGTCGATCTTTTTCAGCCCGGCCGTTTCGATCTCCTCGACCCTGAGCCAGCGTGTTTCCAGGAGAGCCTGGTATAGCCGAGTGAGGCCTGCACTCAATAGCAGGACCATACAAAATACGGCAAGAACACCAAAAATAGCCCTAAATTGGCGAATCTTTCCCTTGAGCAGCCTAATTTTACTCTCGCGGTACCTGTTTCGCCTCATTTTCCTGGATTTTATCATCTGGCCGGGATCTTTCAGGATTGTGCAAGTATACGAATTTCTCGTTCCAAACGCACGCCAAAAGTTCCGAAAACTTCATTTTCTATTTTCTCAATCAGCCTCATTATTTCGCCGGAATTGGCGTTTCCCCGGTTAATTATCCAGTTCGCATGTTTCCTGGAAACCTCAGCTCCGCCTAGACGAAACCCTTTGAGCCCTGCCTTTTCTATCAATTCCCCGGCAAATGCGCCGGGCGGATTCTTGAATATCGATCCCGCGGACGGGAACCTGAGCGGCTGCGTCCGCCTGCGGCGCTCCAGGATGCCGTGCACTCGCTCTTCCAGCACTGCTTTTGAAGACTTTTTCAGTCCTAAGCACCCACCCAGAACGATGCTCTCTCCGGGAAGTCCCATCGATCGGTATGTGGGTGAGAGTTCATCTTTCAGCACCCTGCGCCTGTTTCCGCCGGCATCGATCAGTTCGACCCGGAGAAGGGCATCGGATATGGCTCCCGACGGCGTGCCGGCGTTCATGACCAGGGCGCCGCCAACCGTTCCGGGAATTCCTGCCAGGCTCTCGATTCCCTCCAGGTCGTTTTCCACGCAGTACCGGACCAGTTTTGAAAGCCGGATTCCCGCTCCCGCGTAGATGCAGTCCGCTTCCGCACCCTGCTCCCTGCATCGGAAAAGACTATGGCACGCAAGGCCGAGCTGGATGACTACAATGTCCCACTCTCCGTCCGGCGGGAGAACGTTGCTGCCGCCACCGAGAACGACGAACCGAACCTGTTCCTCACGCAGCGCCCGGATCAGCCCGGAAAGCGCCTCTTCGGTGCGTGGACGCGCCAGGCACCGGACCGGGCCGCCGACACGGAAAGTGGTATGCTTCGACAGCGGCTCGCGCCATCTCAGTTCCACATCCGGCATCGCTTTCAACAGGGCCTCGCTGCGCATTTTTCCTCTTTCACGCTCCGGCATGGGAGGCATGCGGTTTATTGCCGTTCAGCCTCTCCAGGAGCGATTCTCCCACCTGCCAGATACTTCCCGCACCGAGAGTGATGACGACGTCTCCCGGCGCCACGATCGAGTCGAGTTTTTCGAGCATCGCGCCGAGTGTCGGGCAGAAATGAAGTTCATGATGCCCGTGCGCGGCTATTTGTTCCACCAGCCTGTTCGCATTGATTCCAGGAATGGGCTTCTCACTGGCTGCATAGATTTCCGTCATGACCAGCACGTCCGAATGGTAAAAACACCGGGCGAACTGATCCATCAGCGCCAGAGTCCGTGAATACCGGTGCGGCTGGAAAGCGACGATCCTCCGCCTGTCCGGGTAGCAGCTCGCAAGAGTTTCCAGGACCGCGCGAATTTCGGTCGGATGGTGCCCGTAATCGTCCAGGACGAGGACTCCGCCTGCTTCCCCTTTTATCTGGAAACGGCGCTGCACGCCGGTCATATCGCGCAATCCCGCCTGGACTGCCGACCAGGGGATTTCCAACTCGTGTCCGACCGCCACTGCCGCCAGTGAGTTGAGAACGTTGTGCCGGCCCGGGATGGGAATCGTCACTTCCCCCAGGTCTTCCCCGTGGAAGTAAGCCCGGTAGGTGCTCGAAAGGCCGCTGGTCTGGACGTTTCGCGCCTGGAAATCGGCCTGTGATGAAAATCCGTACGTTACGAATCTCTTCTGGACCGACGGCAGGATGGCCTGGATGTTTTCATCTTCGAGACACAGAACCGCCTGTCCGTAAAACGGGATCTTGTTTATGAACTGCAGGAACGTTTCCCGGATATGGGCCAGGTCGCGGTAATAGTCGAGGTGTTCGAGATCGATGTTCGTCACCACGGCAATGGTTGGAGGGAGCAGCAGAAAAGTCCCGTCGCTTTCGTCGGCTTCTGCGACCATGAACTCGCCGGTTCCGAGCTTTGCGTTGGTACCCCACGCGTTGAGGCGGCCGCCGATGACAACGGTCGGGTCCAGGTCGCCCCGGGCCAGTACCGTCGAAACCATGGAAGTCGTCGTCGTCTTCCCGTGCGCTCCGGCAACGAGCACCGAGTACTTGAGGCGCATCAGTTCGGCCAGCATCTCCGCCCGGCGGATTACCGGGACCTTCGGAAGCTTTCTGGCCGCCTGGAGTTCGGGATTGTCTTCGGAAATGGCGGAGGAGATCACGATTACGTCGGCGCCCTGCACGTTCGCAGCGTCATGCCCCTCGTGGATGACCGCTCCGAAACCCTCGAGCCGCCGGGTAAGGTCCGATGTCCGCTGATCGGAGCCGCTCACCTTGTATCCCAGGTTGAGCAACAGTTCGGCAATGCCGCTCATCCCGATTCCGCCAATTCCTATAAAGTGAATGCGTTGGTACCGCTTAAACATTTTGATCCATCCGTTTTTCACTGCTCCTGGCAATGCTCATGAGTAGACCCACCGCGACGCAGTTTGCGGTGAAGGCGCTGCCTCCGTAAGAAATGAAAGGAAGCGGCATTCCCTTGGTCGGAACCAGTCCCAGAACGACTCCCATGTTGAGCACGGCCTGAAGCGAGAGCAACATGGTAAGCCCGGCCGCCATAAGGCTGCCGAGCAGATCCGGCGCCTGCCTGGAAATCTGCATTCCGGTCCGGAAAACCAGGAGAAAGAGAACACAGACTATGAAAATGCCGACAAACCCGAGTTCCTCTCCAATAACCGCCAGGATGAAATCGGTATAGGATTCGGGAAGATAAAACAACTTCTGTTCTCCTGCTCCCAGGCCTTTTCCCAGAAAACCGCCCGAGCCGACGGCGATCCAGGCCTGGATAAGCTGGTATCCTGAGTCGAGCGGATCGACCCAGGGGTTGAGAAAAGCGGTGATGCGCTCGCGCCGGTAGGGGACGAGGAAAACGAACCGGTACAAGCCGGCTGCCGCTACGGGCGCCATGAGTATGAAATTGCGGCAGGGGACGCCCCCCATGGCCAGCATGATCACGGCCAGAAGTCCGATCATGGCGGTGGTGCCGAAATCGGGCTCCTTGAGCAACAGAGCGCTCAACATCCCACATATGATTATGTGCGGCCAGAAGCTGATGCTCGACTTTTTGATACGGTCCTGCTTCTTCACCAGGGAGTAGCTGAGAAACACCACCCAGATCACCTTGGCGAATTCCGCGGGTTGAATGAGGAAGCTGCCCACGCGAAACCACCGCCGCGCGTTGTTCAGCTCTATGCCGAGTCCGGGAATGAGCACCGCGGCGAGCACGAAAAGGGTGCCGAGCATCATGAGGCCGGTGTATTTCTTGTAAATCCGGTAGGACGCGCGGCTCAAGATCACGATCAGCGGCAAGCCCAGTGCGATGCAGAGAAGCTGGCGCTTCATGTAATGGTTGGGATCGGCAAACTTTTTCAGGGCAGGGATCGAGCTGGCGCTGAAAATCATGATCAGCCCGAAAGCGACCAGAAGCGAGACCTCGATCCAAAGCTGCACCTCGAGGGTAAGGGGCTTCCAACTAATACCCTGCTTTTCCCTGGGGCCTACCCCTGTCATCGATGGAGGTGCGTCGATCGCAGATCTCGACATGTTTCGTCTCTGCCTTCCCTTTAACCTGTATAATTCCCTGCCTGTGCGAAAACAGGGGTCAATCGGCCAAACCGGCCGCGAGCTTTCTGAAATGGTTGCCCCGCTGTCCATAGCTCTCGTACTGGTCGAAAGAGGAACATGCGGGTGACAAAAGCACCACGTCCCCCGTCGAGGCGCGCCCGACCGCTTCGCGAAATGCCGCTTCCAGGTCGGAAAAGAGCCGGGCGGGGATGCTTTGCCGCAATGCTTCGTAAATCTTCGGGCCGGCATCGCCGTAGGCGAATATTGCCTTGCCCGTTCTTCTGAGAGGTGCGACCAGGGGTTCGTAGGAGCCGAGCTTGTCCTTGCCGCCGAGCAGAAGCAGCACCGGGCGGTCGAATCCTTCGAGTGCCTTTACCACGGCTCCGACGTTGGTTCCCTTGGAATCGTTATAGAAGTCGACTCCATGCCAGCTGCGCACCCACTCCATTCTGTGCGGCAGACCGGCAAACCCGTCGATTGCGGCCTGGATCGCTGCGGGAGATATATCCATCGCCGCAGCCGCAAGGCTTGCCGCCATGATGTTTTCCCGGTTGTGAGCCCCGGTGAGTTTTGTCGAATCCAGGGCGAGTTCGAAGGGCTCTTTTCCGGGAAGAGCGACCCGGACCCGGTTGTTCACCACGCAGGCGTTGGCTGCCGGGTCCGACGTACTGAAAACGAGCACCGTCCCCTGCAGCTCGGGAATTCTTTTGCGGCAGACGGGGTCGTCGCCGTTGATCACGGCGAATCCGCGTGCGTTCTGCCTCTGAAACACGGAAAACTTGGAATCCGCATAGGCTTCGAAGCTGTCGTAGCGGTCCAGGTGGTCTTCGGTGACATTGAGCAGAACCCCGACGTCGGGGGAGAATCGCGTCGCGGTATCGAGCTGAAAGCTGCTGACCTCGAGCACGAGGACCTCGGCATCTTCCCCGGCAAGGAGCCACTGGCTGAGCGGGGTTCCTATATTGCCTCCCACAAAGGCTTTCTTTCCGGCCCGTTTCAGCATTTCACCGATCAGAGCAGTGGTTGTGGTCTTGCCGTTCGTACCAGTGACGGCGATCGACGGCAGCTCGACCTGCCGCCACGCCCATTCCAGTTCCCCGACGATCTCAACCCCGCGGCGCCGGGCTGCCGCCAGCGGCTCGATGTCCAGGGGGATGCCGGGGCTTACTATCACGCGGTCCGCGCCGATAAAGTCTTCTACGGAATGCTCTCCCAGGCGGAGTGTGCACCCGGACGTTTCGAGGCCGTCCAGCGCCCCGTTGAAATCCGCTCTCTGCCGGATGTCGGTTGCGGTCACATCCGCTCCCCGGCTGCGCAATAAAGTGCAGACGGCGCGGCCGGACACGCCCAGCCCCACGACGAGCACCTTTTCTTCTTTTTGCGCTGCTATAGCCATGTTCCGGCAATCCCTTCCACAATCTTTTCCATGGCCATCGCCCTGGAACCCTTCACGAGCACCCAGGCGCATTCCGGGAGGTTGCTGCGCACATACTCAACGGCCTCATCATGCGTCATGGCATGAAAGCACAGGGATGCATCCAGGCCGGCCGCCTGCGCTCCCCTTTCGACTTCCAGGCCCATCTCGCCCAGAGTGACAAGCCTGCTGGGCTTTCCGCGGCCGATTTTTTCGCCCACGGCAAAGTGCAGCGCCGCGCTTTCCGAGCCAAGTTCCCGCATCTCGCCGAGCACTACCACGAAAGGTTGACCCGATCGGGCTTCCGCCACCGCCTCGACCGCAGCGAGCAGCGAACCGGGATTGGCGTTGTAGGTGTCGTCGATCAGAACACAGCCGTTCGGGAGCTTGTGGAACTGCATACGCTGCCCAACGGGTTCGTATTCAGCAAGCCCGGCTTCGATATCTTCGGGAGAGCTTCCCGTTGCGAGCGAGGCGGCAACGGCCGCAAGCGCGTTTCTGGCATGATGGAGTCCCATCGCGGGCAGTACGACGGAGACCTCGTTCTCGCCAAACCGGGCACGGAATGCAGTCACCCCTTCGGTGATGCGGACCGGGGAGCAAAGGTGCACGTCCGCATTCGGATCGTCCAGCGAGTAGGTTACCTTCCGGCAGGGAAGGGTCCGGGCAAAGGAGGCCAACCTGGGATCATCCAGGTTCACCACGGCAACTTCGTCGCTGCCGAGCGATTTCCAGAGCTTTCCCTTTTCTTCCAGGATGCGGTCAAGGGAGTGCAGGCCTTCGAGGTGGGCCGGCTGCACGTTAGTGATTATTCCGACGGTGGGATTGCCGATCTCGGCAAGCCTGGCCATTTCTCCCGGAACGTTTATGCCCATCTCCACGATAGCCGCCTGGTGCTCCTCGTTGAGTTCGAGAAGCGTGAGCGGAAGGCCGATCAGGTTGTTGAAATTCCCCTTATTTTTGAGAACCTTCTGCTTCCGGCCCAATATGGCTGCGGTCATTTCCTTCGTGCTCGTCTTACCGTTGCTGCCCGATACCGCGATCGCCGGAATGACAAACCGGCCGCGGTGGACGCGGGCTATTTCCCCAAGCGCGTACAGGGTGTCGCGCACCTTTATGACCGCCGCTCCCAGGTCTTCGGGCCTGGCGTCGGCAGGCCATTCCGATACGATTACCGCTGCGGCTCCTTTTTTTGCCGCCTCGGCTACGAAAGCATGACCGTCATGGTTTTCCCCGGCCAGGGCTATAAAACAGTGACCCGGCGCAATCCGGCGGGTGTCCGTCGATATCGTTTTGATCGGGGTCTGCGGATTGCCCGAGAGTATTTTCCCTTGTGTGGCTTCAGCCAGTGTTGCTACCGTCCAAAACATAAATGGCCTTCAATCTGAAACTGGGTGATTCCGGAAATAGTCCTTCACGACCAGCCTGTCGTCGAAGGGATATTTCGTGGTCCCGATAATCTGATAGGTTTCATGCCCTTTGCCGCCGATGAAAAGGATGTCGCCGGGTCGGGCTATGGCAAGGGCAAGCTCTATGGCCTTGCGCCTGTCGATTTCCGTCGTGTAGCACCGTTCGGCCGGCGCCGGTCCGGTCGGTTCGAAATAGCGGACTCCGGTTTCCCTGATCCCTGCTTCGACCTGGTCGAGAATTTTTGCGGGGTCTTCCGTCCGGGGATTGTCGCTCGTGACGATCACCAGGTCGGCTTTTTGCGCGGCAATTCTGCCCATGATGGGGCGCTTGCCGCGGTCCCTGTCGCCGCCGCAGCCCAAAACGGCAATGAGGCGGCCCGGTTCCATTTCGCGCAGGCAGGTGAGGGCCTTTTCCACTGCATCCGGTGTGTGGGCGTAGTCCACGATAACGTGAAAACCGCAGGAGGCGGGAACCTCTACGCGCTGAAGCCGGCCGTCCACGTGGGAAACGGCGCGGATGCCATCGGCAATGGCTTCGAACGGAATGCCCAGCGCAAAGGCCGCGGAAACCGCCGCAAGCACATTGTAGAGGTTGAGTCTGCCCACCAGGGAAGATTCGATTTCGATATCGCCCCGCGGCGTGCCGATGAGGGCATGAATGCCGTGAGGAGTGAACTGCACTTTTCTGGCAAAGACCCCGGCGGCGTCCTCCATGGAAGGTACGGCAGCCGAGTAACCCAGGGCATGGTTTCCGGGCGCTCCGTTTTCCAGGATCCTCCTGCCGTAGGGGTCATCGGCGTTCAGCACCGCCGCGGAACGGTGCGGGTCGAGATAGTCGGAAAAGAGCAGTTTTTTCGCTGCGAAATAATCTTCCATGCTGGAATGGAAATCGAGGTGGTCCTGCGAGAGATTGGTAAAAACGCCGGTCCTGAACGTGCATCCCGCAATTCTTCCGAGCGCCAGGGCGTGGGAGGAGACTTCCATCACCACGTGGGAAACACCGTCGCGGAGCATCTCGTGGAAGATCCTCTGGAGTTCGAGCGAGTCCGGAGTCGTCATGGAAGCGGGCAGTTCCCGATTGCCCCACCTGTAGGCGAGGGTGCCAAGGACCCCGGGGGTGCATCCCGCACTGCGAAGAATGCTCTCGATCAGAAGCGATGTGGTGGTCTTGCCGTTCGTGCCCGTGATGCCGATCAGTTGGAGTCCGCGGGAGGGATTTCCGAAAAAGTTGATCGCGAGCGCTGCAAGCGCCTTGCGGATGTCGGGTACCCGGACGTATGCGGCTGCCGTCTTCCCGGCGGGCTCTGCTTCGGAAACGAGCGCCACGGCGCCTTTCGCCACCGCCTCGCCTGCAAAGGCATTCCCATCGAAGCGGCTGCCCGGAACGCAAACGAAAAGATTTCCCTCGGTGACGCGCCTGCTGTCACTGCAAATATCCGTAACGGCAACATCCATGTTGCCGGATGTGCCGAGAATCTCCAGACCGTGTATGAGTTCTTTCAAGGTTTTCATCAAAAATACCTGGCTTTGTTGCTTCCATTTCCCTGTAATGCCCGGTTCTTTTCCCGGCTGGAAAAGCGTTCAGCCGGAAAGAGCAGCCATCCGGGGCTTCCGGTCGGTGAGCAGCGAGTAATAAAGAAACTGCACGCAGGAAAGGGCCGGACTAATACAGTCCGCTTTCCCGGCCTTCCGCCTTCGTGTAGTTTTTCGGCAGCTCACGGCGACTGCTCTTGGGTTTGGGTGGTTCCTTTCCGTTATTAACCAGAACGGCCCCGGGATCCGAGCTTTTTTTCGGGGCTGCTTTATTTATCTTCGATTTTTGAGAGGAAGTGGCACCGGGTTTGCCCGTTGCGGAATGCTGCGCGCCTCCGGTACTTTTCTTGGCAGAACCGGAAGAAGAGGAATTGGTCAGCCTGACGGCTGCTGGATTTGCGGGAGAGGGCATTACCCCGAGGTAGGGCAGAGCTTTTGCGGCGATGTTACGGAACACCGGTCCCGACACCACTCCGCCGTATATGGAACCCTGGGGTTCGTGGACAACTACCGATATTACCAGTTTGGGCTGATCTGCCGGGACAAACCCGGTGAAAACCGCAGTATATTTATGCGAAGCATACCGCTTCGTAACGGGATCCATTACCTGAGCCGTTCCAGTCTTGCCCGCCGTCAAATATCCTTCCGGCGCAGCGGCCACGCCGGTACCGCCTTCCTGAGTTACAAGACACATCATAGCACGGATCTGATCCGCCGTCCTCTTTTGTATCACCCTCCGGACCTTCGAGGACCGGAATTCCTGAATGGATTTGCCCCGGCAGTCCAGAATATCTTTGGCAATGATCGGGGGACTGTAATCGCCGTCGTTCGCTATGGCTGCAACAGCCGCGGTGAGCTGAAGACTCGTCACGCCTATGCTCTGTCCGAAACCCGTCGTGGCCAGGTCGATGGGCCGCATCTTCCGGTGACCGCGCACCAGGCCTTTCACTTCTCCCGGAAGCTGTATGCCGCTGAGCGATCCGAACCCGAACCCGCTAATGTAGCGGGAGTAGCGCTCTCCACCGATATGGAGGGCGATTTTGGCCGCACCGATATTGCTCGAGTACTTTATCACCTCCTGCATGGTAAGCCAGCCGTACGGGTGCACGTCCTTGATCGTGTGCCCGGCAAGGTTGCACTTGCCGCCCTCGCAGTAGATGCGGTCCCGCTCGCGAACCATGTTTTCTTCCAGAGCGGAGCTCATGAGGAAGACCTTGAAGGTCGAGCCGGGCTCGAAGGCGTCCGTGATGGTGCGGTTGCGCCAAAGCTGGGCTTCCTTCTTGTCCGGAAGATTGGGATCGAAAAACGGCCAGTTCACCATGGCGAGCACTTCGGATGTCCGCGCATCGAGAACGACCACTTCGCCGGCTCTTGCCCGGTATTTCTGGACAGCCTTTTCGAGTTCGAGTTCGGCCAGATATTGTATGAATGCATCGAGCGACAGCCGTACCCCGTAGCTTTCGACCGGTTCGGGGGGAGCGGATGAATTGAGCCAGATACACTTCCGCACGCCGTCTCTGAGCTGGCCGACCGGGGTGGACTTGCTCCGCAGGATCCCGTCGAAGGACTTCTCAACCCCTTCCAGGCCCACGCCGTCCATGCCGACAAAGCCGACCACCTGGCCTCCAACCTGACGGTAAGGATAGAAGCGCTTGTATTCGTCCATAAGGCTCAGGCCGGGGGCTTTCATATTCTCGACGGCAATGGCCTGCTGGTCCGTCAACTGGCGTTTTATCCACACGAAGCGCCTTGAACCGCTGAGTTTTTTCTCGAGTGCTTTCTGCGGCTCGCCCAGGATTTGGCTGAGCTGGCCGCACACTTTCCTGGAGTCTGCAAGATCGCCGCCCGCATAAAGTGATCTCTGCGGAACGGAATAGGACAGGAGACGTCCTTCGCGGTCGTAGATGGAACCCCGGTAGGCGGGAACATTGAAGGTGGTGTTGAGCTGGGCCCGAGCGCGCTCAACCCAGACGGAGTGCTCGATCACCTGGAGCCGGAAGGCTTTGTAGACTACGGCGCAGAGCCCCACGATCACCAGCATGTGGAAAAGCACGCGGCATGACCAGTAGCGGGCTGTTAAGAAATTCCGCGGCTCGCGCCCGTCCATTGATTGTTCCTTCCGGATTTGTACGTTAACGCATTAAAAGCTTCTGCTCGGGCCTTGGCGGAGCCAGGCCAAATTGATTTCGACCGATTTCTTCCAACCGGTACGGGTCCCCGAACCGGGACCACTCCAGCGTAAGTTTTCGCTGGACCGTGCTGAGGAGCTCGTTTTCCTCGTATATCTTGGCGAGCCTGTAGCCGTTCTGGACCTGGTGTACATACAGCCAGACATAAAAGATCGCGCAGCAGACAAACACCACTCCCAGGAAAGTGGCGGTCACCAGCCAGACCCCTATGTGACTGGTGCCGGAACGCGGTTCCTGAAAGGTAAAATCGCTACCCGGCTTCAGGTTCAGCATTGAAGCGCCTTCTCTTGTCCAACTCATCGGCTCGTCCAGTAGTCAGGTTTCGTTACTGTTGTCGGGCCTTGCCCGTACTGCCCGGTTACAAAATGTCCCGGGCCGGCTCCCAGTCGCTTCCTCCCGGGTGGTAAGATCCCCGCCGGAAGGGGTGGGCCGTCGACCTATAGAATGCGTTCGGTTTTGCCGGCCTTCTGCAGACCGGATCGGGTTCAAAACGGTTCACTGTATTTCTTCTCATCAGATTGGCTGAAGAGGGGCACCTGCGTTTCGGAAACCCCTTCTCGAAGGTTGATTCCTGCATGATTGCACCCTTTCGCATAATATTGCCCAGCAGAACTCAGTCGTTCTCCCGCTCGATCCAACGCCTCTCTCCGGTCTTTCCCCCCTCGTGAGCTGTTCAGTTCCGTCCGTTTCGGAAGAAGCTCCGGACAGCCCTCCCCAGGGCCGTCCGGAATAGCCCCTGCTTCTTTCTCAACCCCTCGTTACCCGGAAGCCCATACTGCTTTCCCCGTCGCGGGGGTGAATCAGGCCCGTTCTCCTCCCGGCCCCCTCAAACCCGGAGAAGTAGGGCCGTGGCGCAATCGCAAAAAAGGAAAAACCGCTGCGCGCCGCTATTCAGGCATCCGCCTCAGAGCTTTTCGACGGCCCTGAGCCGGGCGCTGCGCGCGCGGGGGTTTCGCTCAACCTCATCCGGCGAAGGCCGAAGAGTCTTTCTGGTCAAGACCCTGACGAGGGGCCTACCCTCGCAGGCGCACGCAGCTAGCTCGCGCGGACAGCGGCACTGTCGCGCCCATTCCCTGAAGGTCTCCTTTACGATACGATCTTCCAGCGAATGGAAGGAAACGACACACAGCCTTCCGCCCGGACCGAGAAGATCGAAGGCTTCGGGCAGAAAGCGCTCCAAAGATTCAAGTTCGTGGTTTACTGCTATACGCAGGGCCTGAAAAGTGCGTGTGGCCGGGTGTATCCGGACCGCATCCCTCGTCCGGGGAACCGCCTTGCGTATCAGTTCCGCAAGCTCGCGCGTTCCCTCTATCGGCCGATTCTTCCTCTCCGTCACTATGGCACGCGCAATTCGCCTGGACATCCTCTCCTCGCCGTAGCGATAGATCAGATCGGCCAGTTCCCTTTCCGGCAGCGTATTTACAAGGTCTGCCGCGCTCAGGGGCAGTTCGCGGTCCATGCGCATATCGAGCGGCCCTTCCTGCATGAAGCTGAAGCCGCGCTCCGCGTCATCGATCTGGTAGCTCGAAAGCCCGAGATCGACGACAATTCCGTCCACGCGCTCCAGGTTGTGTTTGTAAAGGGCTTGGCGGATATCGGCATAATCAGCCTTCTCGAGAATGAGTCTGCTGCCGTAGACGGACAGTCGCTCGCGAACACGCTCGATTGCTTCCATATCCCAGTCGAGGCCGACTACAGTTCCGTCCGGCTCGCTCTTTTCCAGTATCGCCCGGGTGTATCCTCCTCCTCCGACGGTTCCATCGATGTAAATGCCGCCCGGCCTGCAGTTCAGATGCTCTATGGCCGGCTCCAGCATGACCGGTATGTGTTGACCTTCCGGCAGGGTTGCACTCATACTTAAAGCCCGGTACCGGCGATTGTTTCCATTATCTTCTGGTAATTTTGCTTGTCACGCTCCGCCTGGACATCCCAGACGGACTTGTCCCATATCTCGAAATTGGTGAGGACGCCGGCAAGGACCACTTCCTGATCCAGCCCGGCATCTTCACGAAGCAGGGGCGGGATGAGAATCCTGCCCTGGTTGTCAAACTCACATTCTTCAGCGCTCGAAACAAACCGGCGCAAAAAGGCACGGTGCTCGGGTTGAACTTCGGAAAGACTCAACGCTTTTGATTCGATCTCATCCCATCTCTCGGGCGGATACGCCACGAGGCAATCGCCCAGCTGGGCCACGATGAGAGCGTCTGTATAGTGGTTCTGCAAGACTTCCCTGAATTTTGCGGGAATCCGGAGTCGCCCCTTAACGTCCAGGCGGTGGACCGATCGTCCTCTGAAGTAGGGCTTGTTCAAAATACCCACTTTGTACCCCTTTTACCCACAATTTCCCACTTGACACCTCTCTTGCACCACTTTTTCTACTTTGTCAAGACAATTCTCCTTCGCACCCTCCAAACTTTCCGAAATAATTGTGCAATTCCCGGAGACCCACCCCGAAATTCCCGCTCATCCTCCCCTCTTTGCGGCACCATTGCCAAATTCCGGTGCAAATTGGCCTATTTAGTTGCTTGCGCGACTGCCACTGTGATACATTTACATACGAGCGCCGGAATGCCTTCCGGGGTATTCCACTTGCTCGAAAAGCCTCTGCTCGATACCCCATGGCCTTCCAATCCATAAAGCAGAGGCTTTTTAACTGGAAACGGCGAGGATGCGATGAGTCCTGATGATGAAAAAATCATGAAGCTGACCAAGGAAATCCTGGTCAAGTTCATCGAGTTGGGCCGGGTTTCCCCTACCAACTTCGACGAGCATTTCCGCAGTGTTTTCTGGACGCTCAAAAACACGGTGGTAAGCGCTCAGCTGCCAAACCTCGATCTTTCCACCCCCTCCGCCGAGGAAGAACCTGCCGAAGAGTAGACGCGCCGGCACCCCGTGGGTGCCCGATTGCCGGGTAAACCTTCCTTTTTTGTGGGAAGAGTTGCGGAAGGAGAGCCTGCTATGCCGGAACTTCCCGATGTTGCCCACTTCAGGAAATATTTCCAGGAACACGCCGTGGGGCGAAAGATTGCCTGCGTCCGGCTCGCCAATCCGAAAATCGTCCGGGGAGTTTCCCGGCAGGAACTTGAAAGTCTGGCCGGAGCGGAGTTCATTTCGACCCGGCAGCATGGAAAGTACCTCTTCTGCCGGCTTGATCGCGGTGTGTGGCTCGTCATGCACTTCGGGATGACCGGATACCTGCACTATTTCGAAGAACCGGAACAGGAGCCGGCTTACAGTCGCGTCCTGTTCGGCTTCGAAGGCGGCGGGGTGTTGGCGTATGTGAACCAGAGGATGCTCGGATGGATCGGGCTGGTGGAAAAACCGGAGTCGGTGATCGAGGGCCGGGGTCTGGGACCGTCGGTCCTGGACGGGGAATTCGACTTTGAAACATTTAGAAACAGGCTGGAAGGCCGTAAGGGGGAAATCAAAGCTGCTCTCATGAACCAGGAAATAATGGCGGGAATCGGAAACGTCTATTCCGACGAAATTCTGCTCCAGGCCCGCATCTACCCAAGGGCCAGGGCGAACACTCTGAGCAGGGAGCAGTTGCGGACGCTATTTGCCCGCGTCAAGGATGTATTGAAAACAGCCGTCGAACGGAATGCCGATACGTCGCAGTTTCCCGAGAACTTCCTTTTGCGCAACAGGCGCAAAGGGGCTGCATGCCCGGTTTGCGCCTCAAAGCTCCAGTCGATGAAAGTCTCCGGCAGGACCTCCGTCTTCTGTCCGAAATGCCAGCCGCAGGATTGATCCCGGTTACAGGGCTTCCCGTTCGGATACCAACAGGCGTTTCGGGCTCGTGCTTTTTCGCTGATTTGCTCCCCAGGCGCTCCGTTTCGCCTTCCCCTTCCGTCGATGAGTTCGACCAACCGCCCGACAAAGCCCTGCATATGGTCGGCCTGTGCATTCATCTCCCCGGAAGCGGATGCGGCCTGCTCGGCGTTGTTTGCGTTCTTCTGGACTACTTTGTCCACTTCCACGACTGCCTTGTTGATCCGGCCGATTCTCAGCGCCTGCTCCTGCGAAGCCGCAGAGATTTCCCTTACCAGATCGCCCACTTTCTAGATGCTGGACGAGACCTCCGAAAACTCGAAGTCCCCGTTCTGGTCAGCTCCGCCCCCCGTACGGATCATCGTGACGTTGCTTTCGATCAGTTCGGCAGGCGGACGAGCACCGCGACACCCAGAACAACCTTGATCTGCAGACTCGGAGCAAGCTTTTTCATCAGTGAGCGCCTCCATATACCAGCGGTTTGTATTTGAAGGCGTTGATCCTCTCCGAATTATGGCAGGACTCGCAGTCCTTGGCCGTCAACTTCCCCTTGATGTCCTTCGGATTGCCCGATTCGGCATGGATGCTTCCCGGCCCGTGACAAACCTCGCATCCTGCGTCCCTGAGATGCGGCGTTTCCTTTTCGGAACGGAAGCCCCCGGGCTTGCCGTATCCGGTCGTGTGGCATTCGTAGCACTTCTGCATTTCGGCTTCGGTAAGGCCCTTTCTGAGGCTCGTCAGGCTCTTGAAGGAATGGGCTTTTTTGTTGAACTTTCTGAAGCTGTCGAATTCGGCGGAATGGCATTCCTTGCAGGATCCCGACCCCACGTATGCGGCCCCGGTGTCGCATCGCGCCATGTCCGTCCGGAAAACGGGAATTTGAACGAGAAAGAAAAAGACAAGGAAAACGGAAAACAGTGCACCGGATTTGCTGAACATAAGAGCGCCTTTCCAGTTTGAGACGATTGCACAGGGCCGCAGTGTTCTCTTATACGCCGTACGCTCCGAATTCGCCCGTTCTGCATCCCTAACCTCTTATCGGGAAAGGATAAAATTTCCTTTATGGAATTGTGATGTATTGGACAAAGTTTTTGAAGGCAGGTGTGCTTTTATCGCCGGGGGTGAAAAAGATCGGCCGGAGCCGTCGGGGCTCCGGCCGATCTATGCATAATTCGCAGATGGCTGGTCGGTATCAGAGGACGGGAATCTCGGTGTCCTTCTCCCACTTCCCGTCTTTGCAGACATAACACTCGCTGGCCTGACACACTTTTTCCTCGTGAGCGAATTCGCGTCCCTCGCAGATGCACGAGCTGAGATCCGATTTGATTTCCATGCTATCCTCCTTGAACAGCCTTTTGCGGCCGATTCAATTCCATGTTGATCCGGATAATTGCCTAGTCCGCCACTGTGAAAAACAGTAATCATCCAGGAATCATTTTCAAGATTCTCGCAGAACTTCCCCCTCGCACCAGGCCATGGGTGTCAACTTAACGGACAAGAAGCCGCGAAGAAAGACGAATGAGAGGATTTAGAGGTACCCAAGATTTCTGTGAGCGGCTTGCAGCCGTGGTGTCTTTTCTCGTGCCGGCACATCGCCATGGCCAATTAATTTCGGCTCTCGCCAGCCGCGATAGTCCGCGAAGAAAAGCTTGGTAAGAGTATGTGTTCAGCCTGTCTGGAGTGTACCACCGCCTTCCCGCCCGGCGACGCCAAGCGCGGGAGCGGCGCGAAGAAGAGCTTTGGCTGAGCCAAGTTCCCATAATTTTTGCTTCTGATCTGAAGGCGCGTGGACGGGGGCTGGAATGTCAGAGGATTCGGTTCATCCTGCCCGTTTCATTCCAATAAAATCCCCCTCGTCCGCTATTTGCCCAAAGCCGCCTGAAGCCTCGGGGGGATGGGTTGCATTACATATTCTTCCGATATCTTTATCGATTTGAGTTTTTCTCTGAGTTTGGCCGATTCCTTCTGGATCGAGGCCTTGTTCTTGTCCTTTGCGGCAGCTATTTCCTTGTCCTTCGCTTCGGCGGCGGCAGTGAGTCGGGCCTTTTCCTCGATCAGCGCCTGCCGTTCCGCATCCTTCATCTGCTTGATTTTGGCCTGTTCCTCTTCCCATATGAGTTGCGTCAGTCTCTCGCCGGGCCGGGCTTCGTGTTCGGCAAATGTCTCCTTTATGACGCAGGTTCGCCGGGCAGGGCTGAGCTGCTGCTTTTCGGCATCGGTCATTCCCGCGAGTTTGGCCTGACGGGTCTTATTGGTGTAGCGGACAAAACCGGCGTAGTACTGCACTTCCGTTTCTATCGCGGGCAGGCTCTCTTCGGCATCGTAGAGGACTTCTGGAGCCTCCAGTGAACTGGGAGAGAAGTTTGGCCCCACCCAGCCCTCGTTTCCGTACTGGTCGGAAACACGGAGTGCACTGCCCGAGGCATACAGGGCTATGCCGTCGAACGAACTCGGCCTGCTGCCACCGGCCATTATTATGGCAGCATGCCCTCCCGAGCCGATATTGTCTGAACCGATTACCAGGTTACCGGAATTGCTGAGGGCCATTTTGCGGGTGAAACTTGTATAAAAATCAAGGCCCCATTGATTACCGCCTGCCGTACGCTTGGAGGCAATTGCTTCTCCGCTGTTTTCCCCGCCAAAAACAATGCCGGGGCTTACCCAGCCGCTATTGGTGTCGGCCAGATCGATGTGAATTCCGTATGAACTGGCAAATGTCGAACTGTAAGTTGTCCCGTTTACCTGAAAGGCATAATTGGGCAGTACAACTCCCCCAAGTCCAACCCCAACATTTCCGCCGTACGGATTGAGGCTCAGGGGCATATGCGCCACGTTCTCGACCACAGAGCCAATCATGCCCAGGCCATGAGTGTAATCGTATCCCATCCATATTCCTGCTCCTGGCTGGGAATAACATTTGAAAGCAGCATTATTCTGAGTTGTTGTGTCATAACCACTAATTAATTGAAGCTTGGCGCCTGGGCTTGCCGTACCCACCCCCATATTCCCATTCACAATCAGATCACCGTTTCCGGCATACGAAAG
>JAEZXS010000028.1 GCA_023442755.1 Pseudomonadota bacterium | reverse complement strand
GCACATAGCCCATCTGGGCGATCGAGGAATAGGCAAGCAGGCGCTTGATGTGCGTCTGGGCAAGCGCGGTGATGTTTCCCACTATCATGGTGGCGGCTGCAAGGCCCCATATGACGGGAACCAGGTAAGCGAACAGGTCGTCGGACATGGCGAGGGCGAACCGCAGAAGCGCGGCAAAAACGGCCGCCTTGGAACCGGTCGCCAGGAAAGCGGTGATCGGCGCTGGAGCGCCCTGGTAGACATCCGGCGTCCACAAATGGAACGGCACTATGGAAACCTTGAACCCGACCCCGGCTGCTATGAGGCCGAGTCCGAGAAGGACAAGGGCCGTATTGTCCGCGGATATCCGCGCGCTCAGGCTCCGGGCGATATCAAGCGATCCGGTACCCGCGAAAAGCAGAGAAATCCCGAATACGAGAAACCCGCTCGCCACCGAACCCATGATGAAGTACTTCAGGGCCGCCTCGCTGGACCCGGCATTCCCCCTGACCGACCCCGTCAGGATGTAGAACGAGATCGACAAAAGCTCGAGGCCGAGAAAGAAAATGATCCAGTTGAGAGCGCCCGCGGCAAGCACCATGCCGAGAGCGGCAAATAAGATCACGGCATAGAATTCGTCGCCGTCCATATGCTTCATCCTGGCATATCGCAGCGAGAAGCAAAGGGTCGCCAGAGTGATGAAGCAGACGAGCACAACGAAGAAGCGGGTATAGCCGCTCGCGTCGATCATCCCCTCGTAGCCTCTGAGGGCAGGCGTCTGCAAAACGGCGGCAATGCCGGCCGCAACGGTGAAAACGATCGCCGTTCCGAAGTAAAACCGTGGGACGCGCCGCTTCAAAAGCCCGGCGCACAGTATCGCCAGGCCGCCGGCGGTCAGCAGAATATAAGGGAGAGTGATCGTCCAATCGGATTGCATCGCGTACTCCGGCGCACCTATCAGGGAAGTGCGGCCATCAGTTTACCGGCGCCGTTCATCAATGCCTGCACCGGGCTTTGCAGCATATCGAGCACGGGTCCGGGATAAAATCCAATGAAAAAGACGGCCGCGGCGAGCGGGACGAGTATCGCCGCCTCGCGTCCGGTAATGTCCCAGAGTTCGAATTCCTGCCTCGGTTCGCCGTAGAGCGTGTCCTGCACCAGGCGCAATGCGTAGATCAGCACCAGGACGCTTCCTCCGAAAGCAACCACCGCCACCGCCAGGTGGCTTCGGAAGGTCCCGATCAGGATAAGGATTTCCCCCACGAAATTGTTCAGGCCGGGCAGCCCGATGGTGGACATGGCAAACAGGAGGAAAAAGGCGCTGAAAACCGGCATCTTTTTCCAGACCCCGCCCATGGCCGCCAGTTCCCGGGTCCGCGTGCGTTCGTCGAGCATCCCGACGAGGATGAACAGGGCAGAGGTGGTGAGGCCGTGGTTGATCATCTGCAGCACTGCCCCGGACAGCGTCATCGCGTTCCAGACGGCGAGGCCGATCAGGATGATGCCCATGTGGGCGATGCTGGAATATGCCACCAGCCGCTTCATATCTTTCTGGGCGAGTGCGATCCAGGAGGCATAGAAAAGCCCGATCAGTCCGATTATCAGCAGGGTCGGAACGGAAGCGGCCGCCGCGCGCGGGAAGATCGGGAAGGCGAAGCGAAGCACGGCATACGCCCCGGTTTTCAGAAGAAGGCCCGCCAGGATGACGCTCCCGGCCGTGGGGGCTTCCGTATGGGCGTCGGGCAGCCACGTGTGTACGGGGAATACGGGTATCTTAATGGCGAATGCCAGGAGGAAAGCCGAAAAAAGGAGCAGCTCCGCTGTCGTCGAAAGGTGCGCGTTGGTCAGTTGCGCCAGCGAAAAAGTATAGACCCCTGTCTGCGCCCCATGGACGGCATAGAGGCCGAGGAGGGCAACCAGCATAAGCAGGCTCCCCGCGATGCTGAACATCACGAACTTGACCGTTGCGGCGATCTTCCCCCTATGCCCCCAGATTCCGATAATGAAAAACATCGGAACGACCTGGAGTTCCCAGAACAGGTAGAACAGGAGAAGGTCGTTGGCCAGGAACACCCCGATGACGCTGGTCTGCATAAACAGGAGCAGGAAGTGGAAGAAGCCCGTTCTTTCTTTGATCTGTCTCCAGGAGATCAGGACGGAGAGCACGCCCAGGAAAGCGGTGAGCAGGATGAGCAGAAGGCTTATTCCGTCCAGGGCCAGGGTATACCTGGCGCCGATGGACTCGATCCAGGCGTGGTCTTCCACCCGAAGCCACTCGCCCGCGTGGAACTGAAGCCCGGGGGACAGGAGCGACAGGGCGAGCGCCAGGTCGGCCAGTGTAACGCACAGGCTCACGATCCGGCACGCGTTGGGCCTGCGCGCCAGCGCCAGCGCGGCAAAAGCCCCGGCAAGAGGCAGGAAGATCACGACCGACAGGAGGTATGAACCGTTCATCTATCAATATCCCAGGTAAAAACCGGCTGCCAGTGCGCAGGCCAGGAGAGCGAATCCCAAAAAGAGCATCCCCAGGTAGGTGGAAAGCCTTCCCGTGGTCCAGGAGCGGATGCCCGCCCCCACCTCGACTATGGCTTTGCCCGATTCCACTATCCCCTGGTCCAGGCCCCCTTCGTCCACCCGGGTCCAGAGCACCCGGGCCAGGAAACGGTAGGGCCGGACGATTGCGACCCTGTACAGGGCATCGAGATAGAATCCCGACAGGAAGAGGCTGGTCACCACGTCGAAATAGCCGGCAATCCTGCTGAAAATGGGGAATCCGAGAGGACCGTACAGGGCATAGGCGACAAAGAGCGCCAGGATTGCTATCAGGCCGTCTTCAGCGGCCATGTTCACTTCGAGGAAAGTATCCGCATTCAGGTGCGCCACCGCGCCCTGGACTGGAGCGAGAAATTCCGCCAGCCATTCTCCTCCGCCCCATGCCGGTGACAGGTTGAAGTAGCCTCCTATGAGGGCAAGGATCGCCAGCAGCCAGAGGGTATGCACCATAATACGAGGAACAGGCCGGACATCCCGGACCGATGCGCCCTCGCGTCCGAAAAAAACGGTAAGGAAGAGTCGAAACGTGTATAAGCCCGTCAGGAATGTAGCGACGAGCGCGCCGCCCCAGAAAAACCGGAATTGCGGATCGGGGTTGGTAAATACGGCAAGAATGACACGATCTTTGTTGAGAAAGCCGCCGAACGGGGGAAGCGCACCAAGCGAGACCGCTCCGGCCAGAAAAAGCCAGAAGACCGCAGGCAGGCGCTTGCGGAGGCCTCCCATTTTGAAGATGTCCCCCTGGTCGTGGAGGGCATGCAGAATGCACCCGGCGCACAGGAAAAGCAGGGACTTGTAGAATGCGTGCGAAAGCAGGAAGGACATGCTGCCGATAATGTCGCCCGCACCGACGGCAAGAAACATATACCCGAGCTGGCTGATGGTCGAATAGGCGAGGACGCGCTTGAGGTCACGCTGTCCGAGGGCGGAAAAGGCCGCATAGATTGCCGTGATTATACCGACCCAGGCGATGGCGGTCATGGCGACGGGAGAGAGCGACACAACCGGGAAGAGGCGCATGAGCAGGTACACGCCGGCGGTAACCATCGTCGCCGCATGGATCAGGGCGGAAACGGGAGTGGGACCGGCCATGGCGTCCGGAAGCCAGACGACCAGCGGGAGCTGAGCCGATTTGCCCACGGCGGACCAGAGGAGAAGCAGCCCCAGCACAGTTGCGGCCCCTGCCGTCAGCTCCGCAGCATGCGAGTTGATAAACGATATGTTCGTGCTGCCGAATTGGGTGAAAAACAAACCGATCGCCACCCCGAACGCGACATCGCCGATCCTGGTGAGCAGGAAGGCCTTGCGGCCTGCGGTGGCCCTGACCTCCTCGGCATACCAGAAGCCGATCAGGGCGTAGGAGCAGAAGCCGACCCCTTCCCACCCGACGAACAGGAACACGATGTTGTCGGACAGAGCGATCACCAGCATGGAGAAAACGAAGAGGTTGAGATAGCAGAAATACCGGGTGTAATCCCGATCTTCCTCCATGTAGCCGACCGAATAGATGTGGATCAGGCCGGAAACGAAGGTAACCATCAGGGCCATGAGGGCCGAGAGCGGGTTATAGAAAATGTCCGCTGCGATCTGGAAGTTGTCGACCGCAATCCAGTGGAAGAAGGTAACTGTAAAGCTTTGCTGCCAGCCGGCCAAAAACGCTGCGAGGGCAAAACCGAAAGAACCGGCGATTGCCGAGCAGGCAGCGACCTCGGCCCACCGCCTCGGAACCGACCGGCCCAGGACGGCCTGGAAGAAGGCCCCTGCAAGGGGAAACAGGAGTATGAGGGCAAGGATCGCTTTCACGCCTATCCTTTCAGGGTACTGTAGGTGTCGGCGCTTACGGAACCGGTTCTTTTGTGCGAGTAGACGATGAGCGCAAGGCCTACGGCCACCTCTGCGGCAGCAAAGGCCATGATGAATATCACGAATATCTGCCCTTCCAGGACGCCCCAGCGCAGGGACGCGCCCACCAGGGCGATTCCCGCCGCGTTCAGCATCACCTCCACCCCCACCACGATCATGATCAGGTTGCGGCGCGAAGCGGAACAGACGGCGCCGAGCAGGAACACCAGGACCGCAAGGCCGAGCACTTCGCCGTAAGAAACGATCATTGCTTCACCTCGGGCTGAACCAGGTTCGCGGTTTTGTACCTGCCGAGGAAATACGCACCCACCAGGGCGACGAAAAGCAGGAACGAAACGATCTCTACCGCAAACCAGTAGTGCTCGAAAAGGTATCGGCCGAACGCTACTGGAGGTACGGATGCGGGGGCAAGACCTACGCGAGCCGCCGGAGACGGGAGGAGAAGGACCAGGCCCGCGCCGAGCGAGATAATTCCGAGAACGACCGGCAGTGCCCACTGCTTCAGCCGGTATTTCGCTTCGAAGGACCCGGCGCTCAACGTCATCACGATGAACAGAAAGAGCACCATGATCGCGCCGGCATAGATTATCACCTCCAGGGCCGCCAGGAGCGGAGCGCCAAGGAGGTAGAAGAGCAGCGCCGTGGCGAAAAACGACTGGATGAGGTATACGATCGCGTGCACCAGATTCTTCCGCGTGACTGCCATCGCCGTGGTCCCGAGAATCACTGCCGCGAGTATATAAAAGAGAATATGTAAAACCGTCATAGGACAATCCCGTTCGGTTCCGCCGTCGTACTGCTTCAGGGCATATTGCTTTTTATGTCAACCGGCGGCTCTTCGTTGACGTGCTCTCCCTTCTCCCCTTTGACTGCTATGCCGCAATGCCGGTAGAAGTCGTAGTCCCTGTTCTTTCCGCCGTGGTCTACGAGGAGGTTTTCCTTTTCATAGACGAAGTCCATGACCTCATACTTGGAGAATTCGTAATCGGGCGTGAGCTGGATGGCGAGCGTAGGGCATGCCTCTTCACAAAGGCCGCAGTAGATGCACCGGGCGAAGTTGATCCGGAACCAGCCCGGATATCTTCTCCCGTTCTCGTCCTCGGCCCCCTGGATCGAGATGCAGTCCGTCGGGCAAACCGCGGAGCACAGGTAGCACGCCACGCAGCGCTCCTGCCCGTCGGGATCGCGGGTCAAAACGATCCGGGCCCGCGATCGTTCCGGCAGGAGCCTTTTGAACTCGGGATATTGTTCGGTGATGGGTTTCCGAAACAGGTGCCGCAAGGTCATCGCGTAGCCTTCGACCAACCCGATAACCCCTTCGGCGGCCTCCCGCAGCAGAGATCTTTTCTCATCCATTTGCCCCACCTGTCAGCAGAATCACCAGGCCCGTGACGACGATGTTTACGAGCGCAACGGGAAGAAGGAATTTCCAGCCGAAATGCATCAACTGGTCGTACCGGACCCTGGGCAGAGTCGCCCGCGTCCAGATGAAGAAAATGGGAACCAGAAGCATTTTCAGAAGGAACCAGATCACGGGCGGCAACAGGGGACCTCGCCAGCCGCCCAGGAAAAACACCGCGACGAGCGCCCCCAGCACGATCATGCTTGCGTACTCGCCGACGAAATACAGAGCGAACCGCATACCGCTGTATTCGGTATGAAAGCCCGCTATCAGCTCGTTTTCCGCCTCCGGCAGGTCGAAGGGCAGCCGGTTGGATTCGGCCATCGCGCTGATGAGAAACAGCAGGAACGAAACAGGCTGAACCAGGATAAAGGGATAAGTTGCCTGCGCGTTGACGATTCCCACGAGGCTGAAGGAGCCGGCGATCATCACGACCGGAACGAGCGAAAGGCCGAGGGAAAGTTCGTAGCTGATGAGTTGAGCGGCCCCGCGGATTGCCCCGAGCAGGCTGTATTTCGAGTTCGAAGCCCAGCCCCCAAGCGCAACGCCGTATACGCTCAACGAGGCAAGGGCGAGCACGAAGAGCAGCCCTATGTTCAGGTCCGTTATCAGCATGGGGATGCGGGTTTCACCGATGGTAAGATCCGGGGAAAACGGGATGACCGCGGCGATGGTCAAAGGAACGGCTGCTACGACTGCGGGAGCGGTCAGGAAGATGAGGCGGTCCGCACCGCTGATCAGGACGTCTTCTTTGAGGAGCATCTTGAGACCGTCGGCCAAGGGCTGCAGCAGGCCGAAAGGCCCGACGCGGTTAGGTCCATAGCGGATCTGAAAGCGACCGAGGAGCTTCCTTTCCACCAGGACCATGTAGGCGGCAAGTCCGAGGAGAACCCCGAGGACTACGGCCAGCTTGATAAGCAGCACTATGAACCCGACCATCCACCACATCGTATTCCCTGTCTGCCGCGTTTTATCATTCCGGCGAAATCACGCGTTCCGCGTGAGGAATCCAGTTGTTCGTCGAACTTTAAAAGACCTGAACCCCGGCCTGCGCCGGGGTGACGCTGAAGTGCCGGAACAATTTGGACTTAAACCAGACTTAAACCTTCGAAATCTGCTTCAAAGCAACCCCGGCAGAAGGGTCCTTTATCTTCTGCCAGTGGAGCCGGTTGTGCCGGGGGAGCACGAGCACTCCCCGGGCCATCCTGTCCGAAACGGAAAGCCTGGCCTCAACGGGGCCGCCCCCCAGTTCGATCCTGACCGTATCACCGTCCGCAAGCCCGGCGGCTTCCGCATCTTTTACATGCATGAATACGTCCGGCTCGGGCACGGAATCATCAAGCGTATCGGCATAGGCGGCAAGTTCTCCGGTGGCGAAAAGGCGCCTGACCAGGAGCAGTTCAAGGTCCGGGGCTTTCCCCGCTTTCTTTCCGGGGGCTGCAGCGGAATCGCTCCCCAAAGGACCGGGAATGATTTTCAGGCCGTCTACGGGGTACGCTGCCGCATTCACTCCTTCCAGCGCCGGGTGTTCCGCGGCGATCCACTCGCCCGGCGTCATCGGCACGTACTGAGTCTCCGCCGGTATGGGCTCGCCCGCGATCGCCCAGAGCACCTCCCAGGCCGGCCTGTGATCGCCGCCCGGCACGTAATCCCGCACGATGTGAGGCGGCTGTTCTCCCCAGATGGGTTTTCCACCGTGGTGCACCGGCTTTGCGTATTGCACCCGGCCTTCCTGGTTGATGAAGGTGGAACCGGTTTCGAAAATGGTCGAAGAGGGACAGAAAACGGAAGCACGCTCCACCATTGGCGTAGGAAGGTAGTCAATCGCGACGAGCAGCTCCAGCTTCGATAGAGCCTGCTCCAGCCTTTCCCGGTCGTGAAAATGGCTGAACGGATCGCTTTCCACGGCAACCAGAGCGCGAATGGAGCCTTTTTCGATTTCATCCAGGATATCCGGCAGGGAGCCTCCGGAGAGCAGGGCGGAGCTGAACGAATCCGCGCCGGGCAGGAGGTAGAAAATGCCCGCCCGCCCGCCAAGATCGTTCATCAGCAGGGCGCAATCCGCCGCAAAGGCCGGGGTCGTCTCCCGAACGATATCGGTGCCGCAGACGATAACGGGCTCCCTGGCCGCTTTCAGTCGTTCGGAAAGCTCCATCAGCCGGGCATGGATGGCTTGGTCGGCATACTTTGCGGGAAGCGGCTTGAAGAGCTTCCGGGCACTCTCGGCCACTTTTTGGGGAGCATCTTTTCCGAGCACTCCCCTGACCAGCATTCCCAGGCAAATTTCGAGCCGGTCCGTCCCCACGGCGATATGTTCGAAGTCCAGCGGCATGGATACGGGGCGCGGATCGATCACCACCACCGGCGCTTTCCTGCGGAAGGCCTGACGTATCGCCAGCGCGGAGGAGGCGCCTTCATTCAGGGGATCGGCCCCGACAACGATCACGAAGTCCGATGTCTCGATTTGGCACATGGACCGGGCAATACGTTCATCAAGTTTTCCGACCGCACTGCGCACCTTGCGGGATATCGCGCCGTCCATGAAGAAGACGGGATCGCGCCACTTGTTCGTCCTGCAGACCCGCTTGAGCATGCACTGGGTTTCGAGGCTGTTCCGGTCGGACCCGATTGCGGCGATGGGCGATGCTTCGCCGGGCGCAGGCTTTCCCGCGACTTCCGCGAGTCTTTCGGCCGCGGTCTCAAAAGCCTTCCGCGCCGTGACCTCGAGGCCGCCCGCACGCGGGCTCCATGGCCTCATGTCGTGCCCTGCGCCCCCATTGGAGTACGAAAAGCCGAACCGGCACTCGTCGCATATGAAATAGCCGTTCACGGCCCTGTTCAGCCGTGCTTCGATGCGCATGACGGCCCGGTAATGCGCGTTGCCCACGGTGTTGCACCCGAGCGAGCAATGAATGCAAAGGGAAGGAGCGCGTTCGAGGTCCCATCGGCGGACTTTGAACCGTGCAGGTTTATCCGTGTAGACGCCGGTCGGGCAGATATCGACCAGGTTTCCCGAAAAGGGGCTTTCGAGCGTCCCGTCCCGGAACCGGCCGAAATAGACCCGGTCGCCGATCTGCTGCGGTCCCAGGTCCCGGTACCCGGCAAACTCCTGGTAAAAGCGCGAACACCGGTAGCAGTGGATGCACCGGTTCATTTCATGATGAATATAGGGACCGAGGTACTGGTCGCGGTAGGTCCTTTTCTTTCCGAGAAAACGCCGGATGGCGTGGCCGCTCGATACCGTTTCGTCCTGGAGAAGACACTGGCCGCCCTCGTCGCACACGGGACAATCGAGCGGATGGTTGAGCATCAGGCATTCGATGACCCATTTCCGGAACGCAACGGCTTCCGGGTCGGTGGTGGATACCACCATGCCGTCCTGGGCGTCGATCATGCAGCTCATCTGGACACCCTTGAACGGCCCCTGCAGGAACTTCACGGCGCACATCCGGCAGGCGCCCACCGATCCCAGCGCTTCGTGATAGCAGAAGCGCGGAATCACGATGCCGAGCCGCTCGGCCGCTTCAATGACTTTGGTGCCGTCGGGAACTTCTATTTCCTGGTCGTCAATGATCAGCCTGGGCATGAAACGGACATCCTTTCCGGCTTATGTGTTCCCGAACCTCATCTTCGAAAAAATTGAGAAGGCTTATTACGGGCTCCGCGGCGCCCGGCGCCAGTGCGCAATAGGAGTTCCACACCTGTTTGCACATATCCCGGAGCATGGGGATGAATTCTTCCCTGCCCTCGCCGTTCTCAATCCTCCAGAGCAGGTCGCGCATATACGGCAGGCCCTCCCGGCAGGGAGTGCACCAGCCGCAGGACTCGCGCGCGAAAAACTGCATCAGGTTCAGCGTGGTTCCGACCAGGCAGGTCTTGTGATCGAAGACCATGATCGCCGCCGTGCCAAGCCTGTTCCCGATGGCTTTCACATCGTCGAAATCCATTTGAACGTCGTAGTGTTCCTTTTTCAGAAACCGGGTGGACGCACCGCCCGGCAGGCATGCCTTGAATTCGGACCCCGGCGTCATCCCGCCGCAATGCTCTTCGATTATTTCGCTCAGGCGGGTTCCCATCGGCAGTTCCACCGCTCCCGGCAACTGCACCCGTCCGCTCACGCAGAAGATCTTCGTTCCGGCCCCGTGCGGGGTTGCCGAGAGGTTTTTGAACCACTCCGGACCGTTTCGGAGAATGTGCGGAACGTTTGCCAGGGTTTCTATGTTATTCACTACAGTCGGCTTGTCCCACAGGCCCTTGTCGGTGGGGTACGGGGGAGGTTTTATCGGGTTCGGCCTCTTGCCCATTATCGCATTCAGAAGGGCCGTCCCTTCCCCGCAGATGTATCTTCCTCCGCTCCGGTGAACGACGATGTCGAAGGAATAGCCGGTGCCCAAAAGGTTCTCTCCCAGGTATCCGGCCTTCCGCGCGTTTTCCAGCTCGCGTTCGAGAAGAAAGGCGCTGCTCTCATACGACGGCCGCACGAAGATGAACGCCTTCGATGCGGAAAAGGCGTATCCGCACAGGATCATTCCCTCGATAATGCAATGCGGGTCCACATGGATCAGCATCCTGTCCTTAAAGGTTCCCGGCTCCATCTCGTCGGCGTTCGCCGCCAGGTAGCGGGGAAAAGCGCCGGAATCGGAGACCGCCGACCATTTCTTTCCGGCCGGGAAGCCCGCTCCTCCACGGCCGCGAAGGCCGGACTCGCCGACAATGCGGATGATCTCTTTCGGAGAGACTTTGCCGCCCACGAATTTCTCCAGGGCCTGGTACCCGCCGCTTGCGCGGTATTCGTCCAGCGTGGCAGTCCGGTTCGGCTTTCGGTTTTTAAAAAGCACTTGCTCGTATTGCGGCATAGGTTGTCATTCCCAAGGGTGGAATCCGTCTCCGGACCTGAGTTTGTCCAGTATCCTGTCTATCTTTTCGGGTGTGAGCTTCCCGTACACCCGCTTGTTTATCACCATCGCCGGGGAGCGGTCGCAATAGCCGATGCAGCAGACCGGCAGCAGCGTGAATAGCCCGTCCGCGCTCGTGCCCCCCATCGGCACCTTCTCGCGTTCACTGATGTAGTCGATTACCCGCTGGTGCCCGTCCATCCAGCACATCGCGCTGTCGCAGACGTGGATCACGTATTTCCCGACCGGGCTGCGGTAGATGAAATCATAAAAGGTGGCCAGTTCTTCGAGTTCCAGGGTGCTCATCCCGAGCAGCCCGGCAGCCTCCTCCATCGCCTCGTCGCTCATCCAGCCGAAGTGCTCCTGGTACTCCAGCATGACGTCGACCGCTTTCTCGCGCGGCGCTTCCGCCCCGGCAATCTCCGCTATCACTTTTCTCTTCGTCTCTTCCGGCAGCATCCTGTCTTCCCGAATAGTCTACTGTTAACGGTCACAATCAGGCATGATGTAGTCCATCGAACCGATAATGGCCTGGAAATCTGCAAGGGGCCGTCCTATGGCCTTCCTTGGAATCGCCTGCAGATGAGGAAAATCGGGAGCGCGAATCCGCATGCGGTAGGCAAACGGAAGCCCGTCGCTCACAAGGTAGTAACCCTGCTCCCCCCGCGATAACTCCGTTGCCGCGTACACCTCTCCCCGCGGCATCTTCGGCCCGCGCGAAACATTGATGAAATGATTGATCAGGCTGTCTATGTCATGCAGGGTGTCCCGTTTTTCGGGGACCGTGTACCGGTACTGTTCGGTAATCCAGCGCCCGGGAGGCATGTTTGCCGCCGCCTGTTCCACAAGGCGCAGGCTCTGGCGCATTTCCTCAATCCTGACCAGGTAGCGGGCAAAACAGTCCCCGGCGGTCCGGACCGGGATCTCGAAGTCGAACGCATCGTAGGCGGAATAAGGGATTTTCTTGCGCAGGTCCCACTCGACCCCGCTCGCCCGCAGATTGGGACCGGAGATGCCCCATTCGACTGCTTCCTGCCGGGGAAGCACCCCAACGCCGACTGTCCTTGCCCGCACGATGGGGTTCCTGTTCACCAGCTTTTCGTACTCCCTTATCCTGCCCGCAAAAATCCGAGTAAATGCGTCCACGGCCTCCTTCCAGCCGTCCGGAAGGTCCGCGGCCACCCCTCCTATCCGAAACCACGAAGGATGGAGGCGCCCGCCGGTGATGAACTCGATGATGTCCATGACCTGCTCGCGCTCGCGAAAAACATAGAAATTCAGGGTCATCATGCCTATGTCGTGCAGGAAGGTTCCGAGCCAGACCAGGTGGCCGTTTATCCTGAAAAGCTCCGCAAGCATGACGCGTATGAATTTGGCGCGGTCGGGCACGGTGACGCCAGCCAGCATTTCGACCGAATTGAGGTATGCAAGGTTGTTGCCGACGCCGTTCAGATAATCGACACGATCGGTATAGGGGATGAACTGGTGCCAGGTCTGGCGCTCGCCGAGCTTTTCGGGACCGCGGTGGTGATAGCCGATGTCGGCCCCGACATCCGTGATCAGCTCTCCCTTGAGCGCCAGCACGAATCGCATGATGCCGTGGGTCCCGAGATGGTGCGGTCCGTAGTTGAGGACGATGGTGTCTTCGTCGTCGGCGCCTTCCACGAAATACTTCGCGTCCAGGGGCTGGTGCTTCAGGGCGTCTTCGCGGGTGTAGGGCGGCATGTCGGTTGCCCGGTATGGATGGCTTTTCAGGAGAGGGTGCCCCTCCCATCCGTCAGGCATCAGGATGCGCCTCGGGTCGGGGTGACCGGCAAACCGGATGCCGAACATATCGTAGACTTCGCGCTCGTACCAGTTGGCCGAGGGCCATATCCCCGTGATGCTGCCGGCGGTGGGCTCCTTCCCGTAAAGCGGGACCTTGAGGCGAACGCGGCTTGCCGCATCGAACGAGAGCAAATGGTAGACCATCGTGAAATCGGGGAGCGGCTGGGGAATGCATGTTTCGGGTTCCGGCAGGTCCGGCTGCGAAACCAACTCACACAATTCCGGGTTGCGGTCCCGGCGCATGGATTCGTCTATCGCGGTAAGATCGTCCAACCGCTCGTATTTCGGGTTCGCTTCGGTTTTGAGAAAGCGGAGGACGTCCTTTATCTTTGCCTCGTCCACATCGAAAGCCGGCATGTCCGAGGTGTGCGGAATACGGCGCACGGCCTCGCCGAACTTCTCCTTCAGAACCTCTGCCAAAGACGACTCGTGCGCTTTGAGGGTAATTCTCGGGGCGGGAGGCACCCACATGACGTCGGACCGGTTTCCCCAGAACCGGGGAGGGCTGATGCTCGTGCCCCGCTGCGCCATGCCCTCGAATCCGGGACCGCGCGTATCCCGGGTCTTCGTTATTCCATCCACCAGGATCGGCTTCACGGTCCCCTGCGTCCCGCCCGCTTCGTGCAATACCGGGCCGGCGGGCCGTTCGCGTGCAGCAATTTTTTTCTGCAGAAGAGTGAGCCCATGGAGCAGGGCTTCGGGCCGGGGCGGGCAGCCCGGAACGTACACGTCGACCGGCAGGATCTGGTCCACCCCCTGCACCACGCTGTAGACGTCGTACATTCCCCCGGAATTTGCACAGGAACCCATGGAAATCACCCACTTGGGCTCGGCCATCTGTTCGTAGATCCGGAGCACCATCGGGGCCGCCTTCTTGAACACGGTGCCCGAGATGATGAGCAGATCGGACTGCCTCGGGGAGCCGCGGAGCACCTCCGCCCCGAACCGGGCCAGGTCGTAGCGGGCGGTCAGGGCGGCCGCTTCTTCAATGAAGCAGCACGACAGACCGAAAAAAACCGGCCAGAGGCTGTTTGCATGCGCCCAGTTGAACAGGCGGTCGAGCGCGCTCATGCCGGGGTTTTCGTAAGATGCCGTCATTTGCGAGCCTCGGGACCCCAGTCGAGCCCGCCTTTTCTCCATAGATAGACGAGGCTTATAAAGAGCACGATGATGAAAAATGACATGCGGAGCCATCCCGTCCAGCCGAGTTCCCGGAACGCAATCGCCCAGGAAAAGATGTATACGGCTTCGACATCGAATATAATGAAAAAAGTGGCGACGAGATAGAACGGCACAGGGTAGGAAACGCGGGCGGAGCCGGTCGGCCTGACGCCGCTTTCGTAAGGTTGTCCCTTCTCGGGATTGGGCTTCCGGGAACCGAGCCAGCTCGTGAGAAACAGGATCACGGCAAGGAGCAGCAGCACGGCCGCGGTGTAGACTGCAAGGTCGAAGATGCCGGGTTTCCACGGCGACAGGAGCTGAGCCGCACTTTGAGGAAGAGGTTCCATAGTTCGCCCTAAAAATGGCCACCACGACTGGATAGTGAATATCGACCGGATTTCGAAAACGGTAAAAACGGCCAACGTAACCGCCACGATTTGCCCTGACGATCGATCGCCAAAGGAGCCCGTATTCCTTTGTACAAGGCCGTTTAAAACTGAAAAGCTAAGATCGTGGAGGTAAAAGTCAAGAAAAGCGGGCTCCGCACGGCATCGGGAACCGTTGCAGTACTTAATGTGACGTACGGTTAAATCCTCACATCCTTTTTCCTGTTTGCCATTCTGCCATTTCACGATTCTGCATGACGCATCCGTAGACGCTGCCGAATGCTTTCACTCCGCCTGGCGAAACTTTTGTGTAATCCAGTCCTTGACTCATTTCAGATTCTTATTTGTCAGGGATGGTCAGGGCCTTATCGTCGGTATCGACGATGAATACGGCGAGCAGCTTGGCTGGCTCTGTTTTGCTTGCATTGCGGCTAACCAGGTGATGCGATCCCGGCGTCTCATAGAAACTCTCGCCTGCGCTGTAGACACCTTCCGGCCCGTCCCCAACCCTGCTCACGATCTGGCCCGAAACGACATAGGCATAGATGAAAGCCGACTTTGCATGACGGTGAGGAAGCGAGGCGCCGCCAGGTGGGTACAACACTTCCACCGCAACGAGTGACTTGCCCGGTATGTTCGGGATAAGGTGTGAGAAGTTGGGTTTGACCGTGTCGCCAGGGCTGCCTGCGTTGGCTACGCCCGCCAGCGCCATCGCGAGCGCTGCCAGCAGGGGTAAAAAGATGCGCTTGGTTTTCATTTTACAGTTCCTTGCTAATGTTGCGCTCCCCCAGGATCTTTGGTTGGCATATTGGCCTTTCATTTACTTTACTTGATCAGCTCAGGAGAAGCATTTTAATGAATTATACGCAGCACGAGTTTCCCACGATTGCCCCCTCTCAGCCCTCTTTCAAAGGCTTCTTGTGCCCTATCCAAGGGAAAAGTCGCAGCTATGATCGGACGCAGGGCGCCTGAATCTATCAACTCTGCTATTTTGATTAACTGATGCCGACTAGGCGTTACTATGAAGAAAACTGCACGCACTCCATGTTGGACTGCTTTTTCTTGAGAAACGGGTCCCACCAGACTTATCAAAATACCACCTGGCCTCATTATGCTCCAAGAACGCTCCCGTGTCACTCCGCCAACGGTATCAATCACAACGTCGACATCGCTGGTCGCCTCCTCAAAATGCACTTTCTTATAATCGATCAGTTGGTCTGCTCCAAGTTGACGTAAAAAATCAAAATCCTTTTCAGATGCTGTTCCAATGACGTATGCACCACGCCATTGGGCAAGCTGTACAGCAAAAGTGCCGACTCCACCAGCAGCGCCATGGACCAGGACCCGCTGGTCAGGTTTAAGATCGGCGTGGTCGAAAAGTGCCTGCCAGGCTGTCAGTGCGGAGAGTGGAACAGCAGCAGTTTGAGTGTGGTCGAGGGTTTGAGGCTTTGGGGCAAGATCGGCGGCATGTACTGCAACATATTTTGCATCCGTGCCATTCCTGCAAAAAGAGGTGAGACCGTACACAGCTTCACCGACCCGAACTTCTGCATTAGCGTCGTCAGCGACAGCCTGCACCACTCCCGAGAGTTCATGCCCAGGTATGCTCGGCAGTCTATCAGCTCCGTCGCAGGTCTTGTATGTTTCGTCCCAGTTAAGCTCAGTCGGCGTAATTCCTGAAGCATATACACGTACAAGAGCGTCACCAGGCTGCAAAATCGGTCGTGGCGCCTCCTCATACCTCAACAAAGAAGGCCCGCCACGAGCGTGTATGCGGATGGCTTCCAATGTGCTCTTCCTTTCATTGCTCTATTTTAATTATCAATAAGTTAGGAATTTTCAGGCTATCTCTCAAGCTCGCACAGAGCGAGGATGGGGGTATGCCGGCGTCTTCTTCAGTCAGAGTACCCTGGAGCTAGTGAATTAATCGGAACGCACGAGGCCGCGCTTTCCGCCGCTCTATCGATGAAAATGGCTCTCCAAATCATCGCCATAAACTGAGCTGCCATGTCAGATGGGTTCAAGTCTCCCGAATTGAACCAACCTTGAGGACTTCAGATTCTTTATTTTTCAAAGGGGCAATTTACCCCTGTTTCGGTTCCGCGAAGCGCAGCAACATAATTCTTTTATCCTGTTAAAGGCGCGAAGGTCCCGGCCGCATTGCCGTAATCTTTAAGGGGCCAAAACCGCAGAACGAAAATTCTTTAATCGGTGTTGCTGCGGGAACGCCTTCCAGCCACAATGCCTGGCCTTCGCAAGTGCGCTTGGATTTTGTCCCACGCGAAGACGCGAGTCCCGCGAAGCGCACATTGCCGTAAACTTAACAAGAACAAGCCGCGAAGAAGAACCAACTGTAAAGAAATGCGGAATACCAGTACTTGTGATCGCGGTCCCGCAGATCATGGCAACCGGAGGCACGAGTACGGCCGGGTAATGAATTTTTTCTTCTCGCGCGAAGACGCGAAGAAAAGCCTGGGGAAAATGAGTTCAGGCTGCCTGCAAAGTTTCTAAAGGATCGAGGCTGAAGGCCTCTCCCACGACAATTCAGACCGCGAGGTAGTTACGACTGCTAAAGTTGACGCTTATGCGCGAAGCGCGGGAGCGAAGAAGAACGAACTATCAAAAACCTGCAGCGCAGTCCCCATATCTTCCATGGGAGCTGCTTGCAGCTGCGATATTTTGCCGGTGCAAACTG
The DNA here is from genome assembly GCA_023442755.1 of Pseudomonadota bacterium. Taxonomy (GTDB): domain Bacteria; phylum Desulfobacterota; class Syntrophobacteria; order Syntrophobacterales; family Syntrophobacteraceae; genus SbD1. The sequence continues at coordinate 2,114 of JAEZXS010000028.1, read as the reverse complement.
AGAACGCCGGAAATCCTGGCCCGGGGCCGTTTCGGATTTTTCATGCGGCACCTGGATGGCACCAAAACGGCACCGTGAAGGCACCGGAACGGCACCAGTTGGAGGTCTTCCGGAAGAGTGAGGAAGGCGAGCCTGGGCCGTTTTAGCGCTGAAAGAACCATCTCGCGATGATGCATCACCGATCTCCTTATTAAAAAATTGGGGTGCTCCCCTGGCGGGGTGTCTGCCTGCGGCTTGGACTCATATCGGATGGGTTTTTCAGGTAGTGATATATTTTGTTGGTCATTTTTCTGGAGAGAGGGATTTTTAAATTTTTAAGGAGGGTCGTTCGGTGGGCTGGGCCGCGTCCTTACTGGCGACCGATGGTATCGGGAGCGCGGTTGAGCTTGTCCTGAGCGAAGTGAAGGAAAGAGAGGAATTCTTAATCTTGGGCAGACTCTTTTGGGACTTTCGGAATTTGCGTCTTTCATAAGGCTTCACGCCCTCAAAAGGGCCGCCAGACGACTTCACATTGATGTTGTAAACTCAACAGGTACCGTAATCCTGAAGATCGTAACCTAACATTGTATCCGCGGAAACCTTCAGCATTGAAGAGCAGAAGTCTGTTTCTCAGCTCTCCCCTTGGCAAAGACAGGGGATTCAATAATGAGCCTAAAATTCAAATGATGGGTCAATGATTTCGGATAGTTAACCATGCTGCTTTCCCAGTTAATCCTGTAATGTCAATTGCTTAATTTTGTCAGACCCCAGACCTCAGATCAAAACCTTCAGCGCAGTCCCCGTATCGTCCGTGGGAGCGGCTTGCACCGCGATATTTTGCCGGTGCAAACTGAGAACGCCGGAAATCCAGGCCCTGGGCCGTTTCGGATTTTTCATGCGGCACCTGGATGGCACCAAAACGGCACCGTGAAGGTACTGGAACGGCACCAGTTGGAGGTCCCCCGGAAGAGTGAGGAAGGCCAGCCTGGGGCGCCTTAGCGCTGAAAGAACCATCTCGCGATGATGCATTACGGATCTCCTTTTTTAAAAAATAGGGGAGCGGCTCCCCTGGCGGAATACCCGCCCGCGGCTCAGACTCATATCGGATGGGTTTTTCAGGTAGGGAAATTTCGAATGGACTTTTTTCGAGCGAGGGATTTTTTAATCCTGGGCAGACCGCTCAGACGAGGCCGAAGTTCGGCCAACATCGTGTAATTGACCCTGATGCACGAAATGTGTATTCTCTTGCAAAATGACAGAGTTGTATCGAGGAGCCTTTCCAAGGGATATGTTAGATGCATATCATCACCAGAAAGAGACTCAATGATTTCGCGGAAGAGCATCCCGAATCACGCTCTGCTCTCTATCGCTGGTTTACAATAATGAAGTCCAGGAATTTCTATTCCTTTCCCGATTTGCGAGAAACATTCCCAGACGCCGACCAGGTAGGCAAGTTGACGGTCTTTAACGTTGGAGGGAACAAAGTCAGGCTGGTTTCAGCCATTCATTACAACCGCAGAAAAGTTTATATTAGAGCCATACTGACACACGAGCAGTACGACAGAAGTAAATGGAAGGAGTAGCAATGCTTGCTTCGGAAATGCAAAAGGCCGCAAAGGTATGGCCCTCTATCTCGGATATCCTGTTTGTTCCCCATAGCGAACAGGAATATCGCGCAATGGTTGATTTGCTCGACAGCCTGATTGACGAGGTCGGTGAGGACGAAAAGCATCCGTTGGCATCTTTGATGGAAGTTGTGGGTGTGCTGATCGAAAAGTACGAAGATGAGAAGATTCCGGCGCTGACTGACCAATTCTCTGATAGAGGGTGAAGACAGCTGGAATGTCGGCGACATGATGCCTTTAAAGTATTCGACAAAGAATAGGCGTTGGAATAACAGGCCATCCGCTGAGTTCGTTGAACTCAACCTGACCGTGAAAACGAAGGGTCGAATAGAGGGACATGAGGGCCTTGAAATCGGAATTGGAAGGCTTTCCGGGCTCACATCTGGTTTCGTCAACTTGATTTGGCCCACTTTGATACTTTCATTTGGCCCACCTGCTGAACCAGTTTTTTGGATTGTCTTTTACAATACCGGGGGGTCTCCTTTTTCAGGTTTGTCCCTTTGGTCTTCG
>JAEZXS010000256.1 GCA_023442755.1 Pseudomonadota bacterium | reverse complement strand
GTCGTAGGGACAGCCGGAGCGCAGTTCGTCAAAGGGTGTTTCCTTGACCTTTTCGGTGTAGACAACCGCTCCTGTCGCTTCATCATGGATGACCGAATCGTCGGCATAGCCTGCGGCGATGTCCTTGCAGGGAGGGTCGAGGCAGTGCCTGCACTGATCGGCGAAAAAGTACCAGCCGATCTTGCCGTCGGTTTCCACTTCGGAGAAGCGGACAAGTTTGTAAGTGTTGCCGTCCAGGTCGGGCGGGTTTTGGTGAGTGCCAAGGTTCTTCGTCGCAGAGGCGCCGTTTTTGTTCCAGTTCTTACAAGCGATCTGGCAGCCCCTGCAGGCGGTACAGCGCGACGTGTCTATGAAAAAGCTCTTACCTGCCATGGCTTACGCCCCTTTCTTGCGTACGTTGACCATAAACGCTTTCGATTCAGGTATGCGCGTGTTGGGGTCGCCCACTGCGGGCGTCAGCAGGTTCGCACTGTCGCCTCCGTCCGGTGGATAGACCCAGCCGAAGTGCCAGGGGAGGCCGACCTCGTGTATTTCAGTCCCCTGAATCTTGAACGGTCTAAAGCGTTTGGTCACGATCGCCACAGCTTCGAGAGAGCCTCTCGGAGACTCGACTATCACCTTTTCGCCATTCTTGATCCCGCGGAGCTGAGCAAGTTGCTCGCTCATTTCCACGAAGAGCTGCGGTTCGGCTTCTATCAGCCAGGGCAGGAAACGGGTGAGAACCCCTGTCTGCCAGTGCTCGGTAACCCTGTAAGTCGTCCCGATGAAGGGGTACTTGGGATCGCCGCTTTTTATGACGTCCTTCTGAGACTTCATGACGGCCGCTACCGGGTTGTGGAGCTGAGGGCTGAAAGGATTCTTGGTAACCGGGCATTCAAGCGGTTCGTAGTGCTCGGGGAACGGGCCGTCCTTGAGTCCGGGACCGAAAATGGCGCCGTACCCGTCCGACTTCATGATGAAAGCCTGTTTCCCGTCGGCTCTGGGCGAACCGTCCGGGTTTTTCAAAGGAGGCCACGGACCGTCCGGAACATCGCCTTTCCAGCTTCCGGATGCATACTTGCCGTCCTTCACCTCACCGACGTACTCGATGACCACTTTCTTCGGATTCCACGGCTTGCCGGTCGGATCGACCGAGGCACGATTGTAAATGATCCTTCGGTTTACGGGCCAAGCCCAGGACCATTTCGGATAGAGTCCTATGCCGCTCGGGTCGCTCTTCTCGCGGCGCGCCATGTTGTTGCCGTCCTGGTTGTAGCTCTGGCAATAAATCCAGGTGCCGCACGATGTGGACCCGTCGTCCTGGAGCAGGGCAAAAGCGGGGACAAGTTCGCCCTTTTTGTAGGTCTTGTCGCCTATCGTCTTGTCTTTTGTCCAGTAGCCGTTGATGGCTTTGGCCACAAGGTGCGGATCGAAGGCATGGTTGGTGGCGTAATCCCACTTCAGATTGAGGATGGGATCGCCGAACTTGCCCTTTTTGTCCTTTTTGTAGAGATCCTGAATCTCGAGGAACAGTTCGTATATGATGTCGCCGTCGGGCTTGGAGCTTCCTGTGGGCTCTTGGGCCTTGTAGCGCCATTGCGCCCATCTCCCGCTGTTTGAAATCGAGCCTTCTTTTTCCAGAAAGGCAGCACAGGGCAGGAAGAACACTTCCGTCTTGATCTGTTTGGGCTTCATGCCCGGGCCCTTCCAGAAAGACGCGGTCTCGTTGTCGAACACGTTGACATTGACCAGCCAGTCAAGGTTGCCGAGCGCTTCGCGAGTCTTGTTGGCGTTGGCGCCGCTGCAGGCGGGATTCATGCCCCAGGCAAAGAAACCCTTGATCTGCTTGTTGTACATGGCATCGAAAAGATCGAGCCAACTGTACTGCTTCCCCTCGTCGAGCTTGGGAAGCCAACTGTAGGCGAATTCATTTTCCGGCTTTGCGGCATCCCCATAGAAAGCCTTGAGCAGGCTCACCATGTACTTGGGCCGGTTCTGCCACCAGTTGGCGCTCAGCGGGTCTTTTGTAGTCGGCGTGTTCTTTTTGTTGTAGTCGGCAAGGGTTGCCAGGGAAGCCGAGGGAGTGGGCAGATAGCCTGGCAGGATGTGGAAAAGAAGTCCGGCATCCGTCGATCCCTGGACGTTCGATTCACCGCGCAGTGCGTTCACGCCACCGCCTGCGATGCCCATGTTCCCGAGCAGAAGCTGGATGATCGACATGGCGCGGATGTTCTGGACGCCGACTGTATGCTGGCACCAGCCCATCGCATACATGATCGTTCCGGCCTTGTCGGGGACTCCGGTAGCGCTGTAGGCCTCGTAGACTTTCAGAAGGTCTTCTTTGGGTGTTCCGGATATGGACGAAACGGTATCGAAGTCGTAGCGCGCATAGTGAGCTTTGAGAAGCTGGAAAACGCAGCGCGGATTCTGAAGGGTAAGGTCCTTTTTGGGAATTCCCTGTTCGTCGAGTTCGAAGGCCCATGCAGATGCGTCATAGGCGTTTTTCTGCCGGTCGAAACCCGAGAAGAATCCGTCCTTGAACCCGTACTTCTCGCTCACTATGTAAGATGCATTGGTATAGTTGACGACGTAGTCTTTGAAATATTTGTTGTTTTCGATGATGTATTTGATCATCCCGCCCAGAACCGCGATATCGGTTCCTGACCGCAGGGGTGCATAGATGTCCGCCTTTGTGGATGTGCGGGTGAATCGGGGGTCGACGTGGATGACTTTAGCTCCGCCGTCCTTGGCTTTCATTACCCAGCGGAAGGAAATCGGATGGTTCTCGGCAGCGTTGCTGCCCATAATGAGAATACAGTCACTGTTCGCAAGATCGATCCAGTGATTCGTCATAGCGCCGCGTCCGAACGACTCTGCCAGAGCCGCTACAGTAGCGCTGTGTCAGATACGGGCCTGGTGTTCTATATACACGATCCCGAGAGCACGCAGCATTGCCTGGTAGATCCAGCATTCCTCGTTGTCCATTGCTGCGCTGCCGACCGAAGCGATGCCTTCGCAGCGGTTTACGACCTGGCCGGCCTGGTTCTTCGCGACAAATGTGGCGTCCCTGGTTTTCTTGACCCGCTTTGCAATTTCCTTTAGCGCCCAGTCCCACTTCTTGACCTGCCATTTATCGCTGTTGGGAGCGCGATACAGGACATTGACCGCGCGTTTTTCGTTCTGGGCGATCTGGTAAGCCGAACCTCCTTTGGCGCAAAGCGCTCCGCCGTTGATGGGATGGTCTGCATCGCCTTCGGTGTAGATGACTTTCCCGGTCTTCTTGTCCGTGTGGCAGAGAATACCGCAACCCACTGCGCAGTAGCAGCAAATTGTGGGAGTCTCCTTGGCGTCCTTGGTGCGCAGTTCCCAGGCATAGGCCTCAATGGGCTTCAGGTCCAAACCCAGACCCGTTGCGGCCAGACCGGCGCCTGCGGCACCAGAGACTTTTAGAAAGTCCCTGCGTGTCAGTTTCATAGTCAGCGTCCTCCTGTCGGAAATCAGCAACGAAAATCGTCAGTCAACATGAAACCTGCTCGGAGGATCGACCGGCATGTGTGATTCTTGTCACAAATGTCTAAAGTATTTCAGCCGGAGACCGGCAGGAAATATTCAGGCAAAAGGTGACAGTCCGCAATGCAGGGCCGTTCTTCCGAAACAATCGCAAACCAGCGCAATTTGCGATACGAAAACTCTACAAGTTGTGCAAATCTTTGTCAAACGAGAACATGAGCAAACGATGGGAAATAAATGACAAAAAGCACATTTACTATTAAAGAGCGGGAGCAGTCTATTGTGAAATAATGTATTAGAAGCTGTTCACCCTAATACGCTTTCTTTGTGGAGAACTATTATCCCCGCTGAAGAGGAATGTAAAGGGCAAAGTGGGGTAGATAAGAAAAATAGGCTGCGTTGACTATCTGAAGGCGCCAAACCGATGTTAACGCGCCTCGACGGCCTGTTACTCGATTCCGTTCTTTTTCGCCTCTACATAGCTGGCTGCAGCAAGCGCTGCAACGCAGCCTTCGGCAGCGGCGATGACTATCTGCTTTGCGTACTTCTGCTTGAGGTCGCCTGCTATGAATATTCCGGGAATATTGGTTGCGCATTTTTCGTCGGTTATTACATATCCGGAGCTGTCCATGGTGATTCCCGGGGGAACGATCTGGTTGTTGGGATGCAGTCCGATGAAGATGAACACCCCTTCGGTCTCTATGGATTTTCTCTCTCCGGTGACGAGGTTTTCCGTTTCGATGTATTGCACGGCATCATCGTCGGCACAGATGTTGGTGACGGTCGAATTCAGCACCAGTTCGATCCCGGAATTTAAAACTCGCTGTTGCAGGAGTCGGCTCGCCCTGAAGCTATCCCGGCGGTGCACCAGGTAGACCTTGGATGCCAGCTTTGCAAGATAGAGGGCTTCCTCCAGGGCGGTATCCCCTCCGCCTATGACGGTGACGACCCTGTCTTTGAAAAAGAAACCATCGCATTTGGCGCAATAGGAAACGCCCCGTCCGAGGTTTTCATCTTCTCCGGGGATGCCCAGCTTCCTGGGATTTCCACCTGTGGCGATAAGGACCGCATGTCCCCTCAGGAGCTTTCCGTTGCCGAGGCGGACTGAATGCAATTCGGCCCCGGGCTCGATCGACACGGCTTCATCCTGCAGCAGCGGGAGGCCGTAAGACTGGGCATGCTGCAGCAGCTTGTCGGAGAGTTCCAGCCCGCTTATGTCCTCGAAACCGGGATAGTTTTCCACTCCCTTGGTGATGGCGAGCTGGCCTCCGGGGGTCGCTTTTTCGATCAGGACTGTTTTGAGAACCGCCCTCATTGCGTACATTCCGGCTGTAAGGCCTGCCGGGCCTCCGCCGAGGATTATGAGATCATAAACCTCGCCCTCATCTTGCATCAAAGAATCTCCATGTGGTAAGGAACGGTCCAGTGCCAAGCTGCCCTCATGTCATATGATAATACATTTTAATTCATCCACATGATCTCCGCATACTGGAGAGCCTATTCTCCGGTGTGGTATGATTTGAGTGCGGTTAGGGGAGTTGTGGTGATTGGAGAGCGGAAAGGATTTGAAGGGATATGAAGAAGATTCTGGCGCTGTACGGGAGTCCTCGGCGGAAGGGCAATACTTCCGTACTGCTTGCAAACGCGGTGCGAGGCGCAACCGATAACGGGGCGGAAGTGGAAGAGGTGTTTTTGCGGGATTTGAAGATTTCGCCGTGCCTCGAGATCTATGCGTGCAGACAGACGGGGCGGTGCGCAATACAGGACGATTTTCAGGCGCTCCATGATAAGCTCACCGCGTGTGACGGTCTCATGCTCGCATCGCCCATATTCTTTTATACGGTGAGCGCCCATATGAAGGCATTCATGGACAGGTGCCAGGCCCTGTGGGTGAAGAAGTACTTCATCGAAAAGGCTCCCTTCGGCATCAGGCAGCCGTCGCGAAAGGCGCTGTTCATTGCCGCCGGAGCGACTTCTGGAAAGAAGCTCTTCGACGGGGTCCATCTCACGGTGAAGTATTTTCTGGACACCCTCGACATGGATCTTTGGAAAAGCCTTCTATACCGCGGCCTTGACGGGCCGAAGGACATCCTGAGCCACCCGGCATACACGGAAGAAGCATACCAGGCGGGTAAGGAATTTGCCGGCGTGATCTGACCTGGACCGTTCATGCACCTTTGAGGCGTTTGCCGATGCTCCAGCAGTCTCCCAAAGAACCGCCAAGGGCATAATATCTTTTAGTGTTCATGTCGAACAGCAGCGGCTTGATTTTGACGAGGTCTATGCTCCCCTCCGAAATGACGGATTCCTGGACATACGTTTGCACCAGTTCGCCGATGAATATCTGGTGACGGGGAAAATCCAGGATGCGATCGAGGCGGCATTCCATGCAGATCGGGCATTGGCTGATCATGGGGGCGGTTTGGAGTTCTCCGTAAAAGACGTCGAAAAGGACGGCCTTGTCTGTTTTTCTGCCGCTTACGATTCCGCAGTAATCCGTTTCGACGACGAGGTCCTCCGAGGGGAGGCAAATGCTGAATGTGCCGTTTTCCCTGATTCCGGCATTCGTGAAGTGTGCCTTGTTGAGACCTATTGAGACATACTGGGGGGTGTCGTGGTTCATGATTCCGACGTGGGCGACGGCTAGGAAGTTTGGCCGGGCATTGACGGTTGCACCGACGATGGTGGTCGGCATGGGATACAATGCGTTTACTGGACCCATCTTTTTCATTTGCTTTCCTCTCGAAAGGAGCGACGATTTCCGGAGTAATCGATCGACGGTGCACAGCCATTGACTAAAACAATGAAGAATTTATTCCAGGTTTGTCGTAGACTCAACCGGAACCTGATCGACAGTGGAGCATCCGCCGATTTCGAAAACTATATTTATGGAACGATAGGCAATGAATGCCGGTCGGATTCGAACCGGTGTGGAGAATAGCTGTCTGTGAGAGGTCTTTTTACTAATCCCGGCTTTAAAGCTGCTTCGGCCGAAATGGAGGAAAGTTCCTGGCGTTCGATCCGGTTGATCCTTCCTTACTTCAGGCGCCATTATGCGAGGCTTCTGGGCGGTTTTTTCGCACTCATCGTGGTGGATGTACTCCAGTTGTACATACCGCGCGTGGTGAAATGGACGGTGGACGCCATTCAAAATGGAACCGCATCCCCCGGCAGACTTCTCGGTTATGGGATGAGCATCGTCGGGATTGCCCTTATAATCGCACTTTTTCGTTTCGTCTGGCGTCAGCTCATCTTAGGTTTTTCCCGCATACTTGAGACGGATCTGCGCAAGCGGATGTTTTCGCATGTGCTGACCCTTGATAAGACATTCTTTCAGAAGACCACGACCGGGGAGGTAATGGCCCTGGCGACCAACGATCTCTCCTCCGTCCAGCTTGCGTCCGGGATGGGGGTCGTCGCATCCGTGGACGCCGTCTTCATGGGGCTGGCGGCAATAGGGTTTATGCTCTACATACATCCGCTGCTGACTGTCATTGCCATTTCCCCGATGCCTGTACTGGCAGTATTGACCCGGCTTCTCTCCTCGCGCCTGCACAAAAGATTCAAAAAGGTGCAGGAGCAGTTCTCAATAATGACAGAGTTCGTCCGTTCCACCATTTCCTCGATCCGGCT
>JAEZXS010000227.1 GCA_023442755.1 Pseudomonadota bacterium | reverse complement strand
AAAAACCATAACGGGTCGCGGTTGGCGCGTGTTTTTTTGTGGGCGCGGCCCCGCCCTGGCGGGACCGCGATTGGATGATCTTGGCATTTAGCACACTGAGGCGGGCTGGATTGCGGATTATTTTTATCGCGCGAAGCGCGCTGTACTGCAGTAAGGCGCGAAGGAAAAGATCTTCCCGGGCCGATGTTTCTGTATGAGAGCTTCCAGCCGCGATGCTTTGTCTTCGAAGGTGCGCGTTGATTTTCTCCCACGCGAAGGCGCGAAGCCGCGAAGAAGGGCAAACCATAAAGGGTTGAGGATGGTGCCAGTAAATTGTGGGAGCGGCTTGCGGCTGCGATTGGACGATCGTACACGTTGAGACAGGCGGGTCGTGGATTCTATTCCCACGCGAAGATTGCTGTACTGCAGCAAGGCGCGAAGAAGAGAACTTTATGGGCTGATGTTGCTGTATGAGTGGTTCCAGCCGGTATGCTTTGTCTTCGGAGGTGCGCGTTGATTTTCTCCCAAGCGAAGGCGCGAAGCCGCGAAGAAAGGCGCGAAAATCAGCGGCGGGGTGTTCTCCGGTTCCCACGCAGAGTGTATAGCTGTCAATTCAAAGGGTGATAAGCCGAGAAGAAAGAACCCGGGCGTCCGGAAAACGCTGCTATTCATTTTTCAAAGAGAATCGGGGGCCAGGCGAAGCTTTGAACAAACGAGCCGCCCCCTTGCCGGTAAACCTTTTATTTTATCTCCGTCAGATCCTTGCTGCAGGCCGAAGTAACGGCCTTTTCCCGCACTTTTACTGCACTTTTACTGCACTCTTATTGCACCAGTGCCGCACCGATTCAGTCGCTTGAAGGCACCGACTTCACTGAAACGGTGACCACGTGTAAATAAGCCGCTCTGCCTCGCTGCACTACTTCCGTTGAAGAATTCTTCGGCACCGGATTACTTCCTGTTCAGATAATTCTGAACCGCTTTTGCATATCTTGTTTTCTTTCACTGCGCTTCAGCGATTGATCCGTCCTGCGTTTCTGCCTGTCCCGCCTTACTGCTTCCCCGCTCTCAGCATCAGTGCTTAGTGTTTGGGCACGGTTACCACGCGTTTTTTTCACCTGCGGATAATTTTTCTGACGTATGGGGAACAAAATCCGTGCTCTTAAATCCCGAGTCTCCAGTCCGACGAAAGATGCTCTTGTCCACTGACACCCGTGAACTTATAGGGAGCAAGCGGGTTCAGTGGAATGTCCAGTGCCTGGAAACGCCCCTGCCCATGTCATGACTGCCGGTATCGATCACCGGTTGCCGTTGCTGCCCTGCAACTTGCGGCAACTCAGGATATTGGGAACATTTCGAAAAAACATTTGGACTTCAAGATGTTGGCAAGCTCTCTTGGAAAAAGAAAGAGGACAATCCAGGGCTTGACGCCAGCCTTCAGCATTGTACACTGCCTTCTGATCATTTGTACTGGCCTTATCTAATGTTTGCTAGGTGAACCGAAGTGTTTGCAGACCGGAAAGCAAGTTGCTACAACTTATGAGGGTCAGTTCGGATCGGAGGAGTAGAATGAGAAGAGCCCCAATCATGCTCCTTGTGTGTCTGGCTCTGTTCGTTGGCTGCAAGGCCACTCAGCGGGCACCCGCACCAGCGGAAGCAGAAAACTCTCAGAAAGAGGCTTATATACCGAAGGATTTGGACGAATGTTTCGTCCAATTGGAGAAACTGCTCAAACCTGAAGATATCGAGAAGATGCGAGGCGGCACTGAAAACGACATGATCCGTTACCACATGAGTCTCGGGATGTGGATGCGGAATAACTGGGGATTGTGGGGTGGATCACGCCTCGCTAAGTGGTTCAACACACAAGGGATCGAGCATCCTGATGACATGTCGGGAATCATTCTTGACTCGTTCTGGCGTCACCTCAACAATAAACCCATAAAACTAGACCAGCAGGTGAAGTTCTACCAGGACTACTGGAAGCAACAGGAGTCGATCCAACAAGAAGCTCCAGCGGACACGGTAAAGCCGCGCCGCTGAGCTTCCACTGTGCGCAGGAAAACACAACCTTCCCGAATCATATGTGGTGTTCATGCCTGGCCGGTTGTGGGCAGGCTTAGGGATACTTGAGGGCGTGCCTCATGGCCGGTGAAAGTGCGGACAATCCGGGCAGGTTCCATCTGCATTTTCGCGTCTTCCTTCGCGGCTTGAAAAAGAAACCAATTCCGCAGGCCGGCTAAAACCCATTACGGCCAGGAAGCCGCTCCCGCAAAAGGAATGAAGGCTTTGCTCCTGCCTTCCTTCGCGCCTTGACTTTGCCCTTCACGGACCCAGCGAAAGCCGGCTCGCAAAATGCCGGTAAAAAGCAGCATGGGAACGAGAAAAACAACTTGGCGCCTTGGCTTTTCTTCGCTCCCGCGTTTCGCGGGATTCGCGCCTTCGCGTGGGAAAAGACAAATGCGCACCGTCGAAGACCATGCATCGCGGCTACAAGCCGCTCCCCCACCCAGCCGTGAAAGCAATTCTTTCTTCGCGGCCTTACCTCAACATAGCAAGCTTCGCGCGAGAAAAGACATGACTGACATGAACCTATACATTACACGCCCCCCAGATCGAACGAAGCAGTCCATATCATTGCCTTTCCTTCGCGTCTTCGACTGAAATGAATAGCCAGTGATTTTCAATTCATTCAATGTGCCCCTGGCTGCCCGGGCTTTGCCCGACTTGCCGCATAGATGAGCATGTGTTCCCGGAATTGCCCGAAGAAGGGCGAGCGGCCGATTCCGGATAGCTGCGGCAATGTTTCCTGGAATTTTCGTCCGACCTCTTCCTGGCTCAGACCCTCGGAAACGGTGTAGTCATAGGCGATGGAAACGGGGTCGCGCTGCGGCCGGTCGATGATGCGCGCGATACCGTACTTTCCGGGTTCGTGGAAGACGTGCGATCCTTCGAGGAGTACGAACTGCGACTTGGAGAGGGCATCGAGGCTGTCACGATGCGACTCCAGAAAGTCCAGGGTGCTCCGCCACTCGGCTTCCGTCTCGGTCGGAAAGCCGAAAAGGACGAAGACCAGGTTCCACACGCCTGCCTCGTGAGAGGCGGACAGGATTTTTCCGACTTCTTCTATCCTTGTTCCTTTCCGCATGAGGCCGAGCACGCGCTCGCTTCCCGATTCAAGCCCCCACATCAAAACGCGCAGGCCGGCGCCGAAGGCCTTCCCGAAAAGTTCCGGCGTGAAGCCGCCGGCCGGTTTGGCATAGGCTGAAAAGAAAATGCCTTCGCCGATTTCGACCAGGTGCGAGCAGAGCCGGTCCAGCCTGTGCGGGTGGATCATCTCGTCCACCAGGCAGAAATGCGAGATTCCATGCCTGCGCTTCAAATCCTCAAGATTTTTTGCCGCGACCGCCGTTTCCTGTTCCCTGTATTCGAGATAGGTTTTCTGGTGTGTGCAGAACGCGCAGCGCCGCCAGGGGCACCCCCGCGAAGACAGATAGGGCAGAACGGGAACGGGCGAATGGTACTCTTCGAGCGGAAAGTCCGAAAAATCGGGTGCGGGAAGGCTGTTCAGGTCGGCGACGGATTCCGGCGGATTGTTCTGAGGTCCGGCCCCGGCGGCAAAGATCAGGCCGGGGACCTGCGAGAAGTCGCCCGAGCCGCGGGCGAGGCTTTCGCAAAGCGCTCCCAGGCCGGCTTCTCCTTCGCCGGTGATGAGGTAGTCGATGACGGAGGTCAGTTCCACAAGGCCGCTTTCTTTTCCGGCGCTGACGTCCAGGGGGCTGGATACGAGCCGCCCCGGATCGGGCATTACCGAAAAAGTCGCACCGCCGAGCACCGTCCGGGCGCCGAAGTCTTTGCACAATTTGGCCAGCGCCAGGGCGAAGAAAAGCTGCTGGCTGAAAAGAACCGAAAATCCCACCAGGTCGGGTGCAAAGGCTTTGACCGGAGCGATCAGGTCGGAGAAGAACCGACGGACGAGCGGGGGGACGGGCAGGCCGAGAAGGACCCTTCGGGAGAAGCTGTCGAAAAGCCCGTTCAGGACCGATCCGAACCGGGTGTACACGCGTGCGTGGCGGTCGTAGCGGCCCGGGTCGAAAAAGCTCTCGAGTCCGGCGCCTCCGCGGAAGAAATCCCTTGCCGCGGCTGCTTCCCGTGCGGTGGTTTCCTGGTCCATTTTCCGGATGCTCATCTTCAGCCGGCCGTTTTCGAGCCACCGGAACGCCTGTTCGTAGTAGGCGAGATTGAGATCGAAGTTTCGGACGGAATCCGGACCGCGCGATTCCATGTATGCCTTGAGGGATGCGATCCCGAGAGGGGGGCCGGCAGGGGGCATGGCCGGTGGGAAAATGAGCGCCATCCGGAGCGGACGGCGGGAATGATCGGTTTCCGCCAAGTGTATTTCCTTATGCTGGGGTTGGAGGGCGTCTACATGGATTTACCCGTCAAAAATACTTTATCGAGGGTACTGGCAGCCGCTAAAAAAAGACTTATTAAATGCACGGTGCATATTCTCTTCCGCATCGTGAGAGCCAGGCCCCCCCTCCAGCCCCGGAAAACCCTGGCTCTCTTTTTTTATATACTCCTACAATATACCCCGGCAAACCGCTTCGGAACAACTAGATCAGGCCCATGTCCTCGAGAATGGATTTGGGGTCGCCGGTAACTGTAACCTGTTCCAGGTAGATTACGGTCGTGCTCGAAACCGTGTGCCCGAGGATCGTCTGGACTACGGTGAGCGGCACCCCGGCCCGGATCATTTCGATGGCGCGCGTGTGGCGCAGAATGTGAGGATGTGACAGTGCCCGGGGAATTTCCGCTTCCTCGGCCCTCCGGTAAAACTCCCTCCTGAAATTTCCCTGGTCGAGGGCAAAAACCTTTCCGCGCATGCCGGGAAAATCCTCGATATATTCGACGAGGTTGGATGTGACATAAGGAGGGACGGGAACGATCCTGGGAGACTTTTTACCCCCGACTTCAACAGTTATCAGAATTTTGCCGTGCTGGAGATCGACATCGGTCAGGTCGTTCACTCTCAGGATCTCCCCGATCCTCGCACCGGTGAAGCGCAGCAGCAGGAACGCCATCCAATATCTTCCGCGCACCCGCCGGGTAAAGACGGATGGAGCGGAGTCGTACCAGACCCGGAAGACTCGCGTCAGGTGATCTATCTGGTCCCGGGTAAGATAGAGCACGGCAGGCGTCGAACCCGGCGAAGGGGCTTCATCTTCAAAGCGTATCCTTCTCATGATCGGACTCCTCCCGGTTTATCGCCTGTGGATATACATAATAATGGAGTTTCAGTGTCGATTACCTGTATAGATAAATCCTCCGGGCAGGGAAATCAATTTACACGAAAACTTTTTTTGGCGTGTATTGACACCCCCAGTCCCCAGCATTACTTTAACGCTGCCAACAGGCTCAGGACAACATTCTACGAGTTCATCCCAAAGGAGGCTGACTTATGGCTATACTAAGATACCCCAACTGGCTCTGGCCCGATTTCTCTACCGCCATGGAAGATTTCGAAAAGGCTCGCCGGCATATGGAACGGCTCCTGTCCAATTTCAGCGAACAGGGAGCGTCCGCTCCGGTTGTATCCGGCGTGTTTCCGCCTATCATGGTGAGGGAAGACGGCGATAGGATCTGCATCGAAGCGGAAATCCCCGGCATCAGGGCCGAGGACATCGACATCTCCGTGCACGGGAGGTCTCTCACCCTGACCGGCGAGCGCAAGCCCGAAGAAGCGCAGAACGTGAACTACCACCGCAGGGAACGCAAATGGGGGATTTTCCGGAAGGCGGTCACACTGCCCGACGATGTGAACACGGAAGGCATACAGGCGGAATGCAAAAACGGCGTGCTCAAGATCGTGTTGCCGAAAGCCGAGCAGGCCAAACCCCGCAAAATCGAAATCAAGAGCGAGTAGCCCGGCTCTGTCCATAGGAGGTGATAATCATGGCCGATGAGAAGGATCTGCAGTTTCCCGAAAAGAAGGAAGTACAATCGACCGCCGAGAGCACCCGTAATGTTCCCGTCTTCA
>JAEZXS010000164.1 GCA_023442755.1 Pseudomonadota bacterium | reverse complement strand
GGCATAGCCGACAAACCATGCATGATCTTTTTCTTTATACTTGGCCAGTTTTTCCAGCAGCTTCCTGTTTGCCCCCTGGGCGACGTGAACAACCTGGGCCGACCCGGTTTTTCCGGCAATCTGGATGGAAGCATCCCGAATGCTGTGCGCCGTCCCTCTTCCATCCTCGACCACTTCCATCAGCGATTTCTTCACCAGGTCGAAGTACCGCTGCTCGATGGGGATCTTGCGCTTGAGCTTCGGCTTCAGCTCATCTACTTCGTCGGCGGTGCGCCCCTCGATCTTCCGGACCACGTAAGGCTGCCACAGCTTCCCGTCATTTGCAATCGCAGCGTACCCCATAGCAAGCTGGAGCGGCGTAGCCAGATCGAAGCCCTGCCCGATCGAGATGGATATCGTTTCGCCCTTTTGCCACGGTATTCCAGTGGCCTGCTTTTTCCACCACGAAGTCGGCACGAGGCCGGGGTGCTCCCCCGAAATGCCGATTCCGGACCTCTCCCCCAGACCGAACATGTTTACGTTCTGGGCCAGCCGGTCCACACCGAGCCTCATCCCGGTCTGGTAGAAAAAGACGTCGCAGCTTTGGATCAGAGCCCTCTCCAGATCGACCGTACCGTGGCCGTGATCCCGCCAGCAGCGGAAATTTCGCCCGCCGTAGGGGAAATATCCGGGACAGGTGAAGGTGGTGGTCGAATTTATTATGCCTTCCTTGAGCGCAGCGAGGGCAACGAAAGGTTTGTAGGTGGACCCCGGTGGATACGCCGCGCCGCTTCCCCGGTTGAGCAGCGGATGGTCCGGATGTTTGCTCAGCGCGAGCCATTCATCTCGTTTCAGCCCGCGGATAAACTTCTCCTGGTCGAAAGTCGGATTGCACGCAAAAGCGAGCACCGCTCCGTCCCTGGGATCGACCGCAACAACGGCGCCCGTTTTGCCCTCGAGAAGCGATTCGGCCAGCCTCTGCAGGTCCATATCCAGCGTGAGCCACAGATTGCGGCCGGAAATGGGGAGCACCTCCGCGAGCAGCCGCATGCGTCTTCCCACGGCATCGACCTCGACCTGCCGCCCTCCCCGCTTCCCGTGCAGGTATTGCTCGAAGGTTCCCTCCACGCCGATCTTTCCGATATCTTCCCCCGGGTAGTACCCGGCGTATTTTTCACTCTTCAGCTCGCCTTCCGTAATCTCGCTGAGGTACCCGATCAAGTGCGCCGCCGAGCCGTTCCATTTGTATTCGCGCTTGGGTTCGAGCTGAATCACCACCCCGGGAAGGCGGATCTTCTGGGCCTCGATTCGTGCAAGGGTATCCCTGTCGAGATCCGACGCCAGCCTCAGGGGGATAAATTTCGGGGTCGTCCTGTTCGCCTCGATGACCGAGAAGAACTCCTCGGGGGGGCGTTCGCACAAACGGGCCAGTTCCCGGATAGTCCCCTCCATGTCCCGGATGTCTTCACGAATGATGACCAGGTGGTATGCGGGACGGTTCTCGACAATGGGAACCCCGTTTCTGTCGAAAATGATTCCGCGTCCGGCGGCGACATCCTCTATCCGTATCCGGTTATTCTCGGACTGAAACCGGTAGGAGGACCCCTGGAGGACCTGGAGGTGCCACAGCCGCATGATATAGATCACAAAAATGAGAAGCACCATCCCGCACAGAAGGATATGCTGCTTCTGGTACGAAACCGTTCCGGTGCTTTCCCAGTTTATGATCTTGAGGCTGTCAAACCCTTTGCTTTTCTGGCTCATTGGCATATGCATCTGCCCAAATCGGCCTGTGACTCAAAACAGGTTTTTCGGTTTTAATATCGGATAGATCACGAACGGCGCAACCGTCATGGACAGCAGGGTCCGAATTCCCAGGCTGATCCAGGTCGAGGTCAGCGACTGCAAATCCATCGGCACGAATGAAATGAAAAGGCCGAGAGCAACCGACTGGCCGAGGGCGCACATTCCGACCAGTCCCATCTGGTAAACGGGGTTCTGGCAGTCGAATCTATCGGACGCCATGTTGACGAGACAAATCGTCACCATGTAGGATGCCACATGCAGCCCCCAGAATTCGCCGGAGAAATTGTCGATCATATACCCCCACACCGACGCCCATACAAGGCCCGCGAAGGGAGGCCATTCGATCGCAACGGCAAACATCACGGGGATGAACAGGTCGATGCGAAACGCCTGGTACGGCAGACGCGCCACTAGGTGAGCCTGCAGCAGCATAGCAATAAAGGTATATAGGAAAATCCTGACCAGACGCCCGGGTGAAAAATCGGGCGCGATCTGCGCAGACCGCATCATTTCTTATCTGCCTTGGCGGGAGGAATTTCCGTCCCGGGGTCAAGGTCGAGGGTGCCGCCCCCGCGCTTTATCACCAGGACTTCCTCCAGCGCGCTCAGGCGCACCAGCGGTTTGATATCGATTCTTTGAAAAAGATCAACGGGGTCTTTGTAAACCCCCTGCACCACGCCGAGCCGGAGTCCTTTCGGATACAGCCCGTCCTTTCCGGAACTCACAACGAGGTCCCCGACCTGAACATCGAGGTTGCCCCGGACATACTTCAATACGCACCCGCTTGCATCCTTGCCCGCCAGAATCCCGCGCACCCGGTTTCGCTGGATGATCGCATCCACCGAACTGCCCGGGTCCGTGAGAAGGAGCACCCGGCAGTTCCGATCGGAAACGTCGAGAACACGCCCGATTACACCTTCATCGTTTACGACTGCCATATCCGGAGAAATTCCGTCCCGAAATCCCTTGTCGATCATGAGAGTCTGGAACCACCCGGTCATATCGTGCATAATAACCTGGGCGGCAATGGTTTCGGCCCTTGTCGAGACCTTGAAGTCGAGAAGTCTTCGCAACCGCAGGTTTTCGACATAGGCTTCGTGATAGCTTGCAACCTTGCTTTCCAGTTCGGCGACTTGCCGTCTCAATTCCTCGTTTTCTCTTCGCATATTCTTGAGAAAGATGTAGTCCTTCACGAAATCTTCCACCGAGCCGAAGACCTTCCCGAAGAACTGTACGGGCGGGCTCACCGTTTCCGTTACGGACCGCTGCAAGAAGTCCATCTGAGTGGGCGAGCGAAAATTGAGCGAAAATATATAGAGGAATACACTTATGAATACAAGGATGAGGACAGCGCCACGCAATCGGCGAAACCAGACACCTGCGTTAAAAAATCTCATAATTCGAGCACTTTAGCTAAAATACCGGGAACTCGTATTCCACCCCATCGTCAATCGGGGAGAACCGCGGGTATCGGCAAACCCCATCACAACAAATGGACCCCGTTACCGATCAGGACAGCACGTCCTTCAGGATCTCGATATCTTCCAGAGCCTTTCCTGATCCAATGACAACGGTGGACAGCGGATCTTCAGTAAGCATGATCGGCAGTCCCGTCTGCAGTCTCAGGAAGTGATCGAGGTTTTTGAGGAGCGCCCCGCCACCGGTCAGGACAATTCCACGGTCCACGATATCTCCGGCGAGTTCGGGCGGCGTTTGTTCGAGTGCAATTTTGATCGTTTCGAGGATGGAGTCGATCTGCTCCTGGATGGACTCGCGGATTTCATCCGAATTGACTTCGACCGTTTTGGGAATTCCGGTGACAAGATCGCGCCCTTTGATGACCATGGTCTCCGTCTCTCCCATGGGATAGGCGTTGCCGATCGTCGTCTTGATCAGTTCAGCGGTGCGCTCGCCGATCAACAGGTTATATTTCCGTTTTATATGGTGCAAAACGGCCATGTCCATCTTGTCCCCGCCTACCCGGACGGAGCGGCTGTAAACGATGCCTGCAAGGGAGATGACAGCCACTTCGGTCGTGCCGCCGCCGATATCCACCACCATGTTGCAGACGGGTTCGGTTATGGGCAGGCCTGCGCCGATTGCGGCGGCCATGGGTTCTTCGATAAGATAGACTTCATGCGCTCCGGCCGATTCAGCCGATTCGCGAACGGCCCTTTTCTCGACCTGAGTCACTCCGGACGGGATGCAAATAATGACTCGCGGCCTGATGAGATTGCGCCGGTTGTGTACTTTTTGGATGAAGTGCCTCAGCATTGCCTCCGCTACTTCGAAATCGGCGATTACGCCGTCCTTCATCGGTCTTATCGCGGTGATGTTCCCGGGAGTTTTCCCGAGCATCATTTTGGCGTCTTTTCCGACAGCCACCACCCGGTTCGATCCCCGATCGTCCTTGCGAACCGCGACAACGGAGGGTTCGGTCAGCACGATGCCCTTCCCCCGGACGTAGACAAGAGTGTTGGCGGTTCCGAGATCTATCGCCAGGTCATTTGAGAAGAATCCAAGAATTCGATTGAGGAACATCCCCTAATTTTCTCCTTTCAAGGCCGTTTTTTTGGGTGCTCTTTAATAACACGTGAATTGGCTATCCGCAATCCTTATGAAAACTCTGACTTGAAATCGGTGTATAATAAGTCGGCAATGTCGCGAAACCGGGTGAAACTCCCCAAACCACCGGCATTCCCCGGGTTCATCATCGCCTGCTCGGGTAATTCTCACCTTATATTTCGATTTTTGCAAAGGAAAAAAGATATCACAGAGCACGCAGCCTTGACAATCAGGCACACTTTAGATTATCAATAATCTTTTCAACCCAGCGCCAGGACTCCGGCATTTCGCAGCTTCGCTGCGTCGCCTTGTTTGTATGCCGCACATCCGGGTGCAAATTCAATTTGAACAGAAGGGTTTTTCCATGTCCAAAAGAACTTTCCAGCCAAGCAATCTTAAAAGAAAACGCACCCATGGCTTCCTCGAACGCATGGCGACAAAAGGTGGCCGCGCGGTACTCAAACGTCGTCGTGCAAAAGGCAGAAAGCGCCTTTCGGTCTAGGGCCGTGAGGCGCCCGGATCTAATGGATGAGGAATCTCTTTGAGGGGCAACTACTCTTTCCGGCCTCACGAAAGAATTCGCATTTCCTCCGATTTTCAGCGGGTCAAGGAATCGGGAAAACGCGCGAAAACTCCCCATTTTGGTCTGAACTTCGTTCCGAACGCCCTGGAACATCATCGCCTTGGCCTTGTGGTCCAAAAGCGGTTCTGGTGTGCTGTGAAGCGCAACCGAATCAAAAGGGTCGTGCGCGAATGGTTCAGACACAACAAGCGCCAAATCCCGCTTCCCCCTCGCGATATCGTCATCATTGCACGGCCTGGAGCAGAGAAGCTCACTCCCGGGGAGATCTACAAAGAGTTCTTTCCGGTTTTTCATAAGCAGGATGGCAGTTCCTGATGGTACGCTCGCTACTTCTCGGACTTGTCCGGATTTATCAATATCTCATCTCGCCACTGCTGGGCCCGGCCTGCCGGTTCCATCCGAGTTGTTCCGCTTATACCTATGAGGCCATCAAAGAATATGGCACCCTGAAAGGGATTTATATGGGATTGAGGCGCATTCTGCGTTGCCACCCGTTCAACCCCGGAGGCTACGACCCCGTTCCTCCGCACGCGCCGGCTCATTCCAAAAACTGACTGGAGAACTCCTGAATGGATACAAAAGCTTTCCTGGCAATTGCTCTGTCTTTCGTCCTTTTCCTGCTCTGGCATCTGTACTTCGGCCCCGTTCAGACGCCACCGCCCGAGAACCAGGCGACAGTGAGCACAACCACCGCGCCAAAACCGGCCGCTCCGCCCAATGCGGTGCTGCCCCCGGCACCCGGCGCGCAGGTCGATCTTTCGAAGCAGAAGACGTGGTCGTTCAGCGACTCGCTCTACAATATGGACCTCATTGCCCAGGGAGCGCGTCAAAGTTCATTCTTGCTTTACAACTATCGCGAAACGGTCGAACCCGGTTCCCCCCCGATGCAGATGATTTCAACCCGGGACAGCGGCTACCTGCCTATTTCCGTCGACCTCGTGCATCATCAGGACTGGCAGCTTTCCACCCGCTCCTTCTCCAGCGACGCTCCGGTCGAGATCAAAGTGAAGCCGGGCGAACCCGCCCAGACGGTCCCGTTTGTCTCCGAAGTGCCCGGCAAGGCGAGGCTGACCAAGATTTTTACCTTTGAGCCGGACTCATACGTAATTGACCTGGAAATCCAGCTTCAAAACCTCTCCGAGGAAAAACTCGTCGATCAGGTTGGAGTCAGCTTTTACTACAAACCGTACTCCGACGCGAACGAATCTTATAACCAGTCCCAACTTACGTTCTCTAATAAAGGGTCCCTCAAGTATTTTCAACCCAAGGACCTTGCGAAGCCTGAAGACTTACCCAAACCTCCATTCGACTGGGTCGGGTACGAGAACAACTACTTCATCCAGGCGATCATCCCTCTTTCCGAGGGAGGCTATCAGATCGTCCCCCGGGTCCTAGACCCCGAGAAGAAGCTCATCCAGACGGTATACCTTACCGACCCCGTGGAATTGGCACAGAACGAGACCAAGTCCTTCAAAATCAGGCTTTACTCCGGCCCCAAGAAAATTGAGCGCCTCAGCCAGGCCGGGCACAACCTGTCCGATGCCGTCGATTACGGATGGTTTTCCTTCCTCGCCAAGCCGCTGCTCGTCGTGCTGAAGTGGTTCTATTCCTTTACGCACAACTACGGTGTGGCTATCATTCTGCTCACGGTCATCATCAAGATCATTTTCTGGCCCCTGACGCACAAGAGCTACACCTCGATGCAAAAAATGAAAAAGGTGCAGCCGAAGATCGCGCAGCTCAGGGAAAAGTACAAAGACGACCGCGAGAAGATGAACCAGGAGTTGATGCAGCTCTATAAAACGCATAAGGTAAATCCCATGGGCGGCTGTCTGCCCATGGCGCTCCAAATCCCGGTATTTTTCGCTCTTTACCGGATGCTGAATGCGGCGGTCGATCTCAGGCACGAGCCTTTTATGCTCTGGATCAACGACCTCACCGCCCCTGACAGGCTCCATGTCGGATTTTCGGTCAACCTTCCCTTCATCGGCGAGTTGAACGGAATCCCGGTCCTCACACTTCTGATGGGCATAACCATGTTCCTTCAGCAGAAGATGACGCCGACGACGGGCGATCCGCGCCAGGAAAAAATAATGCTCATAATGCCGGTCATGTTCACTTTCTTCTTTATCAACTTTCCCTCTGGTCTTGTGCTATATTGGTTTGTAAACAACATTTTGTCGATTATTCAGCAATACTGGATCAATCGCAATGCGTAAGCGATTGTCTCTCCGCTTAAATTTTCTTACCTTATCCGTTCACCGGAATGACGGAGGAGAGCATGACTGTACTTGAGTTCGAAGAAAAGTCCGTTGAAGACGCTATCGCTCTGGCTTGTCAAAAGCTGAAATTGCCCCGCGAAAAACTGGAGATAGAAGTCATCTCTAAAGGCTCGTCGGGAATATTCGGGATTGTAGGTGCTAGAAAGGCCAAGATTCGCGTTACGGCGAAAGTTCCCCCCGTTGAAATGGCTGCTGAAAAAGCCAAGGAAGTGCTTGTAGAGATATTAAAGCACGTCGATCTTCCCAATGTCGTGGAATGGGAAGCTAGGGATGAATATTACTATTTGAACATTATCAGCAACGGGTCCGGCCTTCTCATCGGCAAGCGAGGGAAGACCCTCAACGCGCTCCAGTTTCTCGTATCCAAGATCGTAAGCCGGCAGGCCGGGGAGAATATCTCCATCGTCGTCGATACCGAGAATTACCGATCGAAGCGCGAGGTGAGTCTGACGGAACTGGCCCAGCAGTTGAGCGATAAGGTGAAGAAATCGAGGCGCCCCCTGACCACCGGGCCGATGAGCGCCCAGGACCGCCGAGTCATTCACCTGGCCCTGAAAGAGGACCATGAAGTCCGCACGAAGAGCAAAGGCGAGGGCAATCTTCGCCGCGTTGTCATCTATCCTGTAAAAAAGGCCAGAAAGTCGGAGCCGGAGAAGAACGATGCTCCCGCGGAATAGATTTTCCGCCTTTGGCCTGAAACCATTTTAAGCGTTCGCAATGGATTTCAGACTTCTGCAGGACACGATCTGCGCTATAGCAACCCCGGTTGGGGAGGGCGGAATCGGTCTTATCAAGATAAGCGGGCCGGAGGCCTTGAATCTGGCCCGCAAAATTTTTCAGCCCTCCCATCAGGACAGGCCCCTTCGATCCCATTCCCTCAACTACGGCTGGATAAAGGACCCCTCTTCGGGTCGGCTCATAGACGAGGTGCTCCTCGGCTACATGGCTGCACCCCGAACGTATACCTGCGAAGACGTGGTTGAAATCAACTGTCATAGCGGCTATGCCGTTCTGAACCGCATTCTGGAGCTGGTCCTGGCCCACGGCGCCCGACTGGCCGAACCGGGCGAGTTTACCCGCCGCGCCTTCCTGAACGGCCGGATCGATCTGTCCCAGGCCGAGGCGGTCATAGAAATAATTCGCTCTCGTTCTGAGCAGGGTCTGCTTCTCGCAAACAGCCATCTTCGCGGCGACTTTCGCTCGAAAATCGAAAACTGGCGCGAAGTTTTGCTCCAGGCGCAAACCCGCATCGAGGCTTTCATAGATTTTGCGGAAGACCTTCCCGAAGAGGCCGAAGAGGAATTGCCGGCGTACGAAGCACTCGCGGCGATGCTCGCAAAAGAGGTGGTTGAACCCATCCGGTCGGTGCTCAACAAGTACGAAGAGGGCCGCATACTTCGCGAAGGGCTGACCCTTGTTCTCGTCGGCAGACCCAACGTAGGGAAGTCTTCCATGCTCAACGCCCTTCTCGGTAAGGAGCGGGCAATCGTCACGGCCGCTCCGGGCACCACCAGGGACGTTATCGAAGACAGCTTCCTGCTGCAGGGTGTGCAGGTCCGGATACTCGATACCGCGGGGATACGCAATCAGCCCGATGAGATCGAATCGTTCGGAATAGAAAGAACCCTTCGCTCGGTGTCGGAAGCCGACGTAGTGCTGTGGCTCCTGGACAACAGCCGGCCTCTCGGCAGTGAAGACCGAAAGGTATACGAAGCCGTGCGCGAGGCGCACTATATCGTTCTGCTGAACAAAAGCGATCTTCCACCCGCATTCTCCATCGAAAAAGTTCAGCAGGCTTTCCCGGGCCAGGCGCCCGTGCTCAGGCTTTCCGTCAAGAATGCGGCCGACATCGACCGCCTCAAAACCTATCTTGCCGAGACATTTCTCAGGCGTCCCCTCCAGCAATGCCGATCCGGGATAGTGCCCAATATCAGGCAAAAACAATGCCTCGAGGAAGCGAAAGGGGCACTGGAGCGCGCCGGAGAGCTGCTCGCGTCCGGTGCTTACGGCGAACTGGTCAGCCTCGAGCTTCAGTCGGCCCGAAGGCGCCTCGAAGCCATTCTCGGCTGGGAAACCGACGACGATCTGCTCGACAGGGTTTTCTCCCAGTTTTGTATCGGGAAATGAAATACAACATCCTGAAGGATCGAATCCTGGAACCGAACCTGACAGAGCTGATTCTAAAATATTCCGATGCTGCGGGCGCGGGGGTCACGCCGGAGCAGGCGGAACTGTTCCGCCGGCATATCGAACTCATGCTCGACTGGAACCGCCGCATCAATCTCACCCGCATTACCGATCCTGACGAAATAGTCGTCAAGCACCTGCTCGATTCCATTCTCCCTGCCCCGGCATTGCCGCAGTCAGGCTTCGCCCTCGACGTGGGGACCGGCGCCGGCTTTCCCGGCATTCCCCTCAAGATTTTCCGCCCCGACCTCGAAGTGGTGCTGCTGGACTCGAGTCGCAAAAAGATCAGCTTTCTCACCGCGGCAATCGCCGCGCTGGGTTTGAAGGGAACGAGGGCAATACACGGGCGATGGGAGGATTTTGCCGCGGCGGGTGCAAACCAGGGGCATTTCCAGCTGATAACGATGCGGGCTGTTCGCCTCGAACCGGAACACATCACGATTCTGGCGGCAAAAGTTTTAAAGCCGGGCGGCCTTTTCGCATGGTGGTCCGGGCCGGAATCCGGACCTGCCCCTTCCGTCCCCGCAGCCTCGACGCACGTTACATCCTGCCCCGAATTCCCGTACGTCTTGCCCGGCATTGAAAAGACCCGCTCCGTACGGCTGTGGAACAAACTCTCGTAAAGTTCTATATGAAGAAAAAATCCTGAAAAGAACGGCGGCAGATTGAGAGCTACCCGCAGACCTCTATTTCCTCACAACGTTTGGACTCGGCCACATTGTCGTCCAGCTCTCTGAGGGACTGGGAAATCATCACCGGATATATATCGGCCGCATGGACCGCCCGGTATTTTTCCGGCAGCCGCTTCGATTCCATTTCGAACCGCGAGCGTATGCGTTCCAGCGGTTCGGGGGCATGCAGGCGCCGGCCTCCGTCCATGACGAGTTCCAGGAGAGGCTCCCCTTCCGAATCGACGGCTGCGAGCAGTCCCAGTCTGTCGTGATCCATCTGTCCCCGGTCGTCGTAGAACCGGTAGACCTGCTTTTTGCCGACCCAGGTCTTCTTGCCGCTGGAGAGCTTCAGCACGGGCCTTCCTTCGTATTCGACCAGCTTGTAGGCGATATCCAGGTACGGTGCGTCGGCCGATACGTCAACCCGGGTCCCGACCGCGTACATATCGACGGCGGCTCCCCGGGCCGTCAGATCTTCGATGCCCCCCTCATCCAGGCTTCCGCTGGCAAGGATTTGCACCTCAGGAAAGCCAGCATCGTCAAAGAGGGATCTGACCTTTCGGCTCAGAGCTGCCATATCCCCGCTGTCCAGCCGCACCCCCAGCAATCTCTTTCCTTCCCCTGCCATCTTTTTCGCCACTTCCAGCGCTTTTTTCGCACCGGAAATCGTATCGTAGGTATCGATCAGGAGCACGGTATTCGTGGGGAATGCACGGGCAAAGGCGAGGAAGGAATCCATCTCGCATTTGAAGCTGGTCACATAGGAATGCGCCATCGTTCCGAAGACCGGGATGCCGTAGATCTTCCCGGCCAGGAGATTGCTGGTTCCGAGAAAACCGGTAAGGTAGCCTGCGCGGGCCGCCTTGACGGAGGCGTCCAGGCCGTGTGCGCGCCGCATTCCGAAATCGATGAGTCCTTTCCCGGATGCCGCATGAAAAACCCGGGCGGTTTTGCTCGCGAGCATCGTCTCGAGCTGAATCACGTTCATAACGAGCGTTTCGATCAGCTG
>JAEZXS010000105.1 GCA_023442755.1 Pseudomonadota bacterium | reverse complement strand
AAGGGTGGGAGGGGTGAGGATGCGCCCGGCCGTTTCCAGTATGTCGCCCAGGTCCGCAAGACGGCCCCGCCCGATTTCCTGGCATGCAAGAGCACCCACACCGGGGTCCAGTACGTGGTACCCGAGTTCGATCAGGGTTTTCAGGTTCCTCTGCGTAGCCGGGTGCTCGTACATCTTCACGTTCATAGACGGGCAGACCAGCACGGGAGAGGTGGTTGCGAGCAGAATAGTCGTGATGTAATCGTCGGCGATCCCGGCGGCCATCTTCGCTATGAGATTGGCTGTTGCCGGGGCCAGAATGATGATATCGGGGATCCTTGCCTTCTGGATGTGGCCTATCCTCGACTCGGATTCCATGTTGAAAAGATCCGTTCCCACCGGATTTCCCGAAAGGGTCTGGAATGTAAGCGGGGTCACGAACTGTTGTGCTGCGGCGGTCATCACCACATGAACCGGCGCTCCGCCTTTCACCAGGAGCCGGACGAGCTCGGCGGCTTTATAGGCGGCTATCCCGCCGCTGATGCCAAGAAGAACGGTTTTACCCTCTAACATGGGACTGCGTTTAACCTTTCCGAACGAGCATATAGGATATTGCGCTACGATATTCGCGCGATGCATTCAATTGTATTTTAACTCCCGGTCACCGGCGCGACATAAATTTCCACATAGGTGTAAATCGTTCCTTCAGTGACGAGGATGACGCAGGTTTTGTCCTGCTTTTCGAAGATCAGGGCCGAGTGCTTGTACCGGAATTGTCCTCTCGGCTTCCAGTTTTCGCGCGGCATGGCAAGGCTGAAGAAGTTTATTAGGGAACCCGAATCAACTCTTCCCCGAAGCGTGAGGATGCCCGTCTTCATCGACCCGGCCTGAAAGACGTAGGAATCCTGGGCCTGCAGGTCCAGCTCGGAAGGAATCGGAATGTCGGGAAAGTCCAGGAATTGCGGTCGAGGACCGGCAGATGGGGGAGGGACCGGACTAGCCGGCTGCCCGGGCTGCGATTGCTGAACGACCGGGTTGGGCGGCGGTGAACCAGAATGACTGCACCCGTAAACCGCCAAAAGACACAGGGAAATGACAAAAATCAGGCATTTTCCGGTTTTTCCCCCAGTTTCCATAAGGCTCTTCCTCCAAAGATTCCGTTGCAAAATTCCGTGATTCCCCTGATCGAACTCTTCTGCGTTACATTCTACCAAAGTCTTGCGAAAAAAACGGATTCGTTCTCTTCTCCTTCCCTACGGTCGTCTTCGGCCCATGGCCGGGGTAGATGGCGGTCCGGTCGGGAAGGGTGAGTATCTTCGTGCGAACCGAGTATAACAACTGGTCGTGGGAACCGCCCGGAAAATCGGTCCTCCCGATGGAGCCTGCAAAGATGGTGTCCCCGCTGAAAACAATACCATGGTTGCTCAGATAATAGGACACGTGGCCGGGAGTATGACCGGGGGTCTCCAAAACTTCGATGCGGACCTCTCCGAACTCCAGGATGTCCCCTTCGATCGGCTTCCGATCAATTTCATCAGGCGCTACCGGGCGGATTTCCGGATGGAATCGCATCGCCAGGCCAAAGATCACCTGGAGCAAAAGCGGCTGGTCGGCCGGGTTGAGGTAAATCTCGCCTCCCAGTTCCTTCTTCAGCGTCCATGCGGCAACGATATGATCGTAGTGGGCGTGCGTGTTGAGAATGGCCGCAAGTTCGAGCCCAAGATCCCGTATCCGGGAGCAGATGCGTCCGCCAGCTCCCCCGGGGTCGATTACTGCCGCCCGGCGGCTTCGTTCGTCGCCGAGAAGGTAACAGTTGGTTCGGAGCATTCCCACCACGAGGTGTTCGAAAATCATCGAATCCGCCGATTGCCTGATCCGGGAAATATTCAGCGGTTACCTGTCCAGCACAATGAGTTCCTCGATCGGCCTTCTGTGTGAACTCTGATTACGCGCGACCGGGTGGCCTGCTGCCACCACCGCCATCAGTTCGAGCCGGTCAGACAGTTGCAGGATCTGAAGGACCCTGTCCTTGTTCTTGAGTATTTCGCCGATCCAGACAGCTCCCAAATCGAAAGAATGCAGAGCGAGCAGGAGATTTTGAATGCAGGCCCCGATTGCCTGGCAGTCCTTGGTATAGTCGTATGATGCCTCCCTGTCGAGAAAGACGGCAATCAATACACCGGCCGATTTGAGGGTGGCCGAGTATCGTGTGAGACCGGCCAGCTTATCCTTGGTCTCCTGGTCCCGGACCAGGGCAAATCGCCAGGGTTGGTTGTTCAACCCGGATGGAGCCCATGAGGCGGCCTTGAGCGCCTCAATGATCTGCGAGTGGTCAACGGGCGCATCCAGAAACCTGCGTATGCTGCGCCGTTCATAGATTGTCTGCAAAACGGGGTTTGCGAATTTTCCTTCAGTCATGCACGCTTCCTTGCGAAAAATGCGTTGCATGGGGAATATCCCACAGAATCGGCCAAGCACAAAAGAGATTTCGCACGAAAAATGGGCATGCGGGAACCTATTTACTATTTTTTCGCGGCAGTTTTGTATGGCACCCATTCCTGTATGTTTCCTAATGCAGCGGCATTATTTTGTAATTGATTCTTATTGCAGTTGCGGTGAATTGCCGTCACGGGAAGACGGGGCGACACATTAATCTGTTTATCTTTGAAACCCGATGTTCTATAAATGCTCGCACACACAAAACAGATTCAGAACCGGGGCGATTTGACCAGCCCCTTTTCAGGAGTGGAGGAGGTCTGGAAGGGCATGGCTTCTCAACCGTATGGTCCCGGGCCGGGGAATGCCGTAATGGAGCTGACCGGGCGTTTTGATCGTGATTCGGCACCTCAGATACGGAAAGACTTTTTAAAACTGGCCCAGAATGGAAGCGTGAAACAGCTTGAGATAAACTTTTCCAAGGCGTACTGCGCCGACACCTCGTGCCTGGCCGTTATGGTGGAGGTGCTGAAGGCAATGCGCTCGCGAGGCGGGGAACTCAGGCTGAAAGGACTCGATGACAACACGGTCCGGATGATTTCACTCTCGCGACTCGATGACATTTTCTCCAGCATTATTGCCCAGGAATGAAACAGTTGTTCTATGGAACCAGACTACCTCGTAGATATCCGCGGCCTGAACAGCTTCTATAAGGGTCGGCAGGTCCTCTTCGATATCAGGTTCGGCATCCCCAGGCATCAGGTCACTGTCATAATGGGGGTCAGCGGTTGCGGCAAAACCACCCTTTTGCGCCACCTTACCGGATTGAAACCGACGAGTCCCGGCGAGGTCTTTATCGAGGGCGAAGACCTTGGAAGGTTTTCTCCCATTTCCCTCACGAATTACAGGCGCAGGATAGGGGTCCTCTTTCAGGGAGGGGCGCTTTTCAATTCGATGAGCATTCGGGATAATATCGCCGTTCCGCTTAAAGTGCACACCAAACTGGCTTCCGAAACCATCCGCATCATGGCGCTCATGAAGCTCAACATGGTCGGCCTTTCCGATTTCTCCGATTTTATGCCTTCCCAGCTCAGCGGCGGAATGAAAAAGAGGGCGGGGCTTGCACGCGCCCTTGCGATGGACCCAGAGATTTTGTTTGTCGACGAGCCTTCTTCGGGGCTCGATCCCATCACTGCTGCAGGACTCGATCGGCTCCTTCTCCAGCTCAGGGAGACCTTGGGCATGACCGTCGTGGTGGTCACCCACGAGTTGGAAAGCGCATTCCTGATTGCCGACCGGATGGTGGTTATGGACAAGGGCAGAGTGATGGCTGCCGGCGTACCGGATGAAATCCGCCAATCCGATAACGAACGTGTGCGCCAGTTTTTGAGCAGAGAAGCGGACCCGCACCAGGTGAACCTGGGATCGTATTTCGATCGCCTCCTGGAGGGCAGATGATAGCGCCTGTTGACTCTGTAAGCGGATCGGGCGGTTTGCGCTTTCGCGGAAAGGAACGCAGATGTTAGTGCGTTTGATACAGTCGCTTGGCGCATGGGGGGTGAGGAAGGTGTTCAGCGCGGGGCGGTTCGGGCTGTTCATGCTCTACGCCCTGCGGGGATTTTTCACCGCTCCCGGCAAATTCTGGCCAGTCGTCAAGCAAATTCATTTCATCGGCACGAAGTCTTTCTTCGTAATCGGGTTCACCGGTGCTTTTACCGGTATGGTGATCGGATTGCAGGGCTATTACACCCTGTCCAAGTTCGGCTCGGAAGGCTGGCTCGGCTCCGGTGTCGCCCTGTCGCTCATTCGCGAGCTGGGGCCGGTTCTTGCTGCCCTTATGGTGACCGGGCGAGCGGGCTCCGCCATAACGGCAGAGATTGGGATCATGCGCATCGAGGAGCAGATAGATGCGCTGGAGTGTATGGCGATAGATCCCTTTGCCTATCTTATTTCCCCCAAGCTGCTGGCCTGCTTCATCTCGCTCCCTCTGCTCACCTCCTTTTTCGACGTGGTGGGAATCCTGGGGGGCTATGCCGTCGGGGTCTGCCTTCTTGGCGTAAGCGCCGGGGCTTACTGGGACGGGATATCGTCGAGCGTGGTCTGGGCCGACGTCTACATGGGCATAATCAAATCACTGTGCTTTTCCGTCCTGCTTCTGTGGATCTGCGCATACAAGGGCTTTTACGCAGGCGTGGACCAGGGGAGCTTTGGGCCCGAGGAAGTGAGCCAGGCCACCACGGACGGCGTCGTGCTCTCTTCCATAGGCGTTCTGGTAAGCGATTATGTCATCACTTCGATATTGCTATAAGAAGGAAGCGTAAATGGAAAGAAAGGGCCTCGAATTCGGTGTGGGGATTTTTCTCATCGTGGGAATCATATGCATGGGGTACCTGTCACTGACCCTGGGGCGTATCGGCCTGAGCAGTTCCCAGTATGAGGTCAAGGCTGTATTTCCCACTGTTTCCGGGCTGAAGAGCAAAGCCCCGGTGACCATGGCGGGAGTGAGTATCGGCGAGGTGCGCAAGATCCTTCTGTACAAGGGACAGGCCGAGATCGTCCTGGGCATCAACAAGGATGTTCAGCTCGAGGAAGATTCGATTGCAAGCATAAAGACCATGGGAATCATCGGTGACAAGTACGTTTCGATCGCCCCCGGAGCTTCAGACAACTACATCAAACCGGGCGGCGCAATTCGTGAAACGCAGCCTCCGCTCGATATAGAGGGTCTTATTTCACGGTTCGTTTTCGGGGGGATGGACAGCAAGCCGAAATCAAACGAATAACTTTTCCGGGAGCGTCACAGAAAACAACCGACACACCTTCCCGCCACCTGATGCACTGAAGGACCGCCGAGTTTATCTTATGGACTGCAGCTAGCGGTCCGCGACCCATACACTCATCGCCTGGAGAATCCGAAATGAGAATTTTCGTTACCGGGGGGACGGGGTTCGTCGGCAGGCATCTGACCAAGCGCTTTTCACAGTCCGGACACCATATTCTCGTCCTTACGCGTTCGCCTGGCCGGGGCGAGAAGGCTTTGCCCTGGGCTGAAATCGTCGAAGGGGACCCCAAAAGACCCGGTCCGTGGCAGGTCAAGGCGGCCGAGAGCGATGCGGTCATAAACCTGGCCGGGACGTCTATTTTCACGATCTGGACGGAATCCGCCAGAAAATCCATTTTGAACAGCCGCATTCTCTCCACTCGCAATGTGGTGGACGCACTCTCATCCTCCGGGAGGAAGACGGTCCTTCTCAACGCTTCGGCCGTAGGGTTTTATGGAAGTCGTCTCGACGACGTGGTGCTGAACGAGGAGGCTCCACCGGGCAGTGAATTCATGTCCGAGATATGTGTGAAATGGGAGAGGGAAGCCCTTCGGGCAAAAGTCGGCGGGTCACGGGTCGTTCTGTTCCGGTTTGGCGTTGTGCTGGGCAGGGGAGGCGGCGCGCTTGCCAAGATGATCCCCCCGTTCCGCTATTTGCTTGGCGGTTCGATCGGGAGCGGGAGGCAGTGGTTTTCATGGATTCATGAAGAGGATCTGTTCAGGGTCTTTGAGTTCGCCTTGGAGAAATCCTCGATTGAAGGGCCTGTTAACACAGTTTCGCCCAATCCGGTAAGAAATGCGGAGTTTGTAAAAACTCTCGCCAGAAGTGTGAAACGCCCCCTCATCCTGCCTCCTGTGCCGGCAATCGTGGTGCGCTCCGTTCTCGGCGAATTCGCCAACGTCTTGCTGAAAGGGCAGCGGGCCGAGCCGAAGAAACTGCTCGCCGAGGGTTTTTCGTTTCAGTTTCCCACCCTTTCGCAAGCACTCGACAACCTGCTTGGGGGATAAGGAGTCTGGTTCCGTGTGAAAGAACCGGGCGGCCGCAGGGACAACGGTATAGGAAGTTTTATCTACAAATAATAATTCCCATAAAATAACGATAAGTAAATTACCTGCCTCGGATATCCATTTAAGATTGTCAATAGGCTTGCCGCCGAGCGTTTGTAAAAAAATCGCGATATGAATGAGAATATAATCGAATGCTTGACACGATTTGCATATTGCTGTAGTAGTTTGTCCTTATAAGAACAAGCGTCTGGTCCGATCATAAGGAAAGGCGGGTCGGGGTCGGCCGGCAAGCGTCGGGGGTTTTGCAAGATTGCTCAAAGTAGCGAAACTGCAAGCAAGGGTAAACAGTACCAGAGAAGGAAAGGATTTTCAGAAATGTCGGAAGGCCGCGTGAAATGGTTCAACGACAAAAAGGGCTATGGTTTTATTGAAACGAAAGACCAGGGAGATGTATTTGTCCACTACAGCGCCATAGCGTCTGAAGGATTCCGCTCTTTGAGCGAGGGGGATCGAGTATCTTTCGACGTGGAACGTGGGCCTAAAGGACCTCAGGCCGTCAATGTAAGGAAACTGCAGTAATCAACCCTTCTTCCGCTATTCCTAGATCCGGGCCAGGAGAACATTCCCTGGCTTTTTTGATGAAGGGCTACCGGAGAGTTAGAAGAAGGATTATACACGTGCAAAAGGGGGAATCCGCGGCAGCTGCGCATCATTCCCCCTCCGGAAGTCAGAGCTGTATCTCCGCAATCCGGGCTCGATTGCATGGGGGAAGAGGGGGGCTTTACTCCGAGCGTGGCCAGTGCTGCGTTTCTTCGCTCCCGGTCCCTGCGAAAATATGCTTTCCAGACCGATCAGGAATTCCTGCCTGATGGCTCAGTTCCCGTTTCTTCAGCAGATTCGCATTTCCCATTCAATTCAAAGTCGCAGGTAGTCTCGTTCTGTTGTCCGAGTTCGAACTGCACGTTTTCCCATCGAGAGGACTGTCGCAGGGTTTGGCAGCACTTGCGGACAAGGGCGGGATCGTTGTTGGTTTCGCT
Source organism: Pseudomonadota bacterium (assembly GCA_023442755.1). GTDB lineage: Bacteria > Desulfobacterota > Syntrophobacteria > Syntrophobacterales > Syntrophobacteraceae > SbD1. The sequence continues at coordinate 6,385 of JAEZXS010000105.1, read as the reverse complement.
GAGGTGGGCGAAGACGACGCACTGCATCTGCTCATGATGTATCGCTTCCAGAAGCTTGCACGACTCTTCGTTGGAAAGATGACCGTGGGCGCTGCGAATGCGCTGTTTGAGGTGCCAGGGATAGGGGCCTTCGAGGAGTCTTGTCACGTCGTGATTGGCCTCGAGCACCAGGCCATGGCAGCCCTGGAGCCTCACCCTGACGAGATTGGTGGCAACTCCCAGGTCAGTGCAGATCCCGAGCCTGGTGTTTTCATGCTCTATTATGAACCCGGCGGGCTCACCGGCGTCATGTGAAATGGCGAATGCATGGATGCGCAGATCGCCGAGTTCGAAACACCTTCCGGTGCTGAAGATATTAACGGAGGCGAACCGGCCGACGTTGGCGGGCATGTTGTCGAGGGTTCCCCGCGTAGTGAACACGGGCAGGTCGAACCTTCTACTGAGGGTTCCGGCCGCGCTGACGTGATCGCCATGCTCATGGCTGATGATGAGGGCGTCGAGTTTTTTTGGGTCTGCGCCGCTCTTCTCAAGCCGGCGAACCAGTTCTTTGCAGGTGGTGCCCGCATCGACAAGGATACGCGTTCCGGGACTGCAAACCAGCACCGCGTTGCCCTTGGAGCCGCTCGCGAGGACCCGGAAGAGCAGGGACATTGAATTTATCCTTGAACCAGAACGTTTTCCAGCTTCTTCAAGTCGGTTTCGACGGGTCCGTAGAGCATGAGCGCTATCTTATCTGGGTTGTAAATACTGCGAAACCAGTTTTGTATGTCTTCGGGCGTCACCTTTTTTATCTTTTGTTCGATCTCTTCGAACGGAACATAACGGCCGAACAGGAATTCATTTTTCGCAAGGCGGTTCATGCGGGAGTCGTTATTCTCCGCATTGATGTACATATTGCCCTTGATGTATTCCTTGGCTGCATCGAGTTCCGCGGCGGGGATGGGCTCTTTTGCAAGGAGGGAAAGCTGTTGGTGGATGAGCTGGAGCACTTCATCGACGTTCTCCGGGGCAATGCCGGCGTAGACGCCCAGTATTCCCGTGTCCTCATGACTGTGCGCGAAGGAGTAGACGGAATAGGCCAGGCCGCGTTTTTCGCGGATTTCCTGGAAAAGCCTGCTGGACATGCTGCTGCCGAGGATCACGTTGAGCAGGTGGGAGGCAAAGCGGGTTTCGTCCATTTGCGACGAACCCTGCAGACCGATAGCGACATGCACCTGCTCCAGGTCCTTTTCGACGACCCGGGAAAAGAAATGATGACCGGGCGTGCTCCGATTCAGATCGAAATGGTTGTAATTGAGGGTTTCCATCGCAGGGGCGACCAGATCCAGGAAATTCTGGTGATCGAGGTTTCCTGCGGCGGCTATGACGATCCTTTCCGGATGGAAAGTTCTGGAGAGGTATTGGAGCATCTGCTCCCGGCCGGTTTTCTCCACCGTCTCCACCGAACCGTAAATCGGCAATCCCAGGGGGTTGGACCTCCAGTACTCTTCCTGGAACAGTACGTGGATAAACTCGTCAGGCGTATCCTCGACCATTCGAATTTCCTGGAGAATCACGTTCTGCTCGCGTTCGATCTCTATAGGATCGAAAGTCGATTGCAGGAAGATATCGGTGAGAAGGTCCGTCAGGATAGGCAGGTGGGCGGCGAGTACCTTGGCATGGAAACAGACATGCTCTTTGGAGGTAAAGGCATTTGCGAAGCCCCCGATGGCATCGAATTCCTTGGCGATATCCAGGGCGCTTCGCTTTTGGGTGCCTTTGAAGAGCATGTGTTCGATAAAATGCGTAATGCCCCGCTCCAGCGGGCCTTCATCACGGGAACCAGTGTTAACCCAGATGCCGGTGGAAACAGAATGGGCCGAAGGTATCCGTTCGGTCACCACGCGGATCCCATTCCCGAGAACCGTTTTCTGGTACAATTGCAATTCCCCCTCTTATAAGCAGAGACGCGACTCACCGTCACGCCTCCGGTAGAGCGGATGAGAAAGGAGCCGAATCGTGCTCATCCCTGCTGCTCCTTCTCACCACCAACCGTTCAGAACAGAAGTCGATCAGTTCTGTTCATTCTGTTCCTGCGGCAAAGCAGCCTTCCGGCTAAGCCGAATCCGGCCTTCTTTGTCGATATCGATTACCTTCACGAGAACTTCATCGCCCTCGTTGAGCACATCGGTAACCTTGCGCACACGTTTGTGTTCGAGTTGGGAGATGTGGATAAGGCCCTCGGTGTTGGGCAGGATTTCCGCGAAAGCTCCGAAGTCGGTGACTCTGACCACCTTGGCCATGTAGAGCTGGCCGATCTCGGGTTCCTGCGTGATTCTCCTGATCTTATCGATTGCCTTGTCGCAAGCTGCCCCGTCAGGGCTCATTACAACGACTCGGCCACTGTCGTCAATGTCGATTTTCGTTCCCGTTTCGGCGACAATGGAACGGATCATCTTTCCACCCGGTCCGATAACATCGCGGATCTTATCCGGATTGATCTGGATGGTGACCACTCGCGGAGCATAGGGTGAAAGCTCCAGCCTGGCCTGGGGCAATGCGTCGCGCATTTTATTGAGAATGTGAATACGCCCGGCGCGCGCCTGGTCGAGAGCCTTCCGCAGGATTTCCCGGTTGACCCCGGAAATCTTGACGTCCATTTGGAACGCAGTGACGCCCTTCTGGTTTCCGGTCACTTTGAAGTCCATATCGCCCAGGTGGTCCTCGTCTCCGAGTATGTCGGACAGGACGATGAATTCGTCCCCTTCTTTGACAAGCCCCATTGCAATGCCCGCAACTGTGTCGGAAACGGGTACCCCGGCATCCATCAGGGCTAGGGACGAGCCGCAAACGGTCGCCATCGAACTCGAACCGTTCGATTCCAGCACCTCGGAAACGACGCGAATGGTATAGGGAAACTCACCGTTTTTAGGCAATGTCGGCTTCACGGCACGTTCGGCGAGGGCGCCATGTCCGATTTCCCGCCGTCCTGGTCCCCTCAGAGGCCTTACTTCGCCAACGGAAAAGGCCGGGAAGTTATAGTGCAGCATGAAGGACTTGAATGTCTCGCCGGCAAGAGCGTCAATCTTCTGCTCGTCGGAAGAAGAGCCGAGCGTCACGACCGCGAGGACTTGGGTTTCCCCCCGGGTGAAGAGGGCGGAACCATGGGTGCGCGGCAGCATGGGGACATTGATGGTTATCGGACGTATCTCGTCGAAGGCGCGGCCGTCGATCCGGCGGCGCTGTTCCACCATCATCCTGCGCACCACCTTCTTTTCCATGTCTTCCAGGAGCGCGTCTATTTCTTTTTCCCTGCCCTCGTACTCGACGGCAAGCTCTTCCCTCACGCGCAGCTTCAATGCCTTCCTCGCATCGCGCCGAGGGTGCTTTTCCGCAATGGTCATCACGCGGCCCATTTCGGCCAGAGCAAGGTCGTTCACGCGGTCCACGAGGGCTTGGTCCACGGTTACCTCGGGGACGGCTTCCTTCGTGGCGCCGATCAGCCGCTGCAGCTCATCCTGCGCATCGAGAATGGGCAGAATCGCCCGGTGGGCGAACATGATCGCATCGGCGATATCTTCTTCAGGAACGAATTCCGCACCGCCTTCCACCATGACCACGGCGTCGCGGCTGCCTGCGACCACGACATTCATGTCGCTGTCCGGTATCTGGGCGGAGAGGGGATTGATTACGAATTCGCCGTTGATGCGGCCCACGCGCACGGCTGCTATCGGCCCCTGGAACGGAATGGACGAGATGTGCAGGGCGGCCGATGCCCCTGTAAGGGCCACGATATCGGGTTCGTTTTCCTGGTCAACAGAAAGGACCGTGGCAATTACCTGGGTTTCGAAAGCATATTTTTTCGGAAAAAGTGGACGGATCGGGCGATCGATGAGTCGTGAGGTCAACGTCTCTTTCTCACTGGGGCGCCCTATTTCACGCCGGAAGAACCCTCCCGGAATCCGGCCTGCAGCATAGCTCATTTCCTGGTAGTCCACCATGAGAGGGAGGAAGTCGATTCCCTCCCGGACGCGGTCCTCTTTGGTCGCCGCCACCATGACCACGGTGTCTCCGTACCGCATGAGAACGGAGCCGCTGGCCTGTTTGGCAACCTGCCCGCTTTCAATGATGAGCGGCCGTCCGCCCACATCCACTTGAACTGAGTGTTTCATCTATGTATTTTCCCTTCGTATACGACAATTTTTGCACCACACCGGGTTTTCCAGGCTGCGGGCTTTTCAGGCAGTCGCAAGGGGAGCCCGTTAACGGCGCAATCCAAGTCTTTCGATAACGTTGTTGTAGCGCTCTACGCTTTTTCTCTTCAGATAGTTCAACAACTGCCTGCGCTGGCCGACCAGTTTCAGAAGCCCCCGGCGTGAGTGATGATCTTTCTTGTGTGTCTTGAAATGCTCGGTCAGATAAGTGATCCTCTCGCTGAGAAGAGCGATCTGCACCTCGGGGGAACCCGTATCGGTCGGATGCACTCTGAAATCATCGATTATTTCCTTTTTCTTGTCTGGGGTCATTACCACGGCTGTTCCTCCTTGAGTCGTTGTGCTGATAAAACCAGGGCGGATATTATACCGCTCGGGGATTTCCGGGACCGAAACCATTCAAAAAGATGGTGGGTCTTTTTCAAAGCATTTCCGGCCTTAGTCGAATTTCCAAAAACGGCAAAGATGCCTTTGCCCCTCTTCCCGATATGGGGAAGCGTGAAAGCCGCCTTCCTGTCAACCTCTCCATTACGGAGCGGAAGAGAGAAGGGATCGCACCCGTTCCGCGTCTCAGAACGGGAAAATGCGAAGGCGGCGTGCCCCGGTCTGAACCGGGTTCGGCCACCACAATGCTGCCAGCCTGTCCGATTCAGTAACGATCCGAACCGCACCGGCATATGTCGCGAAGGCACCGGCGTGCGCACTTTCCCACTCCGGGTCCATCTGGCCGTTGCGAAGCCGCCGCAAAATAACATCGTCCCGGGCGCAGATGGAGGGCAGAAAGGCAAGCGCGTCATTGACGGGCAGTATCGTCTCCGCAATCCGCTTCTCCTCTGCCGCCGTCGCCAGTTCTTCGAGGCCCAGGGCGGAATCGACATGGAAGGGCCCAACGCTCGTGCGCCTCAGCGTCGATACGTGCGCCCCGCTCTCAAGTCTCTCTCCGATATCGGCCGCAAGCTGCCGGATGTAGGTGCCTTTGGAGCAGGACACTTCGAGGACCGCCTCCGGCCACGCAAAAGATTGCAGGGCTATGGAATGAATACATACTTCCCGCTCCGGGCGATCGACGTCGATGCCCTTCCTGCTGAGTTCGTACAGCCTGTGTCCGCCGACTTTGACGGCCGAAAACCGGGGGGCTTTCTGGATGCACCGACCTCGAAAGGAATCTATGGTATCCAGCAAAGCCGCTTCGGTAAAACGGGCATCGCTTACCCGAACCACCCGGCCCGTCCCGTCAAGGGTATCGGTTTCAACACCGAAACGGACGGTTGCGGTGTAGACTTTGTTCAGATTGAGGAACTGGTCGGCGGCGCGTGTAGCCTCATTCAAACAAATGACGAGAACGCCGGTGGCAAACGGGTCGAGAGTCCCGGTGTGGCCGATCTTTCGGGGCCTGAGCAGCCGTTTGATGCGGGCCGCAACCCCGGCGGAGGTAATTCCCTCGGGCTTATCCACAATCAGGATGCCTCCTGAATCCCCCGTCCCAGCCGTCGCCGGTTTTTGCATTCTGTTTTCTGCCAGTTCCATCGATCCGCCCACCATCACAGTTCCACGAACATCAGCCGATGTAGTTCGCGGCTTCGTTGACTATCATAGACCGAACCGCATCCAGGTTGCCGGAAATGCGGCATGCAGCCGCCTGCCGGTGTCCTCCGCCCCCATAGCGCTGGGCAAACCTGGCGACATCGATCCCCGATTTGGAACGCAGGCTGACGTGAATCAGTCCGTCGTTGCCTTCACGGAAAATGATGGCCAAATCCACCGATTTTATCGAACGAAGGTGGTTTATGAATCCCTCGCTGTCCATGTAGGTTGTAGCGGTCCTGGCAAGCATTTCGCGTGTCAGCTCCGCACTGGCGATCCGGGAGCCGGAATGGAATTGTACCGTGCGCAGGACCTGCGTGAGGAGGTTGAGCCTTTCCGGGGTTGCGGAATCGTAAACCTGCTGAGCAATATAGGCCGGATCTGCACCTGCTTCGACCAGTACGGAGGCCATCTCGAACACGCGCTTGTTCGTATTGGAAAATCGGAATGAACCGGTATCGGTAAGCATTCCGACATAGAGCAGCGAGGCGAGATCCGCGTCCAGGGGAAGCGAGAGGTGCAAACAGAGTTCGAACAGCATCTCGCAGGTGCTGCTGGCCGCGGTTTCTATCCAGTAGTGATTGCCGAAGGGGGAATGGGTGCAATGG
>JAEZXS010000075.1 GCA_023442755.1 Pseudomonadota bacterium | reverse complement strand
GTCATTACCTGCGCAAAAGCGATGCGCGCGCCCATGAAATCCTGCTGTGCATCCAGACCGGGAAGACGATCCTCGACGAGAGGCGTTTCAAATTTCAAACCGACCAGCTTTATTTCAAATCCCCCGAAGAGATGTGCAAAGACTTTGCCCACGTTCCCGATGCCCTTGAAAATACGATGAAAATCGCGGAGCGGTGCAATCTCGAGCTCGATTTGAGCACCTATCATTTCCCGGTATTTCCCCTGGATGAAGGCGAGAGCATCGACGAGCGCTTCGAAAAGGAGGTCAGGGAGGGCTTCGAACTGAGGATGGCGGCGATTCGCCGCAAGCGACCGGACTTCTCGGACGACGATCTGCGCGAATACAAGGAACGGATGGAATACGAACTGGGCGTCATCAGGGAGATGGGGTTCCCGGCTTATTTTCTTATCGTGTCCGATTTCATCAACTACGCGAAGCGCAACGGCATCCCGGTCGGCCCGGGCCGAGGCTCCGCTGCGGGAAGCCTCGTCGCCTATGTGATGCGCATCACCGACCTCGATCCGATAGAGCACGGACTCATTTTCGAGCGCTTCCTGAACATTGAACGCATCAGCATGCCCGATATCGACGTGGACTTCTGCGTCCGAGGACGGGACCAGGTATTGGACTACGTCGGCAGGAGGTACGGAAAAGACCGGGTCTCGCAGATCGCGACCTTCGGAACCATGCAGGCGCGCGCCGTCATACGGGATGTGGGAAGAGCCCTTGCCATGGCGTATAACGACGTCGATAAAATCGCGAAATTGATTCCGCCGACCCTGGGAATCGATCTCAACCGCGCCATGCAGGTCGAGCCGCGGCTTGTCGAACTGCAGAGGGAAAACCCGCAGATAAAGGAGCTCTTTGAAATCGCCCAGCGCCTCGAAGGCCTTACGCGGCACGCATCGACGCATGCGGCCGGGGTCGTAATGGCAGACAAGCCCATCGTCGAGTACATGCCGCTATACCTCGGTCAAGAGGGTGAAACGGTTTCCCAGTATTCGATGAAGTATGTGGAAAAAGCCGGCCTGGTCAAATTCGACTTCCTCGGCCTGAGGAACCTCACGGTCATCCATGATGCGGTCGAACTTATAAAAGAGAATCATGGAATCGAACTGAAGATGGACGAAATCCCGCTGGACGATCCCGACACCTTCGCGCTGCTGTGCCGGGCGGATACGACCGGCGTTTTCCAGCTCGAAAGTTCGGGGATGCGGGATATCCTGGTGCGCCTGCGCCCCGGAGTTTTTTCCGACATAGTCGCACTCGTCGCCCTCTACCGGCCTGGTCCCCTGGAAAGCGGCATGGTAGAGCAGTACATCCAGGGCAAACACGGCGAAATCGAAATCAAGTACGACCTGGAGATTCTGCGGCCGATACTGGAAGAGACCCACGGCGTTATTCTTTACCAGGAACAGGTAATGAAGGTGGCCAGCGCCATGGCGAGCTACTCTCTCGGAGAGGCCGATATTCTGCGGCGCGCAATGGGGAAAAAGATCGCCGAACTGATGAATGCCCAGAGAGACCGGTTCGTAAAAGGGTCTGTCGACAACGGCATCAGTCAGACGATCGCAAACCGGATTTTCGACCTGATGGCCAAATTCGCGGAGTATGGGTTCAACAAATCGCACAGTGCGGCTTATGCCCTGGTTGCCTACCATACCGCCTATCTCAAGTCGCACTATCCCGTGGAGTTCATGGCCGCGCTTCTCAACAGTTTCCTGAGCAGCTCCGACCAGGTGGTCAAGCTCATAAGCGTTTGCGGCAAAATGGATATCCGCATTCTGCCCCCGGATGTAAACGAGAGCAAATCCGCTTTCCAGGTGGTCAACCAGATGATCCGGTTCGGACTGGGAGCGGTAAAAAACGTGGGCGAAACGGCAATCGAAGTCATTCGCAAGTGCCGGGAAGAGGACGGGCCGTTTCAGTCCCTGTACGATTTCTGCGAACGGGTCGACTCTCAGAAGGTCAACCGACGGGTTCTCGAACAATTGATACGGTGCGGTGCGTTCGATTCCCTCCATCCGAACCGGGCCCAGGTGATGGCCGGGCTCGACGATGCGCTCGACAGGGCGGCCGCAGTGCAGAGAGACCGCCAGGGGCACCAGATGAACCTGTTCGATATGTTCCGGGCCAAGAAAAAGGCGTCCTCACCCGTGCTGCCCGATATTCCGGACTGGGACAGCCGGGTGCGGCTCCAGTTCGAGAAGGAGTCGCTCGGCTTCTACATCTCGGGGCACCCGCTCGATTTCTACCAGGATCAGATTGCCGCGCTGTGTACCGCCGATACCCAGTCCGTCCAGGAGAAAAAGGAAGGATCGGAAGTGGTGGTGTGCGGCGTGGTTTCCATTATAAAGGAAATTACAACCAAGCGAGGCGACCGGATGGCCTTCCTGAACGTTGAGGATAAAGAAGGGACCATAGAGGTTGTTGCCTTCGCGGAGCCGTTTACCGAGGCAAGGCATCTGCTGCAGGGAGATGAACCCCTGGCCGTCTGGGGCAAGGTCCAGCACGACGAAAAGAGCACCAAGCTCATTGCCGTACGCGTCCTGAACATGGAAGAGGCTCGACTCCAGTCCGTCGACACGGTGCATATCAAGCTGGATGCGGGCAAGATGGACCGCGACGCGTTGGGCCGGCTGCTGCATCTGCTCATGAGCCACCCAGGAGAGTGCAAGGCTCAACTGCACCTGAGCGTCAAGGATAAGGGGGAGGCGGTTCTCAACCTTGCCAAACTGCCGGTGAACCCGACGCATGCATTTTTCGAGGATATGCGGCACTATTTCGGTCCGGACTGCGCCGAGCCCGTCTACAAGGTTGCCAATGGAAATTCGGCGCCGCTTCAGGGGCCTGGCCCGGGGCAGAAGTACGAGCGCCGGTCGAACGCGGGCTGATGGGGAGGGCGCCGTGACGATCTACTTTGTTGAGAGTTCCGCATCGGAGCAGCGGGAACTTCTTTGCCGCTGGGCAGAGAAGTTTTCAGCTTCGGGCGAGAGGGTGCAGGTGGTGGTCGGTTCGACCCAGGGCGCACAGTTTATAGATCAGTTGATGTGGACATTTTCACAATCCGGTTTCATTCCCCACTCGATCCTGGGGGGCGAGCAGCCCGATCTCCTGGAGTCCGTAATCATCGTGATCGGCGAAAAGCATATCGACGGGTTCAGGACGGTAATATGCGACATGCAGGCCGGCCTGGATTTCATGATGGGGTTCGAGACCGCAGTGCATTTCATCCTGCGCGACGATGAGGAACGGCGGCAGGAAAGCCGGCAGTTGTGGCGCAAGGCAAAAGACGCCGGATTAAACGTCGTGCACGTTCCCTACGGGCGTCCTCCCGAGCCGGTGTGACGGCATTTTCACTGATCTGTGCACATTTTTCATTTTCGCCTTCGTACTGCTTTCGGCGATCGAATTACCGCTTTCATTGCTCGAATTTTTATCCCCGCTCCATCTATTTTGCCTGCTCCGAATCGAAAACATTATACAAACGAGCGTTTTTAGTTTAAGAAGTGAAATAAGCTACAATCTAAATTTGTGCAAGTAGCGTCTATACCGGCTTTCCATGCCGTATTGGGCTTCATGGGCATTGCGACCGTGGAGCCGGGCAATATGTGAATCTTTGGACGATGAGGCGGGGAAACCGCTTGACAACACCCCGCGAGCGGCTAGAATGACCGGAATAACGGTCAAGTGGAAGCGAACCAGGGGTCTATTCAAAGCTGACATGGAGGAGTAGCTGATATGGGAGTAGTTGCGGATAAACTCAAAAATTTTCGTGAGCGAGAGGCAAAGATCAAGGAGATGGGTGGCCCCAAAGCCGTTGCCCAGCAGCTCGACCGCGGTAAGATGACCGCCCGCGATCGCTTGAATTATTTCTATGATCCCGGCACCTTCCGTGAACTTGATATGTTTATGAAGCACAGAGGAACTCTGTTCGGAATCGACAAAGTCGATGTTCCCGCGGACGGTGTTATCTCGGGTTTCGGGAACGTTAACGGCCGCCAGGTTTTTGCATTTGCGCAGGATTTCACAGCACGTGCAGGCAGTCTTGGCGAAATGCATGCGAAGAAAATCACCAAGATCCAGGACCTGGCCCTTCGGGCAGGCAAACCCTGCGTGGGGTTCTGCGATTCCGGCGGCGCCCGTATTCAGGAGGGAGTCGATGCTCTTTCCGGTTACGGCCAGATCTTCTATCGGAACGCCATCGCTTCCGGCGTGATCCCGCAGATTTCCGCCATTATGGGCCCCTGCGCCGGCGGTGCCGTTTATTCTCCCGCTATGACCGACTTTATCTACATGGTCAAGGGGACCGGCATGATGTTCATCACCGGCCCCGACGTCATCAAGTCCGTTCTCGGTGAGATCATCACCCAGGAAGAACTCGGCGGCGCAATGACTCACAACAGCAGGAGCGGCGTCGCTCAGTTCGCGGCCGAAAGCGACCAGGACTGCATCGATCAGATAAAGGCCCTGCTGGATTACTTTCCTGCCAACAACATGGAAGATCCTCCCTACGTCGAGACCGGTGACGACCCGAACAGGATGTGCCCGGAACTGGATACCATCATTCCGGACGCACCCATGGGCGCCTACGATATGAAAGACGTCATCCGGTCGATAGTGGACAACGGCGAGTTCCTGGAAGTCCATCAGTATTTTGCGCAGAACATGCTGGTAGGTTATGCGCGCCTCGATGGGAAAACGATCGGCATCATTGCCAATCAGCCCAAGGTCCTGGCCGGATGCCTCGACGTCGATTCTTCGGACAAGGCAACCCGCTTCATCCGTTGCTGCGACTGCTTCAACATTCCGATGCTGACCATCGCCGACGTTCCGGGATATCTGCCCGGAAGGCAGCAGGAATGGGGCGGGATCATCCGGCACGGCGCCAAGCTGCTTTGGTGCTACTCCGAAGCGACCGTTCCCAAAATCACCCTGACCACCCGTAAAGATTACGGCGGGTCCTACCTGGCAATGTGCTCCAGCGACCTTCGGGCCGACTATGCCTTTGCCTGGCCTACGGCCGAAATCGCCGTCATGGGCGCCGAAGGCGCGGCAAACGTCATCTTCCGCCGCGATATCAGCGAATCCTCCGATCCGGTTGCGAAGCGCAAGGAAGTTATCGATAACTACCGGAACGCCCTGTACAATCCGTACATCGCGGCTTCCCGCGGCTATATCGATGCGGTGATCATGCCGTCCGATACACGGAAGCTGCTCATCGAGGCTTTCCGCTCGATCAGCAATAAGCGGCAGGCCCTTCCGCCCAAGAAGCACGGAAACATTCCGCAATAAACGAATATCCGGCCGGAAATGCAACGCTCCCGGCCTCACTACGCTTCACTACCCGCCTTCCTTTCCGGAGGGCGGGTTTTTTTATGTTCGGAAATTAAGGGATCGATCAAAGCGCGTGGACTTGCGCCCCCGCTTGCCGGCGGGGCATCGGTCCCGCGGAACGCGTATAGCCGTCAAATTAAGAGGAACAAGCCGCGAAGAAGGACCAACTGAAAGACATACGGAATAATTCCAGTACTTGTGGGAGCGGCTTGCAGCCGCGATGGAAAATAATGCGGGCGGCCGAACCGGGCACCGGCAAAGAGAAACACGAATATGCATTTTTCAAAGAGAATCGGGATCGGGCAAGGCTTTTAACGATCAGGCCGCCGTCCCTGCCTGTAAACAGGAAAATCACACCAACGCGCAGATCGCCGAGGAAGGACGAGAACGGGCAGGAACGAGGGCAGACCGTATGTCCCGCCCTCCCTGCGCAGCTGCAACTCGGCGGTAAATTATCCCACCTTTATTTTCATCTCCGCCGGATCGTTGCTGCAGGCCGAAGTAGCGGCCTTTTTCCGCACTTTTCCCGCACTTTTGCCGCACTCTTATTGCACCGGTACCGCACCGATTCGGTCGCTTTCAGCGGATTCCATCCAGTTCCGGTCGAGACTGCCTCGGTCCCCGGGCCGCGATGGTTGCGGGGCAGGGGACCGTCCCGCATCATGCTATTCATTCCAAAGAGCGTTTTGGCCGCAGGAGGTTTTAAATTCTCGCGCGGTGCAAAATGAAATGACCGCAAACCGATCTGCAGAGCAGATCCGCCCTTTTTGAAACGGCACCCTGATGGCACCGGGAAGGCACCGCTTTGGCTTTGCCCCGGCGTCGGCATTGTCCCTGACTCCGCGATTGCATGCAACTTCCGGCATCCGCTGCGACACCGTTCCTGGTGATTTTCCCGGAGTGATTGCCCGGGCAATCCAGTGCTGATTAAGACCTGAACGCGTCGAGATTAAAGGACGAGGTTTTCAGGTAGGGAAAATCTTTCATTCGGAATAACCTGCAGAGCGTGAAAATATTTCGGACTCCATTATCGTCGGTTTCACCAGGGCGGCAGAAGCGGGTCGACAGTAGATGATGCGCCGAGTTCGGGAGGCGGTCACATCCGGCAAGATCAGTACGATGGTGTGCCATGGAAGGCAAACGCGCTTCGCCACTCGTTCATTATCGAGTATGTGGATGAGCAGTACACCTTCTGCGCCAAATCGGCTTTGGCCGGGAGTTTCAATCTGTTAGACGGCTCCGGGGAAGTCGGATCGCTATCCCCGGAAGGATTCCTAACGCGGCGAGCAAGGGTGGACCATCCTCATCGCCTGCCTCTTCCTGTTGGAATGTTCATAATTTGGCTTGCACTCATCCTTTGGAGTATGAGTCTGGCGCATCATCGGCGGATGGAGTAACCTAAGAAGCGCTTTGCCTGATGCAATTCAAAAATACTGAATGTTTCTGGTCACTTCATATTCGGAGAGTCCTTATGGAATACGTCAAGAGATCTTCCAGGTTGCAGTCGCTTACGACGTGGCCTTTTCTTCTTTCCCTTGCTGTCCTGCTTTTGAATGACCTTTACCTGAAAGCTGCCTACAATAACTGGCTGACAGGGAAGATCTCGGATTTTGCTGGGCTCTTCATGGTCACCATGTTAACTGCCGCACTTTTGCCTGGTTATCAACATGTTAAGGGGTTGCTCGTTGCTCTGGCTTTCGGTCTCTGGAAGAGTCCATTATCAGAGCCAATAATAAGGATTATACAATCCCACTGGAGCACCCATTTCGGTAGGGTTGTAGATTACTCAGACCTGGTCGCCGTCATCATGATTCCATTCGCGATAATATCGGTGAATAATCCGAGAACCATAGCAGTTTCCGGCAATTTTCTTCGAAGAGCCCTGACAATACCCGTCCTCATTCTAGCGCTCTTCGCAATAATGGGCACATCCTTTGCCACAATAAGGCAAGAATATGTCATTCAGAAGGCTGATGACACCCCCTGTCCCGATCCCGAAGAAGTGATGGAATCTATTGATAAAGTGGCTAAAGCCCAGGGTCTTGTGAGCATCGGAAGAAATACGGCCCCTGAAAAAGGGAAATCAGGAGAGACTATTTGGCGGTTAGAGTACTCAGGAAATGGGATCAAAATGCTATGCCGAGTTGATGAACTGGGGAGCACACGATTCTTTGTCATGGGAATACCTTCGGGGGGATTGTTCTTTAGGCATTACCCAGAGAAAGAAATGGCTCTGCTGCAGAATGCCCTGAAGAGCGAATTAGGTAACAGATTCAAAGATATGGAATTTATCGTTCCTCTAAACCCAACAAAATAGGCAAGAGAGTCCAAGACTCGGAGCGAGCCCGTAAGTGATCTTAATTGAAAAAGAGTGTGTGCCCTGGGGTCTGTGTGCCCTGCTGTGGTGCCCTGGGGTCTGGGTGCCCTGGGGTCTGTGCCCTGGGGTCTGACTAAGCTAATGGGTTGTAATTATTAATGAACATACAAGGGATGGATGCCCAAG
>JAEZXS010000073.1 GCA_023442755.1 Pseudomonadota bacterium | reverse complement strand
CGACCATGCCCGCGACGCCGCCGCCGATCACGACCGCCTTCGCATTCACGCTCAGCTCGGGTTCCTGGAGGGGTTCGAGCAGTGCAACCTTGGAAACCGCCATCCGAACCAGGTCCTTGGCTTTCTGGGTCGCCAGTTCGGGGGTGGTGCTGTGGACCCAGGCGTCCTGGTTCCGTATGTTGGCCATCTCGAACAGGTACTTGTTCAGACCCGCTTCCGCCATCGTCTCCTGGAACAGAGGCTCATGGGTGCGAGGCGTACAGGCTGCTACCACAATCCGGTTCAGATTGTGCTCTTTGATCAGATCGCGCATGGCGACCTGGGTATCCTGCGAACACGTGTAGAGATTGTTCGAGACGTATTCGACAAAGGGCAGGGACTTCGCGTAGTCGCGGACCGACTCGACGTCCACGGTCCCGGCGATGTTTATGCCGCAGTGGCAGACGAACACGCCGACCCTGGGACGCTCGCCTACGACGTTGACCTGGGGCGGGACCGTCTTTTCCCTGACCATGCTGCCGCGGGCCGAAGCGAGGAAGCTTCCGGCGGCGGCTGCCGCGGCGCTTGCTTCCATGACCGACTGCGGAATGTCTTTCGGGGACTGGAACGCACCGCAGACGAAAATGCCCGGCCTGCTGCCGGAAACGGGTTCAAACGAGGACGTCTCGCTGAAGTTGTTGTCGTTGAGCTTCAGATTGAGGCTCTTCGCAAGGCTCAGAGCACCCGCCGAGGATTCGAAACCGACCGAGAGGATGACCATGTCGAACTTCTCGGTCTGCATAGTCCCGTCGTCGGTCATGAAGCTTATTTCCAGGTCGTCCGATTTCGGGACCGCATTGACGCTGTGGACGCGTGAACGGACAAATTTCACGCCGTGGTGGTCCTTCGCGCGGTTGTAGTACCGTTCGAAGTCTTTGCCGTGGGTGCGGATGTCCATATAGAAGATTGTCGCATCGAGATTTCCTCCCGCATGCTCCTTGGCAATGACCGCCTCCTTGATGGCGTACATGCAGCAGACACCCGAGCAGTACTTGTGATCGCAGTGGCTGATATCCCTGGAGCCTACGCACTGGAGCCATGCCACCTTCTTCGGCTCGGCGTGGTCCGAAGGCCGCACGAGGTGGCCCTGGGTGGGACCGGAAGCCGACAGGACGCGTTCGAACTCCATCGAGGTGATGACGTTCGGCAGCTTCGCGTAGGCGTAGGTGTCGAAATTGGACGGATTGAAGGTCTGGAAGCCGGGCGAGGCGATGATCGCGCCGACGTTGATCTCCAACTGCTTCGCCTGGTCGTCGTGGACGACCGCCTTTGCGAGGCAGGCTTCAACGCACTGGTAGCACTCGGAACAAACGCCGCAGCTCAGGCACCGTGCAGCTTCCTTGCGGACCTGCTCCTCGGTGAAACCGAGCTGAACCTCTTCGAACCCCTTGATGCGCGTCATCGGATCGACGGCGGGCATCTGTTCGCGCGGAATGTGATCGTAGCCGTCGGTTCTGACTTCCTCGATCGCCTTCCATTCTTTCTCGCGGCCTTCCTTAAGATCCTTGTCCTCGATATACCGGCCGATCGATATGGCGGCCTGCTTTCCGGCCGCGATTGCCTCGATTACGGTCTTGGGACCCGTAACGGCGTCGCCGCCGGCGAAAATATCCTGGTCATGCGTCTGGAGCGTGAGCGGATCGACTTTCATGGTGCCCCAGTCGGTCAGCGTACAGGCGCACTCTTCGGTAAGACACGCCCAGTCGGATTCCTGGCCGATTGCCGGGACAACCGCATCCACTTCCATGATGAACTCGGAACCCGGGATCGTTACGGGCCGCCTGCGGCCGCTCGCATCCGGTTCCCCAAGCTCCATCCTCACGCACTCGACGGCTTTTACCCTGCCGTTTTCCCCGATGATGCGCCGGGGGTTGGTGAGGGTCATTATCTCGATGCCCTCTTCGCGGCACTCATGGATTTCTTCCGCGTTGGCGGGCATTTCCTTCTCGCTGCGCCGGTAGATTATGAGGGGCTTTTTGGAGCCGTTGCGAAGCGCCGTGCGCACCGTATCCATGGCCACGTTGCCGCCGCCTATGACGGCTATGCGGTCTCCCAGGTCGACCTTCTTGCCCAGGCTGATGTCCCTGAGGTACTCGACCCCGGGAACGACCCCCTGGAGCTCTTCGCCCGGAATTCCGAGCGCCTTGCACTCATGGGCGCCGATGCCCATGAAAAAGGCTTTGTAACCCTGAGACCTGAGCTGCGAGATGGTGAAGTCTTTTCCGATCTCCACTCCCGTTTTGAATTCGACTCCCATATCCCGCATGACCTGAATTTCGGCCGCGATGATGTCCTTGGGAAGCCTGTAGGAGGGAATTCCGACCGCCAGCATGCCGCCGAGCACCGGAAGCTTTTCGAAAACGGTTACCTGGTAGCCTTCGATTGCCAGGTAATAGGCACAGGAAAGGCCGGCAGGACCGGAGCCGATGATCGCCACCTTCTCGCTGCGCTTTGGCTTAACCGTGGGAACGTAGCGGGTCTCGGCATCGAGGTCCAGGTCCGCAATGAAACGCTTGATGGAATCGATTGCGACCGGCTGGTCGAATTCGCCGCGCTTGCAGGCGGACTCGCAGGGATGATGACAGACGCGCCCGCAGATGGCGGGCAGGGGATTTTCTTCTTTTACCAGTTTGAGAGCTTCCTGGTACTTGCCCTGGGCCGTCAGAGCAACATAGCCCTGGACGGAGATGTGTGCCGGACAGGTAGCCTTACAGGGAGAGGTGCCGCGCTTTTCGATCGAAAACGCCCCGGGCACTGCCTGGGCATACCTGCGGAATGCAGCGCGCCGTTCGCTCAGTCCCATGTCGTATTCGTTCTTTCGCTCTATGGGGCAGACCCGGGCGCATTCGCCGCAACCGGTGCATTTGGAAGCATCGATAAAACGGGGTTTTTGCAGGAGCTTTACGTTGAAGTTTCCCGGTTCGCCGGTAACTTCCTGAACTTCGGAAAGAGTAAGCAGTTCAATGTTAAGATGCCGGCCGACCTCGACCAGCTTGGGGGAGATAATTCACATCGCGCATTCATTGGTGGGGAAGGTCTTGTCGAGCTGGGCCATCACCCCGCCGATGGAAGGGTCTTTTTCGACCAGGTAGACGTAATAACCGGAATCCGCAAGATCCAGAGCGGACTGCATACCGGCAATACCGCCTCCGATTACCATTACGGCGCCAGTGACTGGTGTTAAAGCATTCTTCTCGTTCATGAACGTTTACTCCTAAGCCTATTCCGGTGAAGTCATGTCGGTTAAAGGGAATCGGCGTTCGTGTGGTTGCGTTCCATGAATCGCGGGCAACCCGTCTAAAATGGAAAAATTGCCCGCAACTCCGGGGGGCGGAGCGCAAGTTGTTTTGTGATGCCGATCACAAGTTTTTAAAGAACAATGCCCTGTTACAAAGAAAGGCGTACTACAACCAACCTGGAATAAAATATATCCAAGAATAACTTGCCGAAATTATTGAGACAACTGTTGCCGAATATTTCCTGCCGCGAGCGTCGGTGAGCGGGAGAAACGGACAAGAGGATTTTTCACGGGGCGTCCGCTCACCCTTGTGGAAGGCCGGGCGTAGCGAAGTTTCTTTCCTGATGGATCCCGATCAAAATCAGAACAGGAGACCGGCAGGATTCCGGTGCTGCTATCTATTACAGTGTGGCTGTCTCATAATCCACTGCCGAACCGAAGTCAAGGACTTATGTACCCTTTGGTGCAAATCTGCAAATTATTTTGCACATTTTGGGATGCACACTAAAATAGTAGAGAACGGCTTAAAGCCCGGCTGGTCATAGGCTATATAAGTAAGTGTATTTGCTATATAAGTAGTTTATTAAATACTTCGGGCGCAATTCCTCGCCCGTTACCGCCCTGACCAGGTCGCGCGGAAGATAACGGCTCCCCTGTTGGTGAATTTCCGCACTGAGCCAGCTCAGGAAAGGCGCAAAGATTCCGCCCGCAAAAAGGACCTCGGGATCGCCCAGTTCGCCCTTGGCTTTGGCATAAAACTGCGCGGCGTACATGTTGCCCAGGGCATAGCTCGGGAAGTAGCCGAAGGACCCGCCCGACCAGTGCACGTCCTGCAGCACGCCGGTTGCATGGTCGGGGGGCGTCAGGCCGAAATACGCCTGCATCCTGGCGTTCCAGGCATCGGGAAGATCCCTTGCCTCGATTTCTTTCCGTATGAGGGCCAGTTCCAGTTCGAAGCGCATGATGATGTGCAGGTTATAGGTCACTTCGTCGGCTTCCGTGCGGATGAGGCTCGGGCTGACTTCGTTTATCGCCAGGTGGAAATCTTCGATGGAAACGCCTTCCAGCCACGGGAAGAATTCACGGGCGGTCGGGTAGAAGAAGCTCCAGAATCCGGCGGACCGCGCCACCATGTTTTCCCACAGGCGTGACTGCGACTCGTGGATGGCCATGGATACGGGTGTGCCCCTGGGAGTGCCCCAGTGCTCGGGAGGAAGCCCCTGTTCGTACAGCGCGTGCCCGGTTTCATGGATGGCGCTGAACAGGGCCGAGACGAAGGAATTCTCATCGTAGCGGGTGGTGATCCGCACGTCCCCCAATCCGATCGCCGCAGTGAAAGGGTGGGCGGATTTATCCATTCTGCCCCAGTCGAAATTGAAACCGATCCGTTGCGTTATCTCCCGGATCAGGCCGTTTTGGGCCGATATGGGGGAATTTCCCGATAGTATGCCGGCGTCCGGCTTCTTCCCGCTTTCCCGGATTCTTTGCAGCAGATCGGTCAGGGGGCCCGAAAGTTCTGCGAACAGGGCCTGGATGTTTCGCGCACTCTCGCCCGGTTCGAAATCCTGGATCAAACCGTCATAGGGTTCGGCCCCGATTTCGAGTGCCCGGGCTTCCTCACGCTTGAGGTCTATGATGCGTTCGAGAAATGGCAGAAAGCCGCTCCAGTCGTTTGCCGGCCGTGCAGCCTCCCAGGCGGTTTCGCCCTCGGAAGCCGCCTGCGAAAGCGCCTTTGCAAGGGATTCCGGAATCTTGCATGCCCGGTCGTGGGCTCTTCGCCACTCCCGGACGTTTACCGCCTCATCCGAGAGGGGATCGGCGACAAGGCTGGAACTCTCGACGGTTGAAAGCATCTCGCCCAGTTTGGGATCGGAAAGCCGCCTGGACAGAAAGCCCGCCAGCGTGGCCATCTGGGTGGCCCGGTATGCGTTTCCCGCCGGGGGGATGCAGGTGCGCTGGTCCCAGCCCAGAAGACTTCCCATGGACTGAAAGCAGGCGGTTTCTTTGAAATGCTCCAGAAGCTGTTCGTATGATTTCTGCGCCATCGGCGTTCTCCTTCACATAAAAATTAACAACGAACGGGATGCCCCGATACTCCGGAAAACATGCAGTGGCTCACGATTGAGCCGCACAGGAAAAAGACTGCGGCGGAAGCGGGCCGGTGAATAGCGTTACCTTTCGGTGCCTGCCGGTTTTTCTGTTCCTTTATTTTCCAAAATATGAACACCACGGCCAACCGGCGAAAACAGGAGAGAAAGGTTCTTCAAGATGCCTTATAATGGACAAGAGTAATCAGGCGATGGCGCGCCGATTCCGAGCCGCCCGCCTTGAGGTCCCGATTCAGCCAAGTCCGGCGCGACGGTCAGAAATTGCGGACAGGATCGCGCTCCCGCACATAATCAATCAACTCCTGGCCAAAGCTGGTTGCGGCCTGCAGCAGGTCGTATGCATAGCGCTGGTTATTGAGGTATTGGAGGACCAGCCAGTCTTCCCCCCCGCAACCGACCCTCATCCCCGAAAAAAAGAATCCCGTTTCTTCAAATTTGTCACAAAGAGTTGCGGTCCCAGGTTGAAGCAGCGGCAGGTAAAGGTAGATCGTTTCGAGGCGATCGAGCTGCCATCGGCGCTGATTCGTCCGAACCAGAGGCACGGTATCTCGTCCAAACTCATGGACAAAAATATGATCTCCTGCCCTTCCTTGCCCAGATTGCGATACTCGATTCGATCGCTGAATTGCCTGATCAGCCGCAGGCCGATTCCATGGATGCTGCCGCTGAGCATATCCTGCGGGTTGGATTCCGAGCACCGCTGGAGATAATCGACGTCGAACGGTATTCCCCGGAACCGCATCGACACGACCGGAAACTGCCCTTCGATGCCGAGGGTCAAGTGAATGCGCTCTCGTTGACCGGGAGATATCCATGTTCGAGAACGTTGACGAAGATCTCTTCCAGCACGAGTTCGATTTCGTAAGAAGATGCCTCCCCCGCGGCCCGGACAAATGCTGTTGCGGCGGCCTGCAACACGGGCAGCACCGCCAATTCGTTGGCTACTGTGAAAGTAACGGGTTCCATGGAGTAAAGCTCTTAGAACAGTGACCGACACAGCAGAGCAACAAATGGCCCAATCGGCCAGACGGAGCTCCCTATAAGGATTTCCATGGTGTTCAGGCAGACCGGCCTGCGAGCCGGGAATCGGGCGCGCGCCATCGCCTGATTACTCTTGTCCCTTCAACGGATATCACCTGCGTGATGACTTGTCAAAGCAACAGGGGAAGGTTGTGCACCGTCGTGTAGTCTTCGAGACTACCGTTGGAGTTCACATAAGAGGAGAAACCCGTCCTAAATGGTTGCAACATGAATACCCTGTGGAGAAATCAGCTGATTTTCCTGATCCACACAACCCGACCCGTCCCCAGTGGTTTCCACCGTCACAACGATTTCGTGGTGTGCTTATCGGACAGAGTTCCAATAATAATTGGTTGGTTATGTCTTACAGTCATCGTAGTGTGCTTAAGGATTTCCATTAAAGCATCTTCGTTTTCCAGTTCATAGTGTGGAATGAGTGTGGAGTGACCGACTGTAATCGGCCCGTCAAGCACACCAGAAAGGAGGCACTGCTTGCCGGAAAACGGCAGACGCATAATCCTGTGGGTCAGCCTCGCAAGTACTTGGCCCTTCTTTACCCGATCACCCTGGTCCGCTTCCAATGAGACCAGCGTCCCTGAAACCTTAAAACCAATTTTGGAGACAGTATGAGCTTCCAGCGTACCAAGACAGGAACATTAGGGAATGACCTTCAGGGGGCTTTTAAGCCATACTACAAACAAAGCCGCCACAGTGGTAATCAACGCAGCTATTATATATAGTTTAATATAATTTACGCCTTCCGACCATGGCGGCTTCCCCGATTGTTGAGAGAACCGGCACTAAGGAATTTACTTATTGATGCTTATGCACACCTTTATGATCCTGGTTGTTCGCTGAAGCATGCTCGTCAGCACCACCACCAGCGGCGGCATCACCATGCAACTTCTCCACATAGTGAACGAATTCCACATATGCAGCTACAAAATCGCGCCCTGCAGCAACGCTTTCGTTTGCATGTTTCTTTTTCTCACTCAGGATTTTGAAGCGATTCTGAATCCCCTGAGAGACAGCGCCGTTTAACTCCTTTACGAGTTTGTCAGCCGAGCCCGTTTCAATTGCTTTATCTGCCAGGGCTACCGAAGCTTCCACCTGGCCGGCAGGCTTGAGGCCGGTATAAGGTGCTCCTTCGCCGGCACGGTGAACACGGACAAGCGTCTCATAGAAATACATGTCGGCAAACTCTCTCGCTTCCGGGCTCAACTTGCGAACGGCAAGAGTTTTTGTAAACAAACCTTGCATCTGCTGCTCATCTCCCGGCTGTACCCAGGAAAGAACCGGTTTGATATTCCCGGATTCCAAAGCTTGCTTTGCGGCTGCGATTACTGGGCCGTCCAGTGTATCACAGTGAGCGAGCACGTTTCCGGGCAAGAAGGTGAAAACCCCAATCAGAAGAACTCCAAGAGCTATTCCGCCTGAAAAACCAAAGTGCCTCATCGCAGTCTCCCTTTCTTTTTCTGAATGAATGAGAATACGGAACCTTAACCGGCTCACCTTCATCTATTCAGATTGGTGGAGCTATGGTGACCAAAAGGCGAAGATCCGTCTTTGCTCTCAGACCATGTGGTTCACTGATCGGAGAGATTAGCACATCCCCGGCCCGAGCTGGCATGGTTGCCCCATCCTTTCCCAGAAACTCGCCCTCTCCCTCCAGCACGGTAAGGCTTACCTCACCCTCTATGTCGTGGGAATGCACAGGCAATTCCTGCCCCGCTTTGAAGTTGAAGTTGAGAATTTTGAAATACGGGGAATCGTGAACCAAAAGGTTCTTGAAAGTCTTTTCCCCAAAGCCGTTCGCTTCATAGAGATTTGTCTTTTTCATCTTTCTTTCCTTTCTGATAAGTCGATTTGCCTGCCTTTTTTGTGTCGAGTGCTTCGCAGAAAAAGGGCCAGGCTCGTTCGGCTTGTTTTCCCGCATCGAATTCCCCATCGCTTAAGTGCCACAGGATAGCTGTGGGTTGGATAAGCCCGAGGAAGACAACGGCGAGCATGTTCGGATCGAGGTCCGGTTCAATGAGGCCCCCGCTTTGACCTTCCCGTATTATCTCCGCAACTGCGCCCAGGTATGCCGTGACAATTTTGAAGAGCGCCTTCTTGCGCTCGGGGTGACGATCGTATATGTCCCCGGAAAAAATCAACCTGGGCAGGGCCTGATAATCGAGGATCAGACGGACATGGCGTGCGAAAAGACGTTTTAATTGGTCTAGCGGATCGGCACTTTCCTTTCGGACGATTGAAACATTTCCGAGAAGTTTTTCCCTGAGTAGTTCAAGAACAGAATCCAGGACTTTGTCCTTGCTCTCGAAGTGACGGTAAATGGCTGATGGCACCACCCCGATGCGGCGGGCCAGAGTGGCCATACTGACTGAACCGACTCCCTGGGTCGCGATCAGGTTCAGGGCTGCCTCGGTGATCTGTTCGCGCCGGTTTTCAGTTGAAATTCGTTCTATGCTCATCAACGCTCCTTTGTGAATGATAGTTCACTTAGTAAGGAGTCGATGATTCACTGTCAATACGTAAAATCAGTGTTTAGGTTCTCTTTTCCAGTGGTGAATGGTTAAACACATTTAGCAAAGCTATTTCCATCAACCCGGAATCATGAAGGTGTCGTTCGGCGAATGTCGAATGGGGTCGTGTCAAATTGGATGAGCCAAGACAATATACTTAATTCACTTGGATTATCGGAAATCTCGGTGGCCCGGTCCCGAAAGGCGAACTAGGGTCCCGTAGATGCTCTTCGTCGCTGAAGACATTCGTGTGAGCGTTTTGGTGGAGGCTGTTTCTACGGTTGCAATCAGCCGAGTTTACGGTGTGGATTTCATAGCGGTATTTCCACACCCGAAACTTGGAGCCGGGCCACACTGCAAAAGGAGTTAGGCTCGTATCGCGACCGTATTCGGTAGGCCATTTGATTTGGAAACCGAATGCAATCACCCGAACCTCCCCGGGTGAATCGGCTCCTTCTGACCCGTATTCGATGATCCCAAATTATCGAATACCCCGTGGCGAAATCTGGTGTGCTTCCTGATGCACACCCAGCCCGATACTTCCCCGATGGTCTCAATCATGGAGCATCCCCCGGGCAAGCCAGTTCAACTAAGTATTTCCACAATACCTCTAGAACCATCGACTTTTACACGATCTCCCGTTTTCAGTAGCATGGTGGCATTGCCACAGCCCACTACCGCTGGTATCCCCAGTTCGCGAGCCACAATAGCTGCATGGGAGAGAGGAGCGCCGACATCGGTAACAATCGCTGCCGTCTTTGGAAAGACCAGAGTCCAGCCGATATTGATTTGTGAGGTGACCAGTATTTCGCCGGCCTGGAGTTGATCGCCTTCCTCGGGGTTGGAAAGGCAACGCACTACACCTTCGGCTCGTCCGGCAGAACCGGCCACGCCCGTTATTGCAGAGGCTGGCACAACGGCAGTTTGGGCCTGTGCATCGAAGTAATCATAGCGGCGGTTCGGATCGGAGGCCCACTGGAACGGATCGAAGGGGCCTTTGATCACAGTGGGATAGGGAGGCAACCTCTTATATCGCGCGTAGGCTTCCTTACGGCCGGATATGTGGCCTAATGTATCGGTCCCGCCGTTAAGAAGACCGATCACCTCATCAAGAGTCAGGAAAAATACATCCTGGCCCACGCCTGCGACAACACCTGCCCTCAGGGCCCAGAACCGCCAAATCTCGAAAACCCTCACATATTCTGAACGTACTTCCTCCCGGAGGCGAGCCCGTTTGGCAACCTCACCGATCCTTTTTTCGATTAACTTCTCTTTGTGAGGGAAGTCCTTTCTGAAATGTTCCCATGCCGATTGAAATCTGTTCCGCTGAGCGGAAAGCAACTCCTCGGCATCGGGGGATGCCTGCCGGTAATCCGCCAGCTGTTTATCGAGCCATCCCGGCTCCTCGATCGGCCTGGGAGAAGAGAGCTCAATCTCATTGGGACTGCGGTGACCATACTGCTTCAGGTATTCCTTACCGCACATCTCTCCACGGCTCACTTTCGATAACCCCACCAGAGGGCCGAGGCTGGCGAGCAACTTTGATTCGCTGCTCATCCCCGATATCAATGCGTCGGCCGTATCCGGCCCCACATCTGCGATGAGCTCTCGACGAAGGGAGGTCGTGTAGCCTGAATAGTGATTGGCACTGGCGAGAAGGCCAAACCAGATCTGATGAAGATGCTTTTTGAGTTTATATTCCCATAGGAACCTCAATTCTTCTTTTGTCTGTGCCTGCTCGATAACGCGGCGCATTTCGCTGCACCAGGCTTCATTGCCCGCCAAAAGTGCAGGCAATGTGCGCATGCTTCGCCTCTGTCTCCACTCCAGTAAGATCATTTGGGGCACGATAGAGAACAATATTGTTTTGGATGAGGCGATGAGAGGGATTTCCAATCCCTTCGGCAGACTCAAAGCCATACTGTCCAGCAGTTCAATGATTTGCCGGTTGTTCTTGCCGAGAGCGTGGAAAATGGAGGCAAAAACACTGATATTCAGATAAGGACGGCCACAAATAGTGCCGTAGGCGCTGTAGTCTTTGAATTTCACGATCTTTGCTACAGGACCCTGTTCCAGGGCAGATGCGGTAAACGGAGTCATCACGTCGGGAATGGCCTCCCCGAAATTGACATTGGACCATAGGAAATTCCCTTTAAGGCTGTCATTGCGCTCATCGGCTGCAGGATTGCCGGGAAGTGGAGTTGTAATGGGCCGGGACTGGAGAAGATACAACCGGCTTCCGGCTATGGCCCATTCAATGTCCTGCGGCAACGCCAATTCTCTTTCCAATTGAATGGCCATATCATTGAGCGCACGGGAAAAGGGTTCAAATTCCTTCGGACCTTCATACTCTCCTCTCGGGCGCTTGATATAGAAGATTTGGCCATCAACTTTACCGGAAACAAGACGGTCTCCCAGGCCATCGATAAAGTTGCCGATCATGCATGATGGATTCCCCGATATGGGATCAGCAGTGAACAAGACGCCGGAAATCTCGGAGGGCACCATGTTTTGAACAATTACGGAAACCACATGGTCGGAATTGATTCCTTTTGCCTGACTGTATGTTTCCACTCGTTTGTTCTTCCTCGAAAGATATACAGTTTCAATAGCTTCTTTTACGAGATCATCCGTGCTCACATTAAGCTGAGTATCAAATTCTCCGGCAAAAGAGGCTTTGGCGGAATCTTCACTGGCAGCCGACGATCGGACGGCTACCGCGCCGGTAAAACCGTTTGTGTTTCGTAATCGCTCAAGTTCTCTGCGGATATCCCGCCAGGCTTGCGGCAGGAGTTGATCATTGGAAAAAGCGGGTGGAAATACTATAAACCCATCAGGTACCGGATATCCTTTTTGGTAGAGCTTTGCCAGAGTGGCAGCCTTTCCTCCGGCTATCGAATGCATTTCTTGAGTACTGGCAGTAAACGATGAACACGAAACGTGTCCCATAGCCCGCTCCTTCAAAGTTGAGTGGTATTCCTCTTGCTTATTCGTACAGGTACCTTCCTATTTGGAAAAAGCTCGACATGATTTATTGCAACAAACAGGATCAATCCCAGAAGAAGCAAGGCGGCCAGAAATCCAAAGATCTGGTTGCTGTTTTCAATCAGCGGCGTAATCATGGCCCCCGCCGAACCGCTGGACTGGCGGAAGAAACCAAAAAGACCGGAAGCTTTTGCGATATCTTGTTCGGAGGCATGTTTCATGCTCCCCACGGATAAGGGGCTGGCCGACAATCCAAATGCAACGCCTAAGGCTGCATTCAAAGCAGTAACAGACATTACGGTATGAACCGACATGACGGACGAAAAGAATAGCGAAACAACAAGGAATAGCGAACCAAACGCGACAGGCACCTGGTAGCCGCTCTTATCGGCCCAATGCCCTCCCAGTGGCGAAACGATCAGAAATGTCAAAGGAAATACCAGGAGCAGGTTGCTCGTTTGGCTTGGGGAAAGCTGAAAAGTCCTGATCAAGATCAGTGGGAAAGTTATACTGAGACTGGAAAAGATGAAGTATTGACAGCTGGTAAGGACAATTACCGTTATGTAGGCAGGCACTTTATAATAGGGGAGTGCTGTAGACAGCTCACGAAAGGAGTTGCTGTGCCTGAAGACTGGATGACTGGAAACAGCAAAGCCACCCACAATGCAAAGTAATCCGACCGCAGGGAGGATGGCGAGAAAAATTGCCCGGTAATCGCCGACTTCCAGTAGGTAGCCGCAAACCGGGGACCCGAGCAACATTCCGACAGAAGCGCCGGCACTGACAAACCCCATTGCCCTTCCGGTGTTGGAGGTGAGCACTTCCCTGATCATTGTTACAGCAGCCGGAAACATAGCTGCCGCGCCGGATCCCTGTAGGCATCGAGCAAGTATAAGAAGCGCAAAAGATGAGGAGAGAGCCCCTACTGTCGTAGCCAGTAGAAATAGCGTCATGCCGGCAATATAGACCTTCCTCCTCCCCCAATGGTCACTCATTGCACCCGCCACCGGCATCAGGAGAGCATAACATAAGGAATACGAAGCAACGGCCCACGCCGCAACGGCCTCATTCAACCCAAACCGCTCCATGATCGATGGTAAGGCAATGTTCATCATGCTCGATGCAAACACCGGCAGGAATACCGCCAAGCAACCTGTCAAGAGGATCGTTTTTCGCATGACGTCACTTTCGAACCCCGGCATCAAGGTTTTGCAGCTTACCGTCATCCTGCGCCACTTCATCGAGCCGGAGAATCATCTCCTTTTATCCCTCCCAAAGTGAATTGCCAGACAGAATTGAGCAAAGACTCGGCAGCCCCTAAGCCGGTAACGATTGCCAGCACTACCCCCTGATACAGGGAGAAAATATGAAGTGCCAGCTCACGGGCAGGCAAATCCATTCGGAGCTGCCCACGTCGCTGCCCCTCGGCTACCAGCTCGGTGAGTATTTCCCATACGCGCTTGCGAGCCGGCGTAGGATCAAATAAATAGTCCGGATCACGAATGCTGTGAGCGTAAATCAACTTCACTTCCTCCAGGTGCTCTTCAGCCTCACGGGCCATCATTAAAACCACTTCTCGGATCAAACCCACTGGATCAGATGTCGGATCGGCTCCCACGATGAGCTGCTCGACCAGACTTTGAAGCTCCTGCCCATAGTGGCGCAAAACACCCTGCTTGGCGCCGAAGTGGTTGAAAAAGGTAGCACGGCTGAATCCTGCCCTCTCGGCTATCTCATCAATGGAGGTTTCATCAAAGCCCTTTTGCCGGAACAGGTCCATGGCCGCGGTGTAAAGAGCCCGCTTAACCTCCACATTCTTCCTCTCTCGTAATCCCTGCGTAGATGCCACTCTATTACTCCCGCTTAGTTAGATTTGAGTATAAATCTAGACTCAAGTATGGATATTTGTCAATAAATAATTCGTATCCGAGGATCTTACAGCTACTGCTCAAGTGTCCATTATGAGCTGATCGGTTTCGTAACTGCCCGCGTCCTGGTTCGGCCTTCAAGAAGCGCGATGGACATGGACGTCAAATCGGTGCAAAAAATGGAAGCAAAAAGGCTTTGCGGCTGGGACCAACCGGGAAGTGACAGGGGAAGGGCGCTCCTCTCTCCCATGCAGCTATTGTGGCTCGTGCGGTAGTGGGCTGTGGCAATGCCACCATGCTATTGAAAATGGGAGATCGTGTAAAAGTGGATGGTTCTAGAGGTATTGTGGAAATACTCACGCTCGGAACAGGTTTGCCCGGGAGGCGGGCTGTGAGGTCGCTGCCACCATGGAAGGAATGAAAAAAGAAGAAGCCAGGCGGGAGGGGGCCTGGCTTCCAGAAGAGAAAAACATGAGATGGGTCTTGTAGCTAAGCGAAGCGTACAATACCCGATCGGCCATCCGGGCGATATCCGGTAGACTGAGTATTTCCTCCCGCACCGCACAGTATTTTTTATCCACACCGCCCAGACGAAAAGGCGGGGGCAGCCGCCTGCCCTGAATTTTACTAACAAAATCCAATGATTACATTATGCCTGATTTGGGCTGCAGCTCGTATGGGAAGCCGGGGGGGAGAAACCCCCTTGTGGCCCGGGAAATGGATTCAATGAACCTTGATGGAACGAATTCAAGCGAGGTGAACAGCGATGCAGGAATGCCAGGTACCGACGGCGGATATGCTGCCGAATCCGATTCGGATCCAGATCGAAAGCTGCGATTTTGACTGCGCGAAGGAAAAAGCCTTTTCCGAAGCATCCGATCAGGACAATTCGCCGAAGCTCGTAAGCTGGTTTGACAAAAAACATCAGAAATACGTTCCGGAGGGCGAATGCTGCGTCGAAGGAGAACCGGCCTGGCTCGCATACGGTCTTGCCAGGCAGGCGGACCTGTGTGTCGACGTCAATAACGAGGAATTTGTTTTCCTTTTCCGCAGGTCGCACGGAATACCCTGATAGACGGCAACGGCGGGATCAGGCGGGTTGAGGATCTCCGAGCGACCCGTTCCCGCCGTTTTCGTTATAGACGCATTCCCAGCGCACGCGTATCAGGGTACCGATATCCTGCCCGGATTCGATCGTCACCTCTCCCCCTGCAAGCTCCGCGCGTTCCTTCATGCTGAAGAACCCGCCTTTCTTTCCCGATTTTCCCGACAGGGCGGAAGGGTCGAATCCGCGGCCGTTGTCTTCGATTTCCAGGCACAGAATATTGCCGGCCCTTTCCAGGGTGATGCCCACCGCTTTTGCCCTGCTGTGGGCAACGATGTTCTGCAGGGCTTCCTGCATGACGCGAAAGATCACCACCTTCAGGTATTCCGGTATTTCTTCCTCTTCGACGCGGACCTGCATCCGGGGCACTATTTCCGGGTAGACCGTCTGGAACTGCTTCATGAACAGATGGATCGTGAACAACAGTCCCAGATCGTCCAGCATGGATGGGTAGAGGTCCGTCGAGAGCCGCTTGGACTGCTCGATGGCGTGCTGGACCATTACGCCGATGGACCGGAGCGATTCGGCATTCAGTTTGGACTGTTTTGCGAGTTCGAGGGCATTTTCGACGTTGAACTTTATGTCGTTCAGGATATATCCGATGGTGTCGTTGAGTTCGCGGGCAATGCGTTTCCGTTCGTTTTCCTGGGTGGTGATGAGCTGGGAAGCCAGGAGCCGGAGCCGTCCTTCCGCCTCATGAAGCGACTCCTCCGCCTGCTTGCGTTCGGATATGTCCTCGATGAGTCCGATCCCGCCGGTCACGGCGCCCCTGCTCGAGAGGATCGGGCCGTAATCCGCCTTCAGGTAGGATATCTTGCCCCCCGTAACCGAGAGATATACCCCTTCGTAGCA
The DNA here is from genome assembly GCA_023442755.1 of Pseudomonadota bacterium. GTDB lineage: Bacteria > Desulfobacterota > Syntrophobacteria > Syntrophobacterales > Syntrophobacteraceae > SbD1. The sequence goes on along the minus strand of JAEZXS010000073.1, from coordinate 50,214 downwards.
GGCCGACCTGCCGGACAGGCAGGTTTTCACGGCAGCTTTCATCTTCTTGTTTTTGAGCGAGGAGAGCAGGTTGAAGCCGAGGAATTTCTCCTTCGTAGAACCCCATATTTCAATTATTTTGTCGTTGCAGGCTGTTACCACCCCGTTGGAATCGAAGTGGAAGACCCCCAGGGGAGTATGTTCGAAGATGAGCCGGTACTTTTCCTCCAACTCGCAGCGCTCGTGCTCCGCGCCGGTCTGCATCAGCCTGTCGCGCAGCACATCCTCCATGCGCCTGCGGCCGGATATGTCGTTGCCGATGCAAAGAATCTCCCCTACCCCGCCGTTTTCGTCATAAAGGACCGTATACGACCAGGCAATCCACACGCGTTCGCCGCTTCGGCGGATGTTTTCGTTTTCACTGTTCGTGAATTTTTCGGGGGCGGCAATGATTTCGCCTGCCAGGCCGGACAGCCTTCGCCCGTAGGCATCCCGTTCCGGTATGATGGTTTCGAAGGCGTTTCGGCCGAGGATTTCCGATTCCTTGTAGCCGAAGAATTCTCTGGCGAATGCGTTCACAAAAGTGATGGTCCCCTCCGGGTCCATCCTGAAAACAATGCTGTTTGCATTCTCCACGGTTTCACGGTATTTCTTTTCACTGCTGCTGAGAGTCTCTTCGTTCTTTTTGCGGCCCGTGAGGTCGCGGATACATTCCACAGCGCCCAGGAGGTTTCCCTCGGAGTCGTAGAAGGGAGATGCTTTGGCCCAGAGGAAAGCCCCCCGGCCGCCGTCGAGACATGGGCAGAACACCTCGGCAAAACAGATGTCCCCATATTTTTCCATGCCCGTGTAATGCGACTCGACGATACTCCCGGCGCCCATTGCGGCATCTATTATGCCCGGCCTCGCTTTGCCGTGAAACGGAACCTCATAAGCATAGCCGGCCCTACCGAGGATCTTTGCCTTGGGAACACCGGTCAGAGCCTCTATGGCCCTGTTCCAGGCGATTACCCGGCCATCCCGGTCGACGGCAAATGCCGCATCGGGGAGGATGTCGATCGTTTCGGGCAGCCGTTCGATGAAGAAATTGTTTGTGCAAGTGGTCACATGACGCGCCCGGACGGCCTTGAAACTCCGGGAAGCCGTTCCCGGCTTGCTGGAAAGAGTATATGGGGTTTCTTTCTCGTTTTCCACTGTGTATAACCTCCGCGGGGAGCATGCAGCCGAGCTACCAGAAAGCAAAATGAACAGGAACCGAATTACTTTGCATATATCACAGGTTGTGCAATTTACAAACCGATTTGCTCGTTAAGGCGCGGGGAGAAAAGTCCTTTTTTTCACAAAAAACGGGTGTATAAATGGTTCCTTGTGGTCGACCGCCATCTGAAATAAAGTACCCGGGCAGGCGCCTGCCGGGCGAGATTCAGCGGCGCCAAAATGCATAAATGAATTCCAAATTCGAGATCGATTCATGGAACGGAATCATCATCCCAAACCGTTGATCACCAACATGGCCCTTGCCAGGGAACTTCTGGAGCGGCTGGTCAGACCCGCCATAATGGTTATGAGCATCTTCGTGTTCGGAACGGTCGGTTTTTACCTGGTCGGCAGAGGGATGTGGGATCTTTTCGATTGTGCCTACATGACCAGCATCACCCTTACCACTGTCGGCTACGGCGAAGTGCTCGAACAGATCGGCACAGGCGGTCGATTGTTTGCGATGGCGCTGATGTGGTCCGGCATGGGCGTTACATTGTACGCCATATCCGCCATTACGGGTTTTGTCGTCGATAAGAACCTGGGGCGCATTTTCAGGGAGCGAAAAATGGAAAAACGCATTGCCGCGCTCAAAAACCACTACATCGTGTGCGGTGGTGGGAAAACCGCCTTCAACGTCGCCAGGGAACTGACCACCTCCCGCCAGCCCACGGTGATGATCGAGACAAATGCCGATCGGCTCGAATGGGTGGGCAAACAGCTCGCTACCCTGCATTTCATCCAGGGCGACGCTACCGAGGAAGAGGTGCTGCGGCGGGCGGGAATCGAAAGGGCGTCAGGCATCCTGGCAGTTCTGGGCGAAGACAGCCACAACCTCCTCATCACCGTGCAGGCCCGGTACGTCAATCCCTCCATCAAGATCGTGGCGCGCTGCCAGGAAAATAACCTGGCGGACAAGTTCTACAGGGCAGGGGCAAATTACGTCGTCAATCCCGCCTTTATCGGCGGCATGCGCATGGTAAGCGAGATGGTGCGGCCGCACGTGGTTTCCTTCCTGGACCGAATGCTCAGGGGCAAGGACAAATCGGTGCGGGTGGAAGAGGTGGAGGTCTGCGAGTCTTCTCCCTGGGCGGGGTGCTCGCTTGCCGAAATCGAGATGCACAGCAAAACCGGGCTCATTCCGATTTCACTCAAGCAACCGGGCGACTCGGATTACAACTATAATCCCAGTCCGAAAGAGGTCTTGAAGCCGGGCACCATCCTTATCGTCATAGGCAACCCCGAACAGGTCTCCCGCCTGAAAAGCTTTTGTGCGAAAAAAGATGATGAGGGAGAACTGGACTTTCCGATGGACACCTGATCGGAAGCAGTGCTGAAGACGACACAGTGGCATGCTGGGTTGACTCTCGGCAAGCCTGAACAAATTGTGAAACCATCAGGGGGGCAGACTGGTTGTTGATCAGGAAGGTCAGGTGATTTTCCTGGGGCTCTTCCATGGCCGAGACCAGTTGGAAGGCGTCCCAGGTATTGTTCCCCTCTGCTGTGCCGATTGGAAACGCTCGGTGAGGTTCGATATCATCCCGACATGCCGTCGGGGGAGGCGAGATTTTATTCGCGGCAGGGTCTGCAGTCGTGCTCATTGCCCCACCGATAGGAACTCGGGGCCTGCATCAGGAGCAGCCTATGATCTCGGAAAATTTGAGGACGGTATTGCGGGAATGCGCGGGAAACAGGCAGAGGGGGGCGACACCCGCAGGGGTGGTAGAGAAAAGCTTTGCGAGGATGCAGGATAGGTTTTCAGTGATCGCAGGCACCCGATTGCTGCTGGTTCTCTGGATCGTTGTTCTGATGTGCCTTGGGTCCTCGTTCCCGGTCTTCGCCGCCTCTGAGGTTGTGCAGGCAATCGATGAAAAGGGGCGGCATCTGTCCGTTCTGCGGGGTGGCTGGTTTCTCATGGAACCCTACCAGTTCGTCGAGATGCGCTCGGATGGGAAAGTCCTGACAGGACTCGACGTCGAGCTGACACGGGCGATTGCCCGTGCCGCCCATTTAGAAATCAAATATGGCTACCTGCCCTGGAGCCGGCACATTGCCGAGATTCGCAGCGGCAACACTGACATTGCCTCCGGCGTCACCTGGAGCGCTGAACGGGCGGAGTTCGGCCACTTCTCGCGGGCTTATCGGCAGGAGGTTGACGTGCTCTACCTGCCGCGTGAGGAGGTATCGCGCTATCCCTTCCGCGATGTGCCTGGAATGCTCCGGACCTTCCGAGAGACGGGTTTTCGTCTTGGCGTCATCTCCGGATTCACCTCTGCCGACCCGGCAATCGATGCGTACGTCGCAGATCCTGCCAACGCAGAGCGCATTGTGGTGGCGGACAATCATTACGAGAATATTCGCGATTTGATAGAAGGCCGTATCGACGGGATCCTGGCCGATCGGCTGTGCGCGGCCACCTGTGCATGGCGCGGGGGCTGGCGTGATCTGGTGGAGGAACACCCGCTATCCATTACGACCGATGTCCACTTCCTGTTCAGCAAGAAGACCGTGCCAGTCGAGATCGTACGTCGCTTCGACGAGGCCATCGCCGCCCTGGAGGCGAATGGGGAGACGGGGCGCATAATCCATGCCTACCTTGCTCCGATCGTGCTCGCGCAAACCATCGATAAGTCCTGGTTCAAGGTCCTCGACATCATCGGTACCATCGCTTTCGCACTCTCGGGGGTCCTGATCGCGGTACGCGAACGTTACAGCCTGTTTGGCGCCCTGTTGCTGGCGACCCTGCCCGCGGTCGGCGGCGGGATCGTACGCGACCTGCTGGTGCGGCGTGAGACCCTGACGGTGCTGGCTTCGCCCATATACCTGGGACTGGTGGGAGCGACCGTGCTGGCCGGATTCTTTGTCATTCACGCCATGCATCTGGCGCGTCGGTACGGCTGGTTGCCGAATCGGATCGAGGCACGCATCGCAGGCCTCACCCAGCATCGCCTGGTGGGCGGGCTGTACGAAGTCTCCGATGCGGTCGGCATAGCCGTTTTCACGGTCAGCGGGGTTGCCGTCGCGGTTTCCTCGAAGACCACCCCCATCTGGCTGTGGGGGCCGTTACTCGCCACGCTCACCGCCGCCGGAGGTGGGATCCTTCGCGACGTGATGCGGCAGTCCGGCAACATCGCCAGCCTAAGGGGGGAGTTCTACGCAGAGGTGCCCATGATCTGGGGCCTGCTGCTGTCGCTGTGCCTGGTCTGGCAGACTCCGCGGCTCCATCCGAACGAATTCATCCTGGCCGTCGTCATCACCATGATCGGTGCCTTCGCGACTCGTATGGTTGCTGTGCTGCTGCGCCTGCGCAGCCCTCAATTTCCGGCCGCTGCGGTCGGGACATGCCAAGCCTCCCACGATTCGGCTACAGTGTCATAGGGTGCTGTGTCTAGAGTGATTGATAACTGAGGATTATGGAGACTGCATGCAAACCGGATAATTTCCCGGATAAAGGGCGTAGCCGAAGCGATGGATGATAAGGATTTTCCTCAAGCAGCCGAAGGACCTTTGCGTAGATGTCGATCAGTTCAGGATGTTTTTTGAAAAATTTAGAAGCCCTCCTGTTGTAGCTCTCCGGGAAGATTAATCTAAACTTCATCTGTGACCCGCCGGATATGGTCGTCCACCGACTCGGATATCACTCTGCCCGCATGACCAGTAACATCGAAACCATCAGGGAGGATTCCGGCATGAAACCACCGTTAAGCACACTATGCCCACATCTGCATGGGAAGTCCGGTTTGATTCCCCGGGACTGCCCTGGCAAGACGGCCCCAGGTGCAATAGATACCCATCCTCTGGAAACCCCGCAAATCATGGTTATCTTCACCTTGCGATCTTTCAGAATTATTCCATGCTGTTGCATGGAATCTGATCAATTCCGCTGAGTTTGGCCTCAGTGCATATATTCGACAAGGAGGGAGCCTATGGCCAAAGCAGTAGGCATAGACCTTGGTACAACCAATTCAGTCGTTGCAATCTGGGAAGAGGGAAAACCCACTGTTATTCCCAACTCGGAGGGCTCGCGTCTGACACCCTCCGTTGTAGCCTATACGAGTGACGGGCAAAGGCTTGTAGGCCAGGTGGCCAGACGCCAGGCCATCCTCAACCCCGAGGCGACGCTGTATTCCGTAAAGCGCTTTATCGGCCGGAAGTGGGGCGAGGTCGACGAAGAGTCCAAAACGGTTTCCTACAAAGTCGTGAAGGGGCCGAACGACGCCGTTCGTTTCGAAGTGAAGGGCAAGCCCGTCTCGCCCGAGGAAGTGTCGGCGCTGGTTCTTCGTAAACTGGTGGATGACGCTTCGAAATACCTGGGCGAAAAAGTGACAGAGGCTGTGATAACCTGCCCGGCCTACTTCAACGACGCCCAGCGGCAAGCGACGAAGAACGCCGGTGAAATTGCCGGCCTCAAGGTATTGCGAATCATCAACGAACCCACTGCGGCGGCTCTCGCCTACGGACTCGAAAAGAAGAAGAACGAGACCATCCTGGTGTTCGACCTGGGAGGCGGCACCTTCGACGTCTCCATTCTCGATGTCGGCGAAGGCGTGGCGGAAGTCCGCTCCACCTCGGGCGATACGCACCTGGGCGGCGATGATTTCGACAAGCGCATCGTGGATTACCTGGCCGAAGAGTTCCGGAAGGAAACGGGGATCGACGTCCGCAATGACAGGCAGGCCCTGCAGCGGCTTTTCGAGGCTGCGGAAAAGGCCAAGATCGAGTTGTCGAGCGTGACGGAGACCCAGGTCAATCTCCCGTTCATAACCGCGGACGCAACCGGCCCGAAGCATCTGGTGTCGAAGCTGAGCCGTGCGAAATTCGAAGACCTGACCCACGACCTGGTCCAGCGGTGCCGGGGGCCGGTGGAACAGGCAATAAAGGATGCGCGCCTGAGCGCAAACGATATCGACGAGGTGATCCTGGTCGGCGGTTCGACGCGTATTCCCGCGGTCCAGGAAGTGGTGCGGAAGGTCATCGACAAGCAGCCCAACATGAGCGTCAACCCGGACGAAGTGGTGGCGGTCGGCGCTGCGGTCCAGGCCGCCGTGCTCAAGGGCGAGGTGGAAGACGTCGTACTGCTCGACGTTACGCCGCTTTCCGTGGGTGTCGAAACCCTTGGCGGGGTGATGACGAAGCTCATCGAGCGCAATACGACGATACCGGCCCGCCGCGAAGAGGTCTTCTCCACCGCGGAGGACAACCAGACGGCGGTTGATATCGTGGTGTTGCAGGGCGAGCGTGAGCTGGCCAGCGACAACCGGATTCTGGGACGTTTTCGGCTGGAAGGGATCCGGCCCGCTCCCCGCGGCCTCCCCCAGATAAAGGTTACCTTCGATATAGATTCGAACGGCATCCTGAGCGTCACGGCGCGGGACCAGGAGACGGGAAAGGAACAGGCCATAACGATTTCCGAATCCACGAACCTGTCCAAGAGCGACATCGAGAGGATGGTCCAGGACGCGCAGGCGCACGCCGCGGAGGACAAGAACCGGCGCGAGACGATCGAGGTCCGCAACCAGGCGGACACCCTCGCCTACCAGCTCGAACGCTCTCTGCACGACTTGGGCGACAAGGTACCGGTGCACGAGAAAGCCCGTGCGGAGCAGCTCATCGCGGATGCCCGCAAGGCGGTTCAGGATGAGCAGACCTCGCGGGAGCGCTTCCAGCAGCTTGCAAGCGATCTCCAGCAGTCCCTGCAGATGATCGCCTCGGCTGCCTATCAGCAGGCGGGCGCGGGCGCCGCGTACGGTGCGCCGGGAGGCGCGCAGGCTGGACCGGGCCCCGGATATCGGCCCGCAAGGCCGCCGGCGGGTGACGACGTGGTAGATGCGGAATTTACGGAACATTAGCGAAGAATTTGGAATTGCAGCAAATTGCGAATACGGGTAATTGACTGAAAAGGAAAAAAGGACGCATAAGAACAGGTTCGGTTACGGCGGGGTCGGATCGTGAACGGTTTGACTCGGCGGGACCGATGTATCCTGCCGGCTGCCGCGGTTTGCGGGAAGCCGTTTTCGGCTTGCCTGCAGGCCCCAGTGTATACACGAAGTACGAACCGGCAGTTGGGCCTCGGGGCGCAGTTTACGGCAATCGATCTGAATTCTGAACTCTTGCAGAAGAAATGACGAGATTCTATGGCAGTGAAATACAGGGACTACTACGAAATTCTCGGTATCCAAAGAACGGCCGCTCAGGACGAAATCCAGCGGGTATACCGCAAGCTTGCGCGCAAGTACCATCCGGACGTGAACAAGTCGGCGGGCGCGGAAGACAAGTTCAAGGAGATAAACGAAGCCTATGAGGTCCTGAAGGACCCCGAAAAGCGCAAAATGTACGATCAGCTCGGACCTGACTGGAGGTCGGGCCAGGATTTCAGGCCGCCTCCGGGATGGAACGTGCACTACGATTTCGGCGGCGGAGGGGCGCAGCAGTGGGGCGGCGCCGGAGGATTCAGCGACTTTTTCGAGTCGCTTTTCGGTGGGGCCGGCGGTTTCAGGCAGGCACAGAGAGGCGGGGCCGGAAGGGGATTCGGCCAGGGCGCGGTGTGGCGCCAGGCCGGGGCCGACCAGGAAACGACGATCCACATAAGCCTGGAGGACGCCTTCCGAGGCGGCACGAGGCCCATCGTCCTGCAGACGCAGGCCATCAATCCGAACGGCCAGATCGAGGTGCAGGAAAAGCGCTATGACGTGAAGATTCCGGCCGGAATGCTGACGGGCCAGAAAATCCGCCTGCCCAGCCAGGGCGGCGAGGGTGTCGGAGGCGGCCCGCGCGGAGACCTCTACCTGAAGATAGAAATAGAGCCGCACCCGGTGTTCACTCTCAAGGGGCGCGACCTGTACATGGACGTGCCGGTCTCTCCCTGGGAAGCCGTCCTGGGCGCGGAAGCGGATATCAACACACTCTCCGGCCCCGTTACACTGAAGATTCCGGCCGGTACGCAAAGCGGGAGAAAAATGCGGCTCCGGGGCAAAGGAATGCCCAACCCCAAGGGGCAGCCGGGCGATCTGTATGCGACCGTTGTCGTACGGGTCCCGACCAATCCTTCCGGCAGGGAACGCGAACTGTTTGAAGAATTGAAGAAAATCTCCGGATTCAACCCGAGAGAGTAACCGAGGTAGCCGGCATGGCAGAGACGTATCTCCTTTTGCAGATGGAATCGACCGAATATTCACCGTATTGCACTCTGAACGAAGTTGCCTATCGCCTCGGACTGCATCCGGAACTGATTGAGAGATTCCTGAACCTGGGGCTGATAGAGACGGTGGAACACACCGGCAGCGGGGAAATGCTTTTCGATTCCGGGGTCATTCCGATCATAAGACGCATCCTGCGGCTGAGAAACGACCTCGGTGTCAATTATGCCGGCATAGGAGTGATCCTGGAGCTGATGTCCCGGGTCGAAGCCCTGGAAGCCAGGATAGAGAAACTGGAGTCGCAGATCTAACAGATTGATGACAAACTCTAAAATCATCGTGATCGTCATTCCGGCGAAATCACGTGTTTCGCGTGAGGAATCCAGTGTTTTCAAGCACTTCTGGACCCAGATGCCTGCCCCGGACCTGATCCGGGGTTCGTCGGGGTGACGGATTGGGGGCTTTTTCAATAGTCTGTTAAGCCCGGCGCATACAGGAATCCGGCTGCGAAATCATTGTAATCAGGAGGCAATGTCTTTTTATGGACATAAACAAGTTCACTCTTAAATCGCAAGAAGCCGTACAGGCTGCCGAAACCAAGGCCACCAGGTACGGCCATGTGGAAATCGACGGCGAGCATCTGCTCCTGGCAATGCTCGAACAGCCCGAGGGGCTCACTGCGAGGCTGCTCCAGAGAATGGAAATCCCGGTGGACCGGGTCAAGCAGCGCCTCGAGGCGGAACTCGAAAAGAAACCGCGCGTGAGCGGGCCGGGCGTGGAACCCGGTAAAATCTATATCACACAGCGGCTGAACAAGATTTTGAACCAGGCCCAGGAACAGGCGCAACGGCTGAAGGACGAATATGTATCGGCCGAACACATACTGCTGGCTTTCCTGCAGGAAGGCAAGGCAAGCCCGGCATGCAGGATCCTGGAGGAGTTCGGCGTAACCGGGGATTCCCTTTTGAAAACCCTCACCTCGATCCGGGGCAGCCAGCGCGTCACGAGCGCAACCCCCGAAGGCACCTACGAGGCGCTTCAGAAGTACGGCCGCGACCTGGTGGACGAAGCCCGCAGCGGAAAACTCGACCCGGTGATCGGGCGCGATTCGGAAATCCGACGCGTGATCCGGATCCTCAGCCGCAAGACCAAGAACAATCCCGTCCTGATCGGCGAACCGGGCGTGGGCAAAACGGCCATCGTGGAGGGACTGGCCCACCGTATAGTTCGCGGGGATGTACCGGAAGGGCTCAAGGACAAAACCATATTTTCGCTGGATATGGGCTCCCTGGTGGCCGGGGCCAAGTTCCGGGGAGAATTCGAAGAGCGGCTCAAAGCGGTCCTGGCTTCCATCAAGGAGGCGGAAGGCCGGATACTCCTCTTCATCGACGAGTTGCACACGATCGTGGGGGCAGGCAAGGCGGAAGGCTCGATCGATGCCGGCAACATGCTCAAACCCATGCTGGCGCGCGGGGAACTCCACTGTATCGGCGCAACCACGCTCAACGAATATCGCAAGTACATCGAAAAGGACGCCGCACTCGAGCGCCGTTTCCAGCCCGTACTCGTCGACCAGCCGACCGTGGAGGACACCATCTCGATCCTGCGCGGCCTGAAGGAACGCTTCGAAGTCCATCACGGCGTAAAAATCCAGGACAGCGCCCTGGTCGCCTCCGCGGTTCTTTCCAGCCGCTATATCAGCGACAGGTTCCTTCCTGACAAGGCCATCGACCTGGTGGATGAGGCCTGCGCGATGATCCGGACCGAAATCGATTCGATGCCCACCGAACTCGACGAAGTCACGCGGCGGGTGATGCAGCTCGAAATCGAAGAGGTGGCGCTCCAGAAGGAGCAGGACCCGGCAAGCCGGGAACGGCTAAAGGTCCTGAAGAAGGAAATCGCCGAACTCCGATCGCGGGCCGATACGATGAAAGCCCAGTGGGAATCGGAGAAACAGGCGATCAAGAAGGTACAGGCGATCCGGGAAGACATTGAAAAGGTGAACCGTGAGATCGAGGCGGCCGAACGCGAGTTCAACCTCCAGAGGACAGCCGAACTCAAGTACGGGGCTCTTCCGGAGCTGCAGAAAAAGCTGCGGGAGGAAGAAGAACGGCTCTCCGGCGATCAGAAAGCCACCCGGCTCCTCCGCGAGATGGTTACGCAGGACGAAATCGCCGAGATCATCTCCCGCTGGACGGGGATCCCGGTGACGCGACTCGTGGAAGGGGAGCGCGAAAAGCTGCTCAGGCTCGACGAAGTGCTCCATCAACGCGTTATCGGCCAGGACGAAGCGGTGCAGCTCGTGGCGGATGCGGTCATCCGCGCGCGCGCCGGCATCAAGGACCCGCGCCGGCCCATCGGTTCCTTTATTTTCCTCGGCCCCACCGGCGTCGGGAAGACCGAACTGGCGAAGACCCTGGCGGAATCGCTTTTCGATTCGGAGGAAAACCTGGTTCGGATAGACATGAGCGAATACCAGGAGCGCCATACCGTGTCGCGGCTCGTCGGGGCGCCTCCGGGCTACGTGGGATATGAAGAAGGAGGCCAGCTCACCGAGGCGGTGCGCAGGAAGCCCTATTCGGTTATCCTCTTCGACGAAGTGGAAAAGGCCCACCCCGATGTTTTCAACGTGCTGCTCCAGATCCTGGACGACGGGCGGCTCACGGACGCACAGGGCCGGACCGTGGACTTCAAGAACACGGTCGTCATCATGACCAGCAACATCGGTTCGAGCTACTTGCTGGAGGGGCTTAACGACAAGGGAGAAATCCGCGAGCAGGCCCGCAACGCGGTCATGGGAGAACTGAGGCGGCACTTCAGGCCGGAGTTTCTGAACAGGGTTGACGATATCATCCTGTTCAAGCCGCTTACGATGGAAGAGATCAAGAGGATAATCGACCTGCTCACCCGCGATCTCCAGCAGCGGCTGGCCGACAGGCGCCTTGCCCTGAGCCTGACAGACCGGGCCCGGGAATTCATCGCCCGCGCGGGCTACGACCCCGTGTACGGCGCGAGGCCGCTGAAACGGTTTATCCAGCGTGAACTGGAGACCCGGATCGGCCGCGCCCTCATCGCAGGCATCGTCCCGGACGGCTCGACCATCAATGTGGACGTGCAGGGCGACGAACTGGTGGTAACCCACACCGTTCCGGCCGAACAGGTCGGGGCGGAAGCAGTCTAGACGGTTCGGCCCCGCATCGGCGGGGCCGATATAAGTCTAATAAGTCGTATATGTCTTATACGACTTATTTTTTGTTTTTAGAAAGAGGCCGCTATATTGAGCCCGCCGAAAACATGCACGGCCTGGGCATCCCAGGAATTGGCCTCGATGCAGTGGGCTGCAGCCGAGGTCAGCGGGAAAGCGAACCAGATCTTGGGGGTCACGGAGAGCCATTTGTAAACCGGAATCTTCAGGCCCGCCTGCAACGTCCCCGAATGGAAATCCGCATAGCTCCCTTCCCTTCCGTCAAGGCTCAAGGCAGTATCCTCGTCCTCGAACGCCTGGTATCCGAAGCTCGCCCCCAGTTCCAGGCTCATGCCGCGATACGGGAGAGGGATGCTTTTTAGGAAATCGAGCTGCACCCACCAGCCGGGATAGTGCGTCACCTCCCGGTACCCCGTGAGAGCCACGCTGAACCAGGGAAAGGTGTACGTGACGCCGGCAAAGACCTCGTTGCCGTCAAACGGAGCGTTCGGGTAGAAATAATATATATCGCCCGCAATGACAGAGAATTCCTTCGTCAGCTCCAGGGTGTAGCTCAAGGTGACGTCGGTTTCGTTCCACATGGCCGTCCTGCTCAGCTCCGCGGTTTTGTTGACCTGGTGGGTATCGAAGTTTCCCCAGATATTGAGCGACAGCCCTTTCCAGCTTCCAGTAAGCGACGGCTGGACAACCATGCTTCCGCTGCTAAGGGCAATGCCCCGGGAAACGTACTGACTGAGAAAATCGGTGGAAAAACTCACGGTGGGTTTGTTTTCTTCGGCAGCGGCGGGCTCCGCTTCCTTTCCTTCCTGCGCAGGCGCAGGGGCGGCGCATATCAACAGGGTGCTCAGAATCAGGATAAAAGCAGGTAGAAAATGAGACATGGCATTCGGCCTTTCAAAGTATACCAATCGTGAGTCCGGCACGGACACGCCGATCGGGCATTGTGCAGTACGGGTAGAGCGAATCGATGACGTACTATGAATCGTCACAAACGGCGGAAAACAAAAGGACCGCGCGCTCCGGAAAATGCCGAGAGCCTTCGTGGCCCGTGTTTTTTTCTGAAAGGTTGTAAAGCTTGGGGATTTTACCCGGAATTCTTCCGGGAGGTTGACTTTCAGGAAATCACAAGAGCCGGCGGACGTCAAGAAGAAATCCACCGGAAGAAATCCACCGGACCGCCGATGCGTCGCCTGTTGACATCCGTTTTTCAGTACGGTATAGGGAAGGCAATCGGAAGCTGAAGCTTCCTGTCCAAACTGCAGCATCAATCCGGCGGAGGCCGGAGCGGCAAGAGAGTATTTCTGGTCATGAAGGCCGGCGGCAAGCCGGTTTTTTTGTGCTTGCCACATCCGAGGCCAATTTCACCAGGAGGACGGGATGATTCGGCTTTACCTGTTTCTGGCGGTTGCAATTTTCTCCCTGTTTTCGGCAATTCCGGCGGACGCCCATTTCGGCGCCATTATCCCATCGGAAGATATCATCACGGAACAGACTTCCAGGACGATCGAACTGGACGTCAAATTCATGCATCCCATGGAATGCCAGTACCTGGAGATGGAAAAACCCAGGAGATTCGGCGTTGCAGGCATGGGCAAAACCGACGATCTGCTCGATACCCTTTCCTCGACACAGGGAGCGGGTCCCGGCCAGGAAGGCCGCTTCCAGTCCTGGAAGGCGTCCTACACGGTCAAAAGGCCGGGCGACTACGTATTCTTCCTTGAACCGGCTCCCTATTGGGAAGCCTCCGAGAACAAGTTCATTGTCCATTATACGAAGGTCTGCGTTAACGGGTTCGGCCTCGAACAGGGCTGGGGCAAGCCCTTGGGGCTCGAGACAGAAATCGTCCCGCTTACCCGCCCGTACGGCCTGTGGACGGGAAACCTTTTCAGGGGCCGCGTCCTCGTGAAAGGCAAGCCTGTGCCCAATGCGGAAGTCGAAGTCGAGTACCTCAACGACAATCCGGCCGGGCAGATCAAGCCGCCGTCGCAGCCGTTCGTAACCCAGACTCTCCGGTGCGATTCCAACGGCGTTTTCGTATATGCAATGCCTCGGGCCGGCTGGTGGGGATTTGCCGCGCTGAGCGAGGCGAAATGGAAGTTGAAAAAAGACGGCAAACCGAGAGAGGTCGAACTGGGGGCCGTTTACTGGGTCAAAACGGTAGATATGAACTAAGGGGCAACGCCGATGCGCCGATACTTTCTTTTCACAGGATTCTGCATTGTTTTCGCCGCCGTTTCGGTCCTGGCGTTCGCGCCTTCCGCCCTCGCCCACAAGCTGAACGTGTTTGCTTATGCGGAAGCGGGAAAAGTTTTCGTCGAAGCTTACTTTGCCGATGGGAAGCCGGTTGAAAACGGCAAGGTGGCCGTGTTTTCAAACAACGGACAAAAAATCTTCGAAGGAACCACGGGAAAGGACGGCAAATCGTCTTTCCCCATCCCGGCAAAGGACGATTTGAAGATCGAGGTGGACGCATCCCTCGGGCACAAGAGCACTTTCACCCTCAGGAAGGAAGAACTGTGACCATACGGAAGGCGGGGATTGTGGCCCTCATATTTCTGATCCCGGCGATCTGCCCGGGCGTTTTCGCCTGCGACGATGCGACGGCCGCAGAAGACTCGACCTCGGCTGAAACCGTTTCCTCCGGCACTCAGCCCGATTGCGCGAAGATACTGGAAGCCATCGAGCAGCAGCGTGCGATGTTCCAGCGGGAAACCGGCCAGTTGAAGCGCGAAATAGCCGCTCTGAGGCAGGAAATGAGCAATCCCGGCATGAAGGACGTTGTCGCCGGAATCGGCTATATTTTCGGCATTACGGGCCTTGCAATGTATTTCCGTTCCCGAAAGGCCGACCGCAAAAGGCCGGAGTGAACTTTCTGCCCTGTGGGAGCGGTCCCGCCGTGGCGGGACCGCGATTAACCAAGGATGACAACCTATGCACATATCGGACGGGGTCCTGCCCGCATCCGTTTCCATCGCCGGGTATGCGGCGACCGCCGTGCTGGCGGCATGGAGCGCCAGGAGCGCCAAGGGTGAGGAACTTCCCAAAATCGCCATCGTCACTTCCGCTTTCTTTGTGGCATCGCTCATCTCCATCCCGATTGCGGTCACGAGCGTACACCTGCTCCTTCCGGGACTCGTCGGGATACTGCTGGGCAGAAGCGCCTTCATCTCCATCACCATGGGGGTGGCGCTGCAGAGCATATTGTTCCAGATGGGCGGGATCACCGCGATCGGAGCCAATTCGATCATGATGGGGGTCCCTGCCCTGGCCTGCGCCGGGCTTTTTCACATCCTCAAGGGAAGGTCTTTTACCCGGACCGTCATTGCCGGGGCGCTCACGGGCGGCCTCGGCGTCATCCTTGCCGCGCTGTTCCTGGCCGGGCTGCTTTTCCTCAGCAATGAAGATTTCTGGGGCGTTGCCAAACTCGCCCTGGCGTGGCACCTTGTGGTCGCCGCGATAGAAAGCGCGATCTCGGCCTTTACCGTTTCATTCCTGTGCAAGGTGAAACCCGAAGCCATAGGGTTTTCTCCTCCCGCACCGGGAGCATGATCATGCAGCCAGCCGTGCAGACCGTCGCCGTTCCCTTTTACATGGCCCTCATCGGACTGGGAGTGCTGTGCGTGCTTTTCGCCCTCTCCCTGCGAACCATTCGGCGAGGGCTCCAACGTCCGGAAAGCCCCGATTCCCTGCGAAGCGAAGTCGATTTTTCCCGGATCGATTCGGACCGGAACGGCCCTCCGCAGCAATTGTCCTGGGACCCGCGGGTGCGCATCTGCTCCGTTCTGGTCTTCATCTTTTGCACCGCCTATCTCCACAACACCCTGTTCGCCTGCGCCGCTCTCGCTGCGGCGGTTCCGGCCGTGCCTGCTTCGGGCGCGTCCTTCAAACGCAGCATGGCGAGGCTTGCAGCCATGGGCGGCTTTCTCGGGATGTTCCTCATCGTTCTTCCCGTGACCATGCCGGCCGGAAACGGCGATACCCTTTTCGTCCTTTCGAACGCGCCATACATTTCCTTCAACGTGCGGGGAGTCCACGTCGCTTTGCTCATATGCATCAAAGCCGCGGCAATCGCCTTCCTCGTCGAAGTCCTCCTGGGAAGGATGCCGTTCTCCACCTTCATCCAGGCGCTTGAATCCCTCGGACTCCCCCCTACAGTGTGCCGGATGATCGCACTCGTCCACCGGTACATGTTCGTGTTCGGCGACGAATCGAAGCGGATGATGCGGGGAATGCGCGTGCGCGGATTTCGCGGAGGCAGCTTTTCCAATACCGCAAGGGCTGCCGGAAACCTGATGGGAATGCTTTTCGTCCGCAGCCTGGAACGGACGGAAAGAGTCCATGAAGCAATGATCTCACGCGGCTACACGGGCAAAACCGCCGCGACCGTAGAGTTCCGGGCCGGGATATCGGATTGGCTGAAAGGGGTCGCCTTCGCGGCGGCGGGCATCGGTTTGATCGTACTGGATCGTTGGATGCGATGAAATCTGCGGATAGACCGTTTTTGCTTTTGCGTAAGTAAATTGGATAAATAGAATGCATCAGAAAGAATACACTCCGCACAGCTTCGAGGGCAAAGAACCCCTGTTCCGGATCAGGGACCTCGGCTACCGCTATGGCGACGGCCGCAGGGCGCTCGAAGGCATAGGCCTCGACATCTATCCCGGCGACCGGATAGCCCTGGCCGGCCACAACGGTGCGGGGAAGACCACCTTTATCAAGCACCTGAACGGCATCTACCGTCCGCAGCACGGCGAAATCCTCTACCGGGGCGAACCCCTCGATTCCGAGGAACGGCTCCTCCGGGCCCGGCTCGAAATAGGCGTCCTTTTCCAGGACCCGGACGACCAGCTTTTCTGCAATACGCTCTACGAGGATATCGCCTTCGGGCCGCTCAACCAGGGGCTTTCCCGCTCAAAGGCCGATGCAGTCGTTCAGCACGCCGCGCAAACCGTCGGTGTTTCGGAGTTTCTCTACAAGGCGCCGCACCGGCTCAGCTACGGCCAGAAAAAACGCGCCGCGCTGGCCACCGTGCTTTCCATGAAGCCCCAGGTGCTCATCCTGGACGAACCGACCGCAAATCTCGATTCGAAGCAGGAAAACCTCCTGTGGGACCTCATCCAGGATTTTGCGGGCACCCTGGTCGTCATCAGCCACGACCTGGCATTTCTGTTCGGACTCTGCGAACGGGCAGTGGTGTTCGAGGAAGGACAAATCCACCACGACTTCACAATGCGCGAACTCGTTTCACAGCCCGCCCTGATGCGCTCGCACGGCCTCGATTTCAACTTCCGCTTCCATTGCTGCCAGAACGGCAATTCCGAGGACCACGCCCACGACCATTACCATCATCACCACAACGATCACCAGCACGGCCCGGACGTTCCGCACGCGCACCACCACCACGACCACGGCCCGGAGCCGGCTGCCGCCCCGCACCGCCATCACGAGCACCCGCACAGCGGCGAAAATCTAATCGATATCGAGGACTACTCTTTCCGGTATCCGGATGGGGCATGGGGACTTCGCAAGGTATCGCTGCAAATCGGGCGGGGAGAAAATCTGGCAATAGTCGGGGAAAACGGCGCGGGGAAATCGACTCTTGCCCATTGCCTGGTCGGGGTCCTGTCCGGGGAGGGCGCCCTCCTGGTGGACGGACAACCAGTGCGCAACGGTGCGAAGTTCGACCTGTGGCGGAAGGTGGGAATCGTGTTTCAAAACCCGGCGGACCAGTTATTCTGCCCCACGTGCGAGGAAGAGATCGCGTTCGGTCCGCGCCAGATGGGGCTGGGGAAGAAGGAAATCCGCGGGCGGGTGTCACATGCGCTGGAACTGGTGCGGCTTTCGGGGTACGAGAAGAGGGTCCCGCTGCATATGAGCGCGGGGGAACGCAAAAGGCTGGCCATTGCCGCGGCCCTGAGCATGACGCCCGAGGTGCTGATCCTCGATGAACCGACCGCCAGCCTCGACCCGCAAAACGAGGAACTCCTGATTCACATCCTGGCCGATCTGCCGATTACGAAAATCCTCATCAGTCACGACATACCGCTCATCAGGGCGCTGTGCAACCGGGTGGTCGTCCTGCACAAAGGCAGCAAGGTCCGCGACTACGAACTGGAAGACTTCGTCGAAGACCACCACCTCGTCTCCCTGAACGGTCTCGACTACACCTACCGCAACGCCTGCCACGAGCGGATCGTTGCGCTCCGAAACGCGAATCAAGAGGGCTGACCGCCGGATCGGGCCGGCAGGCTAATTAACGTAACATTCCGAATTGACGCAATAATCCAGAAGCTTATCGGGAGTTCCAGTCTCGGCCGCACCCAGAGTTTTAACCGTACCGAGAAATCCCTGGAGTCTGACGGTGATATCTCGAATGTCGGAAAATGCCCTGCTGAGTTCGTAGAGTTTTGCCTCCATCATAAAAGAAAGCACCGACATCCGGTTTTCAAATCCCGCTGTCTTTTCCAGCATTCTATCTATCTCGTCCTGAAAATCCTGAAGATGAGGCTGTTCTTTCAAGAATTGTTCCCTGGCTCTCAGAGCTTCCTCCAGTATCTGCCCATAAGAAATATCGCGCGGTTCAGTCTTGGCCATTTTATTCTCCAATGCGCAACAGGATGAATGCGTCCTCTTGAGGGCTGACGGCATTTATAAACAATGTTCTTCGGGCATATTTAAACCTTGCCACGATTCCTTCATGTGTAAAGGGGTATTGTACCGGGCAGAAAATGAGTAGTTCGCTTACCTGATTATCCCGGTTTTCTGATTTTTCCCGAGTTCTTGCAATGAGTTCCCCAACCAGGGGCGAGGGATGCGTTATGACTGATCGCAAGCCGCTGCGGACAACGCGCACCATCCGACGGCGACGCATGTAAATTAATGCACGCAAGTCCCTTCCGCTCTTTTATTTCGCATCGAATTCTGCGATAAGAATCGGTATCAATAAAGTGCTCCATACGGGGGTTCAAACCGGCCAGGAATGAGATATGTCTATGTTCGGTACACGTTTCGGGCGTCCCAACCAGCTGCACATACAGTCGTACCTGACGGCCCTGGTTCTGTCATGCCTGCTGCCCGTGTGCGTGTCTACCGTGTACCTGGTCCACCAATCCTATCTGAGCAGGGAAGCGCTCCTCGAACAAAATCTGCTCTCCATGGCCAATGTCCTGTCTACGGCCCTGGACCGCGACCTGGCTACACACAGGGCATCGCTGGAGGCGCTTGCCACCTCTCCTGCGCTCGCATCCGGGGACATGGCCGCCTTTTATGCCCAAACCCGAAGCGTCCTCGGTAATTTTCCGGGTTCGGACATCATCATGGCCGACGCAACCGGCCAGCAGATCGTTAATTCCTACAGGCCCTTCGGCAGCAGCCTGCCCAAGCGCAGCAACATGGAGACGGTTTCGAAGATTTTCGAAACAGCCCGGCCCACTATCAGTAACGTTTTCAAGGGGGCGGTCACCGGGCGTCATCTCGTCGGCGTGGATGTTCCGGTGTTTCGGGATGGCCGTGTTCATTACGACCTGGTGATGACAATACCGGTGAACCACCTGGCGGACATTTTCAACCTGCGCGAACTGCCGCCGGAATGGCTGATAACAATTCTCGACAACGACAACGCCATCGTGACAAGATCCCGTTCACCGGAACTGTTTACCGGAAAACGCATTGACTCTCCCTCCCTGCTGCAGAAGATGGCGGTTGCATACCAAGGGGTCACGGAAGGAATCAATGCCGAGTGGACTCTCTCCACTATGGCGTTCAAACGTTCGGATACGACCGGCTGGACGGTGCTGGTCAGTGTTCCTAAAGTGGTCATGTCCCAGGAACTCAGGCGCTGGGTCTGGTGGGTGAGCGCAGGCCTGGGCGTGCTCATCTCCTTCGGCCTGGTGCTGGCCCTGGTTATCGCCCGCATCATAGCCCGATCCGTGCAAAGCCTGATCGCGCCTGCGCTGGCGCTCGGGCGGGGCGAAACCGTTTCGGTCAACCCCTGTGAGGTCGTCGAAACCAACAAGGTGGCCAAGGCCCTGCTGCGTGCCGATTCACTTCTTCGAGAGCACGTGGCGGCGGAGGAAGAGGCAAAAGCGCGGGCCGACGCGGCCGAGGAATTGGCGGCAATAGTGGAAGGCTCCGATGACGCCATAATATCGAAGACGCTCGACGGGATAATCACGAGTTGGAACCGCGCCGCGGAAAAGATTTACGGGTATACCGCGGAAGAGGCCATTGGCCTGTCCATTTCCATGCTTGTCCCGGAAAACTGTCCTGATGAACTTCCCGAAATTCTTGAGAAGATCGCCCGTTCGGAGAATGTCGAGCATTACGAGGCAACCCGCGCCAGGAAAGATGGGGAACTCATTCAGGTTTCCGTCTCCGTTGCTCCGATCCGGAACGCCCTGGGAGAGGTCATAGGCGGGTCCACCATCGCGCGGGACATCACGGAACGCAAGCGGGCCGAGCAGGAGCGTGAAAAACTTCTGTCGGAACTTCAGGAAGCCCTTGCCAACGTGAAAACTTTGAGCGGCCTGCTGCCCATCTGCTCGTACTGCAAAAAGATACGCAACGACGAAGGCTACTGGCAGCAGCTGGAAGCCTACATCCATCAACGCTCCGAGGCCCAGTTCAGCCACGGCATCTGCCCCGACTGTTATAAACGGGTGATGACCGAACTGGACGAGGAACTGGATGGACCGGCAGCTGAAAGGCGGAAGACTCCCACCGTCATGCACCACTAAGTTCCCAGAATTCCTCTACGCTTTTGATTGACAGCCTCCCGGACAAGTGCTAGCGAAATGACCGGATGTTCCCTGTCGCCTGAAAGGAGGACGAAATCCCATGAACGAAACGATAAAGACTCTCCTCGCAAGAAGAAGCATCCGTAAATTCACGTCGGAACAGATCGGGGAAGAGGAACTGAACCTGATTCTCCAGGCGGGAATGTATGCACCCAGCGGCGCAAACCAGCAGTCGGCCCTTTTTATCGTCGTCCAGGACAAGGAAACGATAAAGCAGCTTTCTGCCATGAACGCCGCCATACTCAAAAAGAACCTCGATCCCTACTTTGGCGCGCCTACCATCATTCTCGTGCTTGCCGACAGGAGCAAGGTAACCCCGGTGGAAGACGCAAGCCTTGCGCTCGGCAACATGTTCAACGCCGCTGCGTCTCTCGGTATAGGCTCCTGCTGGATTCACCGGGAAAGGCAGATGTTCGAGTCCGAGGAAGGCAAAGCGCTTCTGAAGAAATGGGGCGTTACCGGGGATTACATCGGCGTGGGCTCCTGCATCCTTGGCTATCCCGACGGCGAACCTCCCAAGCCGGCACCGAGGAAGGATAAGTTTGTAGTGCGGGTTTGATGCTGCGAAAATGTGAAAGAGCTTTTGTACCAGGAGGCAATCTACCATAGGCTGGATTATACCTGCACTTCCAGCCCCTATTCATTGCCTTCTTTACTCGTCGATGCAAAAGGCATTTTCCAACATTTAAGCCTCTGCTTTACTTTCCTTAAAGTGTAGTGTGGGTTTAACGTTTTTCTAACGCATCCTTGCGACTCTCCAAAAAGTACAATGTGTGAGAGCATGGGGAAAAGCACTGGATCAGCCCAACGAGGGCAGCGGATCTTTCATAGGCCTCCCTTGCAGAATCTACTAGACGAGCTTCCTCGATGGCACCCCAATTGCTTAATTCGACATTGCGAATAAAGAGGTGTAGAATGGGATCTTAAATCTCAATTTTTCTCCAAATTGTAAGATATTAAAGCAATTCTGCTAAAATGGGAGCGCGATTCACAGATGGACCTAATGACGACGGCGCAACGAAGCGCGCACATGAGAAAGATAAGGAGCCATAATACCGCACCGGAGCTTCTTGTCAGGCGCAGTTTGCATGCCCTTGGATATCGGTTCCGATTGTATGGCCGCGGGTTGCCGGGGGAACCCGATATCATCTTCAAACATAAGCGAAAAGCTATTTTCGTACACGGATGCTTTTGGCATTACCATGAACATTGCCCCATTGCACATGTACCCAAGTCCCGGCAGGCTTACTGGCAGCTGAAATTTGATACTAATAAGATTCGTGACCAGCAGAATTTGTTGAAACTCGAAGATTTAGGATGGACTGTACTCGTTATTTGGGAATGTGAAACGGCAAAGATGCAAGATCTTTTACCTAAGATTACAAAATTTCTCGGGCCGCCCCGGAGCACAGCGGCCGAACAAGGAAAAAGGGAGGATGGGAGTGCCCCAGGATGCTGTCATTAAACAAACGAGAACCCCCTCATCGCTTACTTTCGAGGTCAGTTCTGGTTTAAAAAGGGTACTTGGTCGAGAACTCATAACCGATGACCAAGTCGCCATCTTCGAATTGGTAAAAAATTCATTCGATGCCGGAGCCAAACATGTCAACTTGTATTTTTCCGATGACTCTATTTGGGTTGTAGATGATGGTTGCGGGATGTCCTATGAAGACCTCAAATCTAAATGGCTTTTCGTTGCCTACTCTGCCAAACGCGATGTAGACGATTTCCGGGAGCAAGTGGCAGATCGACGACACTATGCCGGTAGCAAAGGAATAGGTCGTTTTTCCTCTGACAGGCTTGGCGAAGGCATTTACTTGCAGACCCGACCGAAAGCTGATCCACACGGCAGTGTACATTGCATTAGGGTCGATTGGAGCACTTTTGAAGCAAACGACAAACAACGTTTTGAGACTATCCCTGTTACGTATTCAAAAATGGGCAAATTTGAGTTGCCAGAAGGCATAGAAGAGATAAGCCATGGCACAGCAATTGAAATCCTGAAAGCGCGCACACATTGGAACCGCGCTACCATACTTAAACTGAAGGCTTCTTTAGCTAAACTGATTAATCCTTTTGGGGCAGATGTGGATGGTTTTCGAATTACCGTTACTGCCCCAAGAGAGCGAGAAATAGATGAGAAAGCGTGGCGTGATGCGGAAGCAAAGCGAGTGAGCCCTAGAGACATCGTCAATGGCGATGTCGGGAATTTCATTTTTTCCGATCTGAGGTCCAAGACTACATTTTTGGAAGTACGATTTGATGGGAACTTGAATTTCATTGAATCTAAATTAGTTGACCGGGGAGAACAAGTCTACCGGATCAGTGAGGCAAATAAATATCCGTTACTTCGCTACTCAGGGTTTCGTTGTGAACTATATTACCTAAACCGATCTGCAAAACAAACATTTGCAGCTCGAGTCGGCCTTCCATCTGTCCAGTTCGGATCGGTCTTCCTGTTTCGCAATGACTTTCGCGTCTACCCGATTGGCGAAGAAGGGACTGATTGGTTTGGGATAGACCGGAGAAAGCAACAGGGTTATGCGCGATTCCTAGGCACCCGTGATGTCATTGGCCGAATTGATGTTTCCGGAAATGATGCGGATTTTCAGGAAGCCTCAAGCCGCAACCAGGGGCTCATCGACACTCTTGCGGTAGGAGAGATGCGGAAGTGTTTTCGCGAAATTTGCCTCAAAAGGCTTGAGAGATATGTGGTCCCAGTCTCATGGGCGGACAAGGGTGAAGCAGATGCAAGCGACCTCTCGCGACTTATGACAGACACTGGGCGCGCCCGAGTTTCAGCTGCCGTCGCTTCGCTTGTGGACAATGAGGACATCCAACTCCTTGAATACAGCCACAACCTAATCGGTTTACTTAATGAGCGGAGCGCGCAGTTCGAACAATCTTTGGTCAGCCTACGTAGGATAGCAGAAAAGGTCGAGGATAGGGCTCTACTCTCCAGCATTGAAGAAGCTGAGAGACGTTTTGACGAACTAAAAAAATCCGAAGCCGACGCAAGACGAGTTGCCGATTTGGAACGTGAGGCCAAGGAAATAGCGCAACAACGCGCAGTGGCCGCCGAGATGACTGCAGCCAGGACAGAGGCAAAGCTGCAGCAAGAAAAGCAACTAAACCTCTTCCTTCGCTCTATAAGTAGCCTTGACACTGATACCATTCTCAATATGCATCACCAAATTACTATATATTCTGTCGACATGGAGTTGCAGTTGGAGAATTTCATAGCGGGCATGGATGGCCGCGACTTGATACCGTCGAGCCAAGTACTCTCAGCAATGGAACAGATTTCTTTTTTAAACAAAAAAATCAAGGCAATCTCAAAGTTTGCAACAAAAGCGAATTTTCGCCTTGAATCAGAGGCAATTCAGACGGACCTTGCCCAATTTGTTGTCGATTACATCGAAAGGGTAGCTTGTGAATTCTCACCTCCGGGCCTGGGAATAGAGGTAACCAATGAACATCCGGGCTTCTACCGATCCTTTAAACCAATCGACATCTCTGTTGTGATTGATAATTTCATTAGCAATGCCAGGAAGGCTAGAGCATCTGCAATCCGATTTACATTGACGCAACCGAAGGGGCAACGGGGCACATTGAGGATGGATGTTCGAGACGACGGGCGTGGCATCTCGCCAGAGGTTGATGTCGAAAGATTGTTCGAAAAAGGATTTACAACTACCGATGGCTCAGGCCTAGGCCTATACCATGTGCGTCACGTCCTGGGCGAAATGGGTGGCAGCGTACGCATCGATAATTCCGCAGGCAAGGGTGCTGCATTCATTGTGGAGGTGGCAAAGAGGTGAGGTTAGACTTCAATGTATTATGGATTGATGACCAGCCCGATTATATCAAAGGCATTTCTGATGGAATTGCTCGTAGACTCCGAGGTGAGGGCTTTGAGCTAAAACCACGGCCTGCCAAGAATGTTGAGGATTCGCTATCTATCCTTCAAGAAGGCGTGTTCCAGGATGAAGTTGACTTAGTCCTTGTTGATTACAACCTTGGTGGTGGTCCTCAGGGGGATTCCGCGCTCAAAGCAATAAGAAGGAGCCTACAATACCGAGATATCGTGTTCTATTCTGCAAAAAGCAGTGTTGAACTCAGGGAGCTTGCCTACAAGCAGGGTATAGAGGGTGTGTACTGCTCCAGCCGCGAGGATCTGGTTGACACGGTGGTGGGTGTTTTTGAGATGCTAGTCAAAAAGGTGATCGATCTTGATCAGATGCGCGGTATAGTCATGGGGGCAACAGCAGAAATTGATATCACAGTGCATGATTGTCTGCTGGCAATTCATAATGCAAGTGATTCCGAAGGTCAAGCGAAATTTCTTAGACAAACTCAGGTTCGTCTTACTGATAATGCCAAGGAGATCGGAAAAGGTATTGAAGCTGCGCTGGAGAAAGAATTAATTGAAGATCTTTTAAGTGATCGCTTGTTAACTGCTGACCACAAGTTGCGTTTCCTTATCAGGCTTTTAGGACAGTTTGATGGATTAAAGGAAGAACGAGAAAAGTTAGTCGCATATCAGTCCGCAATCATCCCGATGCGCAATAAACTCGCGCATGCACGTCTGGTTCGCAACAACGGGACAATGTTTTTTGAAGGTAGTGATGGGGCATCAATCACTTCAGCAACAATGAAAGAAATCCGTTGCAACCTCTTGGATTATCGAATAGTTTTTAAGGAGCTACTGAAAAACCTTTCTAGTTCTGGGGTGAGTTCCGCAATGAATAACTTTCTGCAGTGATAGCATCAACTCGCTTGGCTTGGCACAAGATTACTCCGCCTAAAGCCTCGGCTATCAAAGGCGGCACTGCATTTGCGACTTGTGTAAATCGGGGGACTTCTTTACGCCGCAAATGCCCGCCTGTGGTATACTTCCCCTTGAAGAGAAACCAGTCCGGGAAGCTCTGGAGGCGCGCATTTTCCCTTACCGTTAGAGCGCGTGGCTCAGAATAGTGCAAAAGGTCATCCGGCATGCCTGTAATGGTTGGCGCAGGGCGATCCGGATCCAATACTCGTGTTGCCCGTTTTCGGAGGCCGAAATGCTCTCTATCACCTTTTCGCAGAGATGTATTTAAGTGCCCGTTTTGATGGCAGAGCTCGATGATCTGCTTAAAGCGGTCAACGATTTCTGGCCTATGGCGGGCCAGACGGGTGTCTGGAGGAGCCTCAGTCACACCATCGCGCATCAGCTTCTGGAAATGAGTTAGAGGCGAGATATAGGCTATTTCTTGAAATCCAGCGCTATCACGGCTTCTGATACTTCCGTTACGCTCCACTTCCAAATCAGACAAAGCAGCCCTGGAAGTTGTGTACCCAAACAAGCCTTTTTGCCTTAAATAAGCTGACCTGTTTTCCTTGAGTTCTTCGAATGGATGCCATCTAACATCAATATCCTTCCGCTGCGCCACCACAAAAAAGCGGGTGCGAGCTTGCGGCACCCCAAAATCGGATGCATCAAGGACAGCGCTCCAGACCTGGTATTCCTTCGACAATGCTGAGAGTAGTTCAATGGAATAATTTACCTTTGACGATGGGTTGCTTTCTTCAGCAAAGTCGACCGTAATGCCACGCACATTCTCGACCATAATGAACCGCGGACGAAGGATCTCGACAGCTTCAAGGTATAGAGAAAGCAACTGGTTCCGCGGGTCACGCGGATCCCGTCGTCCAGCACTGGAAAAGCCTTGGCAGGGGGGTCCTCCTACTAGCAGGTCCAAAGGAGGATCGAGGGTAGCCAATTTTAGCCGGTGTGCCGACAAAAAGGCATCTATACTGGCGGGTGCTTTTGCCAGCCAAGAAGGCCAAGAGTACCTGAACCGTGAGTTTTCGCCCAGGAAATTTGATGACAGGCTTTCGAATGCAAACGAGTCCTTCTCAATTCCAAACAGACCTTTCCAACCGGCCCGGAACAGACCGAGGCTCAATCCACCACAGCCGGCAAAGAGGTCGATGAATGTATATGTCTGATTGTCGCACATCGGCCTTCTCCTTTGCAGCGGCACTATAGACTAAGATGCCAGAAAGCACCAGGCTCTTTTAGTGCCGAGCACTTTCCTTTTGCTCAATTCGCAATTTTTGGTTCTACACGTGTCTGTCAGCCCCTACCTTTGAGGGTGAGGAGAGGAACGTGCAGCCGGATCCGTTGAATACAGGGAAAGGCAGATGTTCGAATCCGAGGAAGGCAAAGCGCTTCTGAAGAAATGGGGCGTTACCGGGGATTACATCGGCGTGGGCTCCTGCATCCTTGGCTACCCCGACGGCGAACCTCCCAAGCCGGCGCCGAGGAAGGATAATTACGTGATTCGTGTGTGATCGGATGGAACCCCGGGTTCCTGCATTACCCCATGGCCGGCAACCTGGCAGCAAATGATTCGATCGCCGGCAAGAAATCATGTATCAATGTGGGAGAGGCTTTCAGCCTTGCAGACTGTTGAAAAAACCCCCAATCCGTCGCCCCGACGAACCCCGGATCAGGTCCGGGGCAGGCATCGGAGGCCAGAAGTGCTTGAAAACACTGGGTTCCTCACGCGAAACGCGTGATTTCGCCGGAATGACGATCACGAGAGTTTAGAGTTTGTACTCAATCTGAGAGGCTTTCAGCCTCGATGCTAAAAGCACGAGGGGATGGCGCCCTCGGCGCCATCCCCTGCACACCCTGCTCCCGCGCACCGCGTGACCAGCCGGTCCCGCATGTGCGGGATGCCATTCCATACCGCCACCCCTGACAATACCCTAAGACAACATGCCCCCAGGCTTGGCCAGCGGGAGCTGAATAACGTTGTCGGGCTTTTCGTCCTTCTTGATGGGAAATTCGAATCCCCGGGTCGACTTCACTACCCTGCTCAACGGCAGCACCACCTCGCTGCCGCACCTTGGGCACATATCCGCAAGGTGGACGCATTCGCACGAAACGCAGAGCTGGAGATCGTGAGCCGGCATGTGGAAAGCGTCTTCAGGCATGCGTATCCTGCGGCTCCGTTTTAGCCAGGCGACTTCGTGGTCTTTATTTCTCCCTGCTACGCAAGAACTGTAAATAACCAGCAAAGCCGTGATGATTCCAAAGACTAAGAAGAAAGGAAAATACTCTGCCATTGCGGTTCTCCATTGGTTGAATAGGGAAGGATCGAGGCGGTAAGCCGGGTAAAGAAAATGACGCGTGGATAGCCATCGGGCTTGCTCTCATTTGAGTATCCAGACCGGAAGATATTCATCTTCGCAGGAATACTCATTTATATTGCCGCACCCTGATGAGAGCTACAGGCGTATATGGTTTTCAGTGTTGTTGTAATATCATTGGAAGACAACTGCTGAAATACGGCGAATAGAGTAATCTCACGGCTAAACCTATGTACGCGGCAAATACTGTCGTACATACACGGCTGGCTCCAGAAAGCCCAAGTAGCGGATACGATTGAATATCGTCAGGAATGTAGCATTATTTTGCGGCAGGATTTCCCTTAACGGCTCCCCTCTTCTTTCTGTATTTGAGATGAATAGGATTGGGGATTGATATAGGGGAATTTGATTTATTCTCCCGGAGTAGAAGCCTTCCAGTGATCGGTTGCCTTGAAGATCCTGGTCCCCTGGGGCGCCCGGATACTCCGGAACAGGACATCCTTCTTATCGACCGAAACCTCGACGATGGTCAGACGGCCGTCGCTGTGGCCGCGCTGCCCGCTCGTTCCCGAATTGACGAGATACACACCTCCGCCGCGATTATCCGGGAAGTACCGCCGGGTGTGAATATGGGTGTGGGCGCAAAAGACCGCGCGCACCTTATCGCTGTGCCTGAGCAGCATGCTCCAGAAAGGATCGGCGCCGGACCAGTCCGGGACGTACGGTTCGTGAAAGGCCAGGAAGACGTGATCGGCTTTCTTCGCCGACACGATCGCCTTTTCCACCCATTCCAGGAACGCGGCGTCACGGAGACTTCTCGCATAGGGTGCATAATCGTCGATGGCGATGAACCGGATATTTTTCCAGTCCCAATGGTAAGTGACGCTGGCCTTATCGAATGAAACAACCGGATGCTTCGGCGAGGAGAGCGAAGGCAGGAGCTTGTCCAGGATGTAGCGCACATCCACGGGCATTTCGTGATTTCCCCGTACCGGCACGTAAGGGAAATGCCGCCCGAAAACTTCCCTGAACAGGCGAACGTTTTCGGCTACCGGGTCGAGATCGCCAATCGCCGCCATGAATTCCGCGGGGGGAAACCGGGGATCTGAGGGCTTGTTCGACTTTATCTGTTCGAGCACCGGCCGGTAATCGGCAAATTCATGCCGGCTGTCGGAGGTGACCGCGAACGACCACCGCTCCGCCAGGACCGGAACGGCCTGACCCAGAACAAGCAGCAGAACCAAAAGGAAAGCCGGCATCAGCCGGCTTTTTTGCAGTTTTTGCATATCATCCAACATTAAAGCGATGAAAACCACCAAGCGTGGGGACCCTCGGCCCCCACACCCCCTCATTTGAGGGGTGCGGGGAAATCATTTCCCCGCGCTTTTCAGCCCTTCCAATTTGCCTTTAAAAAAGCGTCCTTGCCGCCGCTTCGGTAAGCGACACGAACTGGTCCGGGAAGATTCCCAGGTAGATCATTATGATCACCAGCGCAATGCTCAGGTACCGCGTCCAGGAATCGACGCGGATGTCGGGATAGGGGGTCACGGGTTTGAGCAGGTACGCGGCCTTTATCACGATCAGATAGTAATAGAGCGAGATCGTGGCGTTTATCATACCGATGATGATGAGGAAAAGGTAGCCTTTTTCCAGGGCTGCGGCAAACACGAGGAATTTACCGGTAAAGCCGGCTGTGGGCGGGATTCCCGCCAGGCCGAAAAGACCGAGCATGAGGGTCATCGCCAGCAGGGGCGATCTTTTGTGAAGGCCCGCCAGTTCCTTTATCTGCAGGTTATGGCCGTCGTCGGCTATCTTCATGATGACCATGAAACAGGCGTAATTCATCACCAGGTAGGCCATGGCGTAGTAGATCGCACTGGCATAGCCCCTGTCGGAAAGAGAGAGGATACCGATCAGGATGTAGCCGGCGTGGGCGATGCTCGAGTAGGCCAGAAGCCTCTTGATGTCTTTCTGGATGAGTGCGACGAGGTTTCCGAAGGTCATAGAAGCGATCGAGAGCACGATGAGGAGCTTGACCAGCCCGGGGCTTGCGCCGGCGGAAAGGCCGGCGAAGCGGATGATCATCGCGGCGGCGGCCATCTTCGACGCGGTCGCGATGTAGGCCGTGACCTGGTTGGCTGCCCCCTGGTACACGTCGGGCGCCCAGATATGGAACGGGAACAGGGCCAGTTTGAAGAAGAACCCGGAAAGCGCCAGCAAGAGGCCGACTATGGCCGCGGGCTGGCCGATGACGCCCGGCAGGACCTGTACGAGCTGGGTGACATAGGTGGTGTGCGTGACACCGAAGAGCAGGCTGATGCCGAAGAGCATCAGGGCGGATGCGGTCACGCCGATCATGAAGTACTTGATGCCCGTTTCGACGTATTCGTCAGCGTTCCGGCGCATGGGCACGAGCAGGTAGAGCGAATAGGAGGAAAGCTCGATGGCGACGTAGATGGTCAGGAGTTCGACCGAGCTGACGAGCATCATCATCGCCAGGGTGCAGACGAAGACGAAAAGATAGAATTCCGCGTGCTGCCTCGCATCGATGCCTTTGAGTTCGCTGGACGAAAAGATCACCCAGAAGGTGCCCAACACCAGCAGGAACTTGAATACCTGGCTGAACAGGTCGACGCGGTAGCAGTCGAAGAAGAGCATTCCCTGCTGGCGCGACGCGGCCACAGTGACGAGCAGTCCGATGCCCGCAAGGGCGAGCGCCCACCTGTGGAGCGCACCGGGAGCGACCGTTTTCTTCAGGGAAAAAATGAAGAAAATCAGTGCAACCAGAATGAAATACAACTCGGGGATGAAAAGGAAAAAGTCTGTCATCTCGTTTCCGTTTACCTCGCCTCCGGCAGGTAGCGTTGAATCGTCGCCCCGGCGAAATCACGCGAACTCGCGTGAGGGGTCCAGTGGTTTCAGCCTCTGAAAAACAGCTGGATTCGGGCCCGCTCGGGGATGACGAACGTTATTGCGCCGTTCAAACCAAGTTTACGAACCTACTAAAATCCCTTCACGAAAGGCACGACGGCGCTCTGGATAATATTGAGCATAAAGCTCGGGAACAGCCCGAAGAAGATGATTACGCTCACCAGGATTATCCTCGGTACTGCCATGAATCCGTTGACATCCGGGATGTGTTCCCACCTTACGTTCTTCTCACCGTAGAAGGTCCTCTGCACGACGCGCAACATGAACAGGGCGCTTATGATAAGGCCCACCATGGCCGCAATGCCGCCGACGGGGAATTTGGACACCGCCGCGATGAAGACCAGCAGTTCCGCCCAGAAGCTGGCCATGAGCGGAACGCCGATGCCGGCCAGGGCCGCAATGATGAAGAAGGCCGAGGCAACAGGCATGGTTTTCGAGAGGCCGCCAAGTTCGGGAATCAGCTTCGTGTGGGTGCGATCGTAGATGTAGCCGACCGACGAGAAGAACAGGGCCGTCATGACGCCGTGGGCAAACATCTGGAAGACCGCGCCGTTAATGCCGCTCACCGTCATTGTGGCAAGCCCGAGGCCGACCATTCCCATGTGGGAAACGCTCGAGTAGCCGATGACGTATTTCAAATCCGTCTGCGCCAGGCCGACCAGCGCTCCGTATACGATGCCGATGCATGCAAGCAGCGCCATCAGGTTGGACCAGTACGCAAGCCCTTCCGGACACAGGGTCATGGCGATACGCAGAATGCCGTACGCACCGAGCTTCATGAGAACGCCCGCGTGGATCATGCTCACCGCCGTCGGAGCCGCAACGTGGCCGACGGGCGACCATGTATGGAACGGCCAGACCGCGGCGAGGATGCCGAAACCGAGGTAGAGCATCAGGAAGGTCAGCTTCTGGTCGAAGGAATTGAACCCGATCCTCTGCAGTTCGAACAGGTCGAAGGTGTGCGCCCCGCCCTGCACCCAGAGGTAGAGGATGGCGGGAAGGATGAGCGCGCTTCCGGCAAGCAGGTAGAGGGTCAGCTTCATTGCGCCGTACTCTTTCCGCGTGCTGCCCCAGATTGCGATTAAGGGATACATTGGGAAGAGCGAAACGTCGTACCAGACGAAGATCCAGAAAAGATCCATCGACATGAAGACGCCGTAGACGCCCGCAACGAGCAGGTAGATGAGGGCAAAGAATTCTTTTACGCGGTATTCCAGCTCCCACATCGTCCAGACCGCCGTAAACAGCACGACGGCCGTCAGGAGCAGCATGGGCACGTTGAGACCGTCAACGGCGTTGAACCAGTAGATGCCGAGGCTTTTGACCCAGAGGATCCGTTCCGCGAACTGGAGCCCGCCCTTGTGCCAGTCGAAGGCGAAGTAGAGCCAAACGCAAAGGACTAGCCCGACCGTCGCCCAGCCGAGGCTCACCTGTTTTATCAGTTTTGTTTTCTCCGCCGGGATAAACAGGATGGAGAGCAACCCGAGAACCGTCGACATGAGTATTGCCGTCAGGATCGGAAAACCGGCCATTTCCATTGAAGTCATTGGATACCTTTACGATTTGTGAACGTTTTGCTGTGTATGCATCAGACCAGGAAACAGATGATAGCCAACCCGGCCGCCAGGGCCATGATGAGCAGGTTGTACTGCAGCATTCCGGACTGCAGGAAGCTGAATACCCGCCCGCCCGCTTCCGTGAAGAAGCAGATACCGTCGATACCGCCGTCTATGATGGTCCGGTCGTTTTTTGCAAACAGCCTGGTCAGTCCGGCATAGATGCAGTTGTCCAGCGCCTTTCTCAGGAAGGCGTCCATGTACCAGCGGTAATTGAAAAGATTCCATATGGCCGGGAAGTGGCTGAGAAAGCCGGTCCTGCTCGAGCCCTTCCGCCCGAATTCGAACCAGGCGAGAAGGATACCGAGAAGGCCCGCCGAGACTCCCAGGATGAGCAGCACCTCATGCCCGCCGGTATCCGCCGCCGCGGCGTGTTCGGCCACGTGTTGGACGGCTGCCGCAGTGTGCGCGGACGGGCCGTGCCCCATGATGAAGGTTTCCAGCGGGTGCTCGAAAAAGCCCAGGACGAGGGTCACGCCGGCAAGGATCATGACCGGCACCGCCATTGCCCAGAAGGTCCTGCCGTGATGCTCTTCGGCGTGTTCATGCAGGACGTGGGCGTCCATTTCGTCCACCGGGTGTTTCTGCTCGATCCCGCCTTTGGGGAACAGGAGGAAGAAGATCAGCCGGAAGCTGTAATAGGCGGTGAGAAAAGCCCCGAAAAGGCCCGCCGCCAGCCATATTTTGCTCGGCTGCGCGGCGAGGTCGCCGAGGATGGCTTCCTTGCTGAAAAAACCGGAGAAGGGGAAAACGCCGGAGAGGGCCAGGGCGCCCACTGTGATGCACACCATCGGGATAGTGAGCCTGCGGCCTCCCTGTTTCCCGATCACGCGCATATCGTTCGTGTGGTATTCGTGGATAAAAATGCCGGAGCACAGGAAGAGCAGCGCCTTGAACCCGGCGTGGGTCGTCAGGTGGAACACGCCCGAAAAGTATCCCCCGGCGGCAAGGGCCATCACCATCATGCCGAGCTGGCTGATGGTCGAATAGGCCCAGACCTGTTTCAGATCGTAGGTCACCATCGCCATGGTGGATGCCAGGAGCATGGTGATCGTGCCGATTGCGAGCGCTATGGTCATCGCATCGGGCGAACCGGAGAAGAAGGGGAAGAGCCTGCCGAAGACATATACGCCGGCCGCGACCATGGTGGCCGAATGCAGCAGGGCGCTGACCGGGGTCGGGCCTTCCATGGCGTCGGGCAACCACGTGAGCAGCGGGAACTGGGCGCTCTTGCCCACTACGCCGCAGAAAATCAGCAGGGCCGAAACGGTTAACAGCTGCCCGGAAATGGCATGGGTGCTCGCGGCCGTGTTCAGGTCGGGAATCCCCAGGTTGCCGAAGCCGATCAGCAGGATGATGAGGCCGAGGAAGAATCCCACGTCCCCCACCCTGGTCATGACGAAAGCCTTCTTGCCGGCCTGCGACGCACTCCATTTTTCATAGTAGAAGCCGATTAACAGGTAAGACGCCAGCCCAACCAGTTCCCAGAAGACGAAGAGCTGGAGCATGCTGCCCGCGATCACCATGTTCATCATCGCCCAGGCAAACAGGGACTGGAACGCGTAGTACCGGCTGAAGCCCGGGTCGCCGGCCATGTAGCCGAGCGAGTAGAGCTGCACGAGGGAAGCGATCACCGCCACGATGGTCAGCATGAGGAGGCTTAGCGAATCCAGGTAGTACCCGAAGGTGATCGCCATGTTCCCGGAGCTGAACCAGAGGGTTTCGTACCGGATCGGACCCGCTCCGTGGAGCTTTACGAGGAGCGTAAGGGCGCAGACCAGGGCGACCCCTATGGCCGAAACCGAAATGGTGCTGGAGAGTTTCGGGTCATGCCGTGTAAAGATGAGGATGATCGCCATGGACAGAAACGGCAGGCTGGTGCCGAGGATGGTCGCAAGAAGTACGGGATCTCTGAAAAGCATGTCCATGGACGTTTATCCTTTCAGCTTCTGTGCCCGCTCGATATTGATCGAGTGCATTTTTCGGAACAGGGCCAGGATGATGCTCAGGCCGATTGCGGCTTCGGCCGCGGCAAGGCCCATGACAACAAGGGCTATGATCTGTCCGACATAAGGCTCGGGCGTCAGGAATCGATTGAATGCCATGAAGTTGAGATTGGCCGCGTTGAGCATCAGCTCGATGGAGATGAGCATGCCGATGAGGTTGCGGCGCTGGAGAACCCCGATCAGGCCCATGGAAAAGAGCAGGCCCGAAAGCATCAGGTAAATGTTGAGATTGTTCATGATCCCAGCCTCCTGCTAAACCCCGCAGTAACCACCGCACCGATGATGGCTATCAGGAGCACGAGCGAGATCACTTCGAACGCCATCTCGTACCGGGTGAGAAGCATGTGCCCGATGGTCTCCACCGACCAGTCCGTGCTGCGCTCCGCCGCGGGCGTCCAGTTCGACCGCAGGGCGATGCTGGTCACTGCCACGAAGAAAACGGCGCCCGCCGCCAGCGCAAGCCCGACCTTCGGGGTCGCCCGCTTCGGGACTTCGAGGTGCAGCGGCCGCGAGAGCATGATCGCGAACACGATGGCGATGCAGATGGCCCCGACGTAGATGAGCAACTGCATGAGCGCGATAAAGAAACTGCCGAGGAAAAGATAGAGTCCGGCAATCCCGGTCAAGGCCAGGGCGAGGCCAAGCACGTTGTAAAGGATATTTCGCGGAAATACCGCAATCGCGGCGCCCGCGACGGTAAACCCGATCGTTACCCAGAAGGCCGCCTGCCCGATAGCGGTCAAGCTCGAAGCACTGTCCATTGCATTCCTTCGCCAGGCACGCTGCCGAAACCGCAGTCCTCTTTTAGCAGCTTGCCGAAATGGATTTTATTCACCAAGGGACCGCAAAAGCCCCCTTCGCGCCCGCGCCGATCAGGCGGCAATCTTCTCGTCGCCCTTCTGCGCTTCCAACTGCTTCTGAAACCGAGCCAGAAGGTCTATCAGGCAGTCGTTGCTGTTTTCGCCCACAAGCTGATATTCCTTCGAATACTGAAGAGTCCCGGTCGGACAGCTTTCCACGCACAGGCCGCACAGGCTGCACTTGCTGAAATCGATCACATAGGAACTGGGGACCTTGGGTCCCTTGGGCTGAGTCTTTTCGCCCTTTACCTTGATCACACCGCTCGGGCACATGCGCTCGCAGCTCAGGCATGCGATGCATTTGTGCGTTCCCGAGTCCTCGAAAACCTTGAGTTCGATATGCCCCCTGTAAGCGGGGGAAATTTCGATATGCTTCCGCGGATACTGAACGGTTACCAGCGGATGAAACAGGCGCCGGAAGGTGACGATCATCCCCTCGACCAGGCTCCGTCCGCCTTGATAGATTTCTTTCAGGTAGCTCATTGCGCTTTGCTCCCTTATTACAATAATTTCACGACAATAGCCGTGACCACCAGGTTTGCCAGGCTGACCGGGATCATGAACTTCCACGAGAAGTTCATCAGCTGGTCGAACCGGACGCGGGGAAAGGTCCAACGCACCCACATGATCACGAAAATCAGCACATATGTTTTGAACAGGAACCAGATCAGGCCGGGAATGCCAAAGCTGAAACCGAAAGGTCCCTGCCATCCGCCGAAAAAGATGCTGGTCGCAACGGCGCAGACGATGAACATATTCGTATACTCGGCAAGGAAGAACAGCCCGAAACCCATCCCGCCGTACTCCGTATGGAAACCGGCCACGAGTTCCGATTCGGCCTCGGGGATGTCGAAGGGGGCGCGGTTGGTCTCCGCCGTCGCGCTTATCAGGTAGATCAGGCCGGCGATCGGCTGGAGAAAGATGAACCAGACCCTGTGCTGCGCGTTCACGATATCGGAGAAGCTCAGTGAATTTACCATCAGCACGACGCTGATCATCGCCAGGAGAAGCGGGATTTCATAGGCGATGTTCTGGGCGACGGACCGGATTGCTCCAAGCAGGGCGTACTTGTTGTTCGAAGCCCACCCGCCCGCGAGAATGGCAAGGACGGTAAGGGTCGAAAAAGAGAAGATCAGCAGCACCCCGACGTTCATGTCGCGGATGATCAGGTTTTGGCTGAAGGGCAGGACCAGGAACCCCACCAGCACCGGCATGAACACCAGGACCGGACCGAGCAAAAAGAGCTTGGGGTCGGCCTTGGCCGGAATGATGAATTCCTTGGCTACCAGCTTTATGCCGTCGGCTATCGTCTGCAGCAGTCCGTGGGGGCCGACTTCCATGGGGCCGGGCCGAAGCTGGATGTGTCCGGCCACTTTGCGTTCGAGCCACACCAGGAAAAGGGCGTTCAGCTGCGAGAACCCCAGGACGATGAAAAGCCCGATGATTATTCTGAACCAGTCCGATTCTAAAGTGCCTTCAAACAATGTCGTGTCCTCTCAATCCTCTTATCTGTCGATCTCCGGGATAACCAGGTCAACGCTGCCGAGAATGGAAATGGCATCTGCAACGAGCGTATCGATCATCACTTCCTTGAGCACGTCCAGGTTTCCAAGGCTAGGAACCCGGATATGGCAGCGGTACGGGTTCGTTCCACCGTCGCTTACCAGGTAGTAGCCGGCAAGCCCCCGCGCGCTCTCGAAAGCGAAATAGATGTCGCCCTTGGGCGGCTTGATTTTCTGCGCCACCTTTTCGGTCTGCCAGGGCCCGGAGGGAAGTTGATCGAGCGCCTGTTCGATGATCCGGCAGCTCTGCCGCATCTCCTGGAACCTGACCAGGTACCGGTCGAGGGCGTCGCCTTTCGCTCCCGTGGGAATTTCGAAATCGAACCGGTCGTAGACTTCGTACGGTTCGGCCCTGCGCACGTCGTAGGGGATTCCGCAGGCACGCAGGTTGGGGCCGGTTACGCCGTACTGGCGCGCCAGTTCCTGATCGATAATCCCCACATCCCGGGTGCGTTTGATGAAAATGATATTCTTCGTGACAAGGTTGTCATAGTCTGCCCAGCGCCCTTCCATTCTTTTCAGGAAGGCCCGGGTCATTTCGATGAACTTCGAATCGATATCCCGGGTGACTCCGCCGAACCTGCAGTAAGAATAGGTAAGCCTCGATCCGCTCACCCAGTCGAGGATGTCGAGGATCTGTTCGCGATCGTCGAAGGCGTACAGAAAGGGAGTGAAACCGCCCAGGTCCATCAGGTAGGTTCCGAACCAGAGCAGGTGGCTCGATATGCGGTTCAGTTCGGAGGCGATGACGCGTATGTAGCGGGCACGCTCGGGCACCTCGATGCCGGCGAACTTTTCAACGGCGAGTGCAAACCCGTGGTTGTAGATCATCCCGGCAAGGTAGTCCATGCGGCTCGTATTCGGGAGAAACTGCCTGTAGAGCCGGTTTTCCCCCATTTTTTCATGACCGCGATGACCGTATCCGATGACCGGGTCGGCCTTAACTATAAACTCGCCGTCCAGGTCGAGCACGACCCTGAGCACGCCGTGGGTACTGGGATGCTGCGGGCCGAGATTGAGAGTATAGATGCGTCTTTTGTCCATTTCCTGCAGCTGCCTAGCCATAGATTTCTTCTCGTTTCAGGTAAGTTCCCGTTTTACCGAAAGTCTTCCTGAGAGGGTGATAGTCCGCGTCCTCGGGCAGGAGAAGCGGCCTCAGGTCCGGATTTCCTGAAAATTCGATCCCGAAAAAGTCGTGCACTTCACGCTCCAGCCAGCCTGCCCCGCGAAAGATTTCCACGATGGAGGGAGCGCTCTGGTCGTGGCCGACCAGCACGCGCAAGGCCAC
Source organism: Pseudomonadota bacterium (assembly GCA_023442755.1). GTDB lineage: Bacteria > Desulfobacterota > Syntrophobacteria > Syntrophobacterales > Syntrophobacteraceae > SbD1. Next base: position 12,439 of record JAEZXS010000073.1, on the reverse strand, counting down.
CCTGGAATCGGGCTCGTAGCAGTTGAAGTGGTATACCAGTTCTAAGGTATCCTGAAAGTCCAGGGCCGTGACGGTGTCCAGAAAGAACTTTTCGTCGTCGAACGCCTTCGCCGCATCCGGCAACCCGGAAACGGGAATCGTTATGGACCACCGCACTCCCGACCTGCGGGTCTCATCCACCTGGAAAGGGGCTTCGGGAAACTTCCCGCGCAAAAACTTTTCGATATCGTCCAGCTTCATCTCAGCTCTTCTCCCCTGTCCGCCGGAACCGGCGCAGCACGTTCCGGTTTTCGCCGCGAGTTATCTTGTCTCCCAGGGCAAGCAGGCCCTGGATGAGAGCTTCCGGCCGCGGGGGGCATCCGGGAATGACGATGTCAACAGGTACGATATGGTGCGCTCCTGGGACGATCGCATACTGTCCCTCGTACTCGAACGGCCCGCCGGATATGGCGCAGTTACCCATCGCGATGCACCACTTGGGGTTGGGCATCTGGTCCCAGAGCATCTGGATCGCCGGAGCCATCTTCTTTGAAATCGTTCCGGCTACAATCATGACGTCGGACTGACGCGGAGACGGCCGGAATACACCCGCTCCGAACCGGTCCAGGTCGAACCGGGACGCCCCTGCCGCCATCATCTCGATAGCGCAACAGGCAAGGCCGAAAGTCATGGGCCAGAGCGAATTGGCCCGCGCCAGGTTCAAAAGATCATCGAGGAGTGCGAACTTGATGACAGGTTCGCACGGCTCTCTGTCTCTCACCTTCTGTTCCATTCAAATACTCCTTTGCGCCAGGCATAAACGATTGCCAGCGATAAAATACCAACGAAGATAACAACTTCGATGAGATCCCGGAACGCGTACTTGCCGTAGGCGAGCGCAACCGGGAACAGGTAGAGCACGTCGACGTCGAAGGCGAGGAAGATGAGGGCGTAGATGTAGTAGGCAACCGTGAACTGTATCCAGGCGCTCCCGATGGTCTCCATGCCGCTTTCATAGGTCTCGGCCCGCTGGGGACCCTGGCTGCGCCTGACGATCAGGCGCGAAATAACGAGTGGGATTACCGCGAATGCAAGCCCGGCCACCATATACAGGGCTATAGCCAAATAGTCGGTCAGAAGCGATTGGGAGATCAAGCCGTTCTCCTCGGTTGTGTGTTACACGGGACTGATCTGTCCTGATTTTAAAAACAGGGATCTGAGCGAAACAATGCTACACGTGCAAACCGAATGCGCGGAACAAATCGAGGGAGCGATAAAATGATGCACAAAATAGCGGCGGAAATATAACTCAATCTGCACAAACATCCAAGCAGATATCACATCACCCAGCGATTTTATAAATTGTTTACATTTCGCAAGCTTAGCCCGGATTCCGGTTATTTTAACCGATAAGACCCGCATAAAAACCCATTTTTTTCTTTGTGATGAACCGTTCTTTTCTTCTAAGACGTGTGCATGCAGCTACGCAAGGGGGAGGCTGTCGAAACTTTGTGACAATAGGTACAATTACCAGGACTATGACCATTTCTTTACGCACCCCTGTGCGTTTAAACCGTTTCTGTGCTATTGTTTCTGTCTGGGTTGTCCATAGCGAACCCAATTCCAGGCTCCTTTAAAGAAAATCGGCATGTCCGGCCCCGGGAAGATCGAAACTTAAGCATCCCCTTCCCGGCGTAAAAGCCCGCCGGGGCAGAGATAAATCCGCCCGGCCCGGAGGCCGTGAAATTTCACCTGGCGAAGGAGGAGTCGCAATGCTGGTCCTGACTGCTCAAGAGATGGCCGCATTCGATCAACAGACAATCAACGGGATCGGGATTCCCGGGATGGTGCTCATGGAAAATGCCGCCCGGGGCGCCGCCGCTTTTTTTCTCGAAGTTGTGCCCGATCTTCCCGAGCGCAGTATCGTCGTCGTCGCAGGCGGGGGGAACAACGGCGGGGACGGTTTCGTGCTGGCCCGGATTTTCCACAACCGGGGAGCAGTGGTCCGGGTTGTCTGTCTTCGCCCCCCGGAAAAACTTTCGGGCGATGCGCTCACCAATTTCCGCATAATCCGGAAGATCGGAGTTCCGGTCCACATCTGGGACGAAGCCGGAGACTTCGAGGCACAGTGGCGCCAGATGGAAGACTGTGACGTCGTCATCGACGCCATTCTCGGCACGGGGCTGAAGACCGAAGTCCGGGGGCTTTACCGCAAAATTATCGAAAGGATAAACGGCCTGCGGGCGACGGTGCTGGCGGTGGATATACCCTCGGGACTGGACGCGAGCACCGGGAAGCCGCTCGGGACTGCAATACGGGCGGATGCCACGGCCACCTTCGGTTTTCTCAAAATCGGCCACGTCCTCGAACCGGGGAACGAACTGGTAGGCGAAGTACGGGTGATCGATATCGGAATCCCGCCCGAACTGGCCCGCGCGGCGGGCATCCGCCGCCACTGGCTGACGGAGGATTTCCTCTCCCCATGGCTGGAACCGCGCCGGCCCGACACGCACAAGGGAACTGCGGGGCACGTCTGCGTTCTGTCAGGTTCCCGCGGCAAAACCGGCGCCGCAACGCTCATAAGCCTCGGGGCGGCGCGGGCGGGAGCGGGCCTGGTTACTTTGTTCATCCCCGAAAGCCTTAACCCGATCCTCGAGGTTAAGTTGACGGAGGCGATGACTTTCCCGATCTCTGAAACCGCAGAGCAGACCCCGGCGCTTTCCGCTCTGCCGCAGATCCTCGGCTTCATTGAGGGCAAGCAGGTCCTGGCGATGGGCCCCGGGATCTCAACCGGCCCGGAGACGGTTGCGCTGGTAACGGAACTGGTCGTGAAAGCACCCTGCCCGTTGGTTCTCGATGCCGATGCGGTGACCGCAATAGCGGATGATCCCCGGATATTGCAGAAGGCGGCATCCACACCCATTCTGACTCCCCACCCGGGCGAGATGGCCCGGCTCTGCCACTGCACGGTGCCCGAAGTGCAGCAGGACAGGCTGGAGACTGCGGCAAAATTCAGCCGTGAAAATGGCGCTGTACTGGTCTTGAAAGGCCACCGCACCATCATCGCCGCACCCGACGGGAGGCTGGCCATAAACAGCACCGGAAACCCGGCGATGGCAAGCGGCGGAATGGGGGATGCCCTGACCGGCATCATTGCGGGTTTCGTCGCACAGGGAATCGAACCGTTCAAAGCCGCGTGCCTCGGCGTCTACGTTCATGGAGAAGCAGCCGACAGGGTTATGCGCGGAGTCGCCAGCCGTGGACTCCTGGCAACGGACATGCTGGAGGAGATCCCAACGGCAATCGGAGCACTGGAAGGTTCTCAGGAAGACGTCGTATGAATGCACTGCATTTCCATTCCCCCAGCGAAGACTGCACGATCCACCTGGGCGTTACCATTGGCAAGCTGCTCGCCCCCGGGGATGTCGTCGCGCTGCGGGGTGAGTTGGGCGCGGGCAAAACCCTTTTCGTGCGCGGGGTCGCCCAGGGCCTCGGTGTTCCGCCCGGCATCAGGGTCACAAGCCCTACATTTACCATCATCAATGAATACTCGGGCCGGCTCTACCTCTATCACCTCGACTTGTACAGGATTTCGGGACCGAACGATCTCGAATCGCTCCCCTGGGAGGAAAGCCTTTTCGGAAGCGGGGTGGCGTTGATCGAATGGCCGGAAAGGCTGGGCAGGTTCCTTCCCGAAGATCGCTGGGAAATAAGCCTGACGGTTACGGGCGAACAGAGCCGTGACTTCACGATTACCGGGCACGGCCAGAACGCGCTCCGCCTCCCCAGTTGGGCCGGCGACCTGGAAGCCCTGCGCAGAAACCGGCGGTGCGAGTAAAAGCGATCCGCAGATGAAAGCAGGTGAAATAACAACAAGCGATGCACCTCAGCATTACCGGGCGCACCTTGCGGGGGCTGGTTTAAAGGCATAATATCCGCAGATTTTTACGGATTTAAAGAAAGTAAAAGCTCAATATCTTCGAAGGTCCACGGCCTTAGCGGCTCTGGATTGCCGAACGCACGCTGCCAGGGGTTGGTTTAAAGGCATAATATCCGCAGATTTTTACGGATTTAAAGAAAGTAAAAGCTCAATATCTTCGAAGGTCCACGGCCTTTGTAGGCTCTGGGTTGCCGCGCGCACGCTGCCAGGGGTTGGTTTAAAGGCATAATATCCGCAGATTTCGCAGATTTCCGCAGATTTTCACGGATTAAATCTTAAGGAAATAAAGGCACTCCCGCGCACGAAGGTCCACCAGTCTACGGTGAAAACACCATTATCCCGCCACGGTTCGAAAAACGGACACCAATTCCTTCTCCAAATAATCTACGTAAATCCCCGAAATCTGCGGATAGACCCTCTTTACCCAGGCACGACTTCGGCCTCGCCCCAGCTCAAAAAACGAGTATCATTTCCTTCTTAAATAATCTGCGAAAATCTGCGGATATAACGGTTTTTCCCGCCACAACCTCGGCCATGCGGCTAAACAACATCCTTCGTCTCCGCCTTTTGAAAGTCTCTACCATCTGCGGATGCTTTCCCGTTTTTCCTCATCCGCATGTTGAGCATTTCGATGAAAACCGAGAAGGCCATGGCAAAATAGATGTAGCCTTTCGGAACATGCTGGTCGAAGCCTTCAAGGATCAGCACGAATCCGATCATAAGCAGGAAGCCCAGGGCGAGCATCTTGATCGTGGGGTGGCGTTCGACAAAGGTTCCGACCGGTCCCGATGCGAACATCATGAAAAGCACCGCCGCAACCACAGCCGCTATCATGATCTCGATCCGATCGGACATGCCTATTGCCGTTATGACCGAGTCGAACGAAAAGACGATATCCAGCAGGATTATCTGGACGATGACCCAGGCAAAGGAAGCCGCAAGGCCTGCCGCTGCATGGGGTTTTCCGTTTCCCTCCACGCCCAGGTGGATCTCGTGCGTGCTCTTGGCCAGAAGGAACAAACCGCCTCCTATCAGGATGAGGTCGCGCCCGGAAATCCCCTGGTCGAAAAGGGTAAACATGGGGTTTGTCAGCCGCGCGATCCAGAATATGGAGAGGAGAAGGATGATCCGGGTAAACATGGCCAGGGCCAGGCCGAGGAGCCTCGCCTTCCTTTGCTGTGCTGCCGGAAGTTTTCCGGCGAGGATCGTTATGAAAATGATGTTGTCTATTCCCAGCACGATTTCCAGGCTGACAAGGGTTATAAAAGCCGCCCAGGTCTCCGGATTGGTCATCCAGTCCATGATATCTCCTCAGATGAAGGACAAAAAAAGCGAGACAGTCAGTGTGCACTGCACACCAAAAGTCTCGCTAATTGACTCCAGGTCAACGGCAAAGCCAGGTGACCGGCACCGTACTGGTGACTTTGCCCGGAATAGCTACTCCCTTTTGATTACACCCCTTTATGTATGGGCGAAGTTCTCATAAGTCAAGAGTAATCGGCGGTTTCCGAACAAAAGGGGGTCGTAGGAGCGGCACACGACAGCAGCGATGCCGTTGTTTCAAAAAACAAGTCGAGGCTGGAAACCTCTCCCACGGTGTTAACCCTGCTATTCTTCCGCGGTTGCCCTGTTCTTCCCCGGTCCGTTCCACACAAGCCAGGCGGTGCCCAGGATGCCCGCAACGACTGAAGCGGCAAGGATTCCCATTTTGGCTATATCCCGCAGAGCGGGATCGGGCAGCGCCAGTTCGCTGATAAAGATCGCCATGGTAAAACCGATACCGCCAAGCCATGCCACGCCAAGCAGATGATTCCACCCGACCCCGGCAGGCAGCCTGGAGAGGCCCAACCTCACCGCAACCCAGCTGAACAGGCTGATCCCGATGAATTTCCCCAGCACCAGTCCCAGGAAAACCCCGACGCTCACGGAATCGACCGGACCACCCGACGCCGCGATGTCCCTGAAACTGATGGCGACGTTGCACAACGCAAAAAGGGGCAGGACCAGGAAACTCACCCAGGGGTTGAGGGAATGCTCCATGCGATGAAGCGGCGATTGAGCGGCCCTGGCGTTTTTCTCCACATCCATCGCGATCTCGCCCATGCGAAGGTTGCTCAGAACATGGTTCGACGGGTCGTGCGGCTCAGCCTCGCGGGCGAACTCCCTGTGCAGCCGGAAAAGACGCCGTTCGAACCCGGGGGCGGAACACAGCGGCCGGGTCGGGATGGCGATCGCCAGGATTATGCCTGCAATGGTTGCGTGAATGCCGGAATGCAGCATGGCAAGCCAGAGCAGAACGCCAAGGACCCCGTAGGGGAGCGGGTGGCGCACTCCGGCGCGGTTGCATACGAAGAGCGCGGCGGCAAACGCCGCGGCCAATCCGATCGCCGCAGGATTCATCGCCTTCATATAGAACAGGGCGATTATGATTACCGCCCCGAGATCGTCGGCAATGGCCAGCGCCATCAGGAAGATGATGCTGTTTCGAGGCACGCGGGAACTGATCAGTACAAGGATGCCCAGCGAGAAAGCGATGTCCGTGGCCATGGGAATTCCCCACCCGGCCGCTCCCGGCGTATTCCTGTTGATGACATGATAGATGATGCCGGGCACGATCATTCCGCCCAGCGCCGCGATGACGGGGAGCGAGGCGTTCATGGGCGAGGAAAGTTCGCCTACCAGTATTTCCCTTTTCAGTTCCAAGCCCACCAGCAGGAAGAAGACGGCCATGAGCCCGTCATTGATCCAGTCGTGCAGGCTGAGCGCTACCGTCCGGCTTCCGAAAGAAACGGAGAACACCTGTTCCCAGAAGCTGCGGTACGTCAGTCCCCACGGTGAGTTGGCCAGGACGAGGGTCAAAACGGCCGCGCCGATCAGGACAATGCCTCCGGAACCGGTTCTTTGGAAAAAACTTTCGAAGGGGCTCCGGATGCGCCCGTAAAGCCTTTCCAGAGAATTGCGGCGGGTATCATCCGTCGGACTGGGGGGGACGGCCTGTATGCGGCATTCGGATCGGTTAACCGGCATTAGCGGGACCTCTATAAATAAGAAAGCCGCTTCCCGGGAGAGCGGCCGGATTAAGATGAAGACTCCGAATTTTTTTCCAATAATGTAGTTAACCATATACGTATTCCGGGTCAACGAACGCCGGTCCGGCTGTATAACAATCGGCAGGGACAACCGCTTTTTTCGTTTTCCACTATGTCATTTTTGATATAACGCATGATACATTTCGTCGCCGCATACGGAATCTTCCTTCTTATCGGAGTGCGGCCTGTGGGCGGGTTTTCACGGCGGAATCCGGGCTCGGGAGTCTCGCGGGAAGTCTAACGGAGGAGAATGATGAAGAAGGTAACCCTGAAGGTGAATGGGCGGATTGGCCAGCTGGTAGTCGATCCGAACCTGGCGCTGATCGATTTGCTTCGCAATGTGTACAACCTTACGAGCGTGAAACAATCGTGCGATCGCAAGGGACAATGCGGCGCGTGCACTGTCATCGTGGACGGAAAAGCGGTGCGGTCCTGTCTGCTCAAGGTGGGAAACCTGGAAGGAGCGGATATAATCTCGGTGGAAGGCCTGGGGACCCCTGACAATCCGCACCTGATCCAGGAAGCATTCGTGCTGGCCGGGGCAATCCAGTGCGGGTTCTGCACCCCCGGCATGATCATGGCCGCAAAGGCCCTCCTGGACTCCAATCCCGATCCCGGGACCGACGAGATCAAGAAAGCGCTTCGTCGAAACCTTTGCCGCTGCACGGGTTACACAAAAATCATCGAAGCCGTTAAACTCGCAGGCCGCTTCCTGCGCGGCGAAATTACTCCCGACCAGGTAAGGCCGGGGCCCGACGACCCGAAGATGGGAGTTTCCCATCCCCGGCCTTCGGCAATGATCAAGGCCTGCGGGGTCGCGGAATTCTCCTCCGACGTCAGGATGCCGGGAGCACTCGAACTTGCCGTAGTCAGAAGCCCGTACGCACATGCGAACATAAGGGGCATCGATACCGCCGCGGCGGAGAAAATGCCGGGGGTGGTAAGCGTCATCACCGCCAAAGACATCAAAGGCACCAACAGGTTGAAATACCTCATCGGTGACCGGCAGATCCTGTGCAGCGAGAAAGTGCAGCTCCTGGGCGATGCCGTCGCGGTGGTAGCAGCGAAGACAAGGGAACAGGCCCTTGCCGCGGTCAAAGAAGTGAGGGTGGATTACGAAGCGCTTCCCATACTTTCGACCCCGGAGGAAGCGATGGCGCCGGGCGCTCCGCAGATTCATCCGGACCGTCCCAACTTCTGCTACAAACAGCCGGTGATCAAAGGGGATGCGGAAAAGGCCTTCGCGGCTTCGGCGGCGGTAATAGAAAACCGCTTCAAAACCCAGATAAACCACCAGGCTCCACTGGAGCCGGAGGCGAGCATCGCGTACCTCGAAGGCGAGGGAGAAGACGCCATCCTGGTCGTGATGGGCAGAAGCATCAATATCCATCTTCACATGGCGACCCTCCAGGAAGCGCTCGGCTGGGAAAATATGCGCTACGAGGAAGCGTTTTCGGGCGGGCAGTTCGGCATCAAGCTCGAGATCATCACCGAGGGAATAGCCGCTCTTGGCGCGCTGCACTGCAAACAGCCGGTGCGGTACATTCCTAGCCTGGAAGAGTCGATGATGATCACCAGCAAGCGCCACCCGTTCGACATGCAGATAAAGCTGGGAGCGGATGCCCGCGGGAACCTCACCGCCCTTGCGCTGGATGCGGTGGTGGACAACGGAGCCTACCATTCCATCGGGAACGTGGTCATAAACCGCGGCCTGCACATGCTGTCGAGTTCCTATTACATCCCGAATATCAACGCGATGGCAAGGCTCGTCTACACCAACAACCCGTGGGGGTCGGCCGCCCGAGGCGCGGGACCTCCGCAGATGCACTACGCCCTGGAATGCGCAATGGACATGCTGGCGAAGAAGATGAATATCGATCCGCTGGAGTTCCGTCTGCGTAATTCGCTCCTGCCGGGGCAGACGAAGGCTACCGGAGCCGTGGTCCAGGAGTGGCCTTTTCCCGGGCTGTGCGACGCGGTGAAGCCGGCCTACGACAGGGCAAAGCAGGAGGCGGCCGCGCACAAAAACGGCACAGTTCGCCGCGGCGTCGGACTGGGCGCCGCCGCCTTTGGAATCGCCATGCCGGGTGACAAGGCCATGGCCGCAGTGGAATTGGGCACTGACGACTGCGCGACGGTTTATGCTGCGGCAGCCGACCCGGGCGAGGGAAACGACTCCATGCTGACCCAGCTTGCCGCGCAGGTGCTGGAACTGCCGCTGACCAAAGTCAGGGCGGTCACGCGGGATACCGAGAGGACTACGGCTTCGGGACCGGCATCGGGAAGCCGGATCACCTACATGATCGGGGGTGCGGCCGTGGACGCCCTCCAAAAGCTGAAACAGGCAATGGACGAAGCAGGCGGGAAGACATATGCCGCGCTGAAGGCGGCGGGCAAACCCACCCGCCACATGGGAGAAAAAAGGGTGGTCGAGGTGGCGCCCCTGGACCCGAACACCGGCCAGGGTCCGTCGTTTGAATCCCAGGTCCACGCCATCCAGGTGGCGGAAGTGGAGGTGAACACGGAAACGGGCGAAGTGAAGGTGCTCAGGATGACCACGGCCGTCGATGCCGGCCCCGTAATCAATCCCCAGGCCCTGACCGGCCAGCTCGAAGGCGGCATGGATATGGGGGTCGGATACGCCCTGCGGGAAGAATATATACACGGAAAGACCAAAGACTGGGCCACATTCAAGTTTCCGACGATCAGCACATCTTTCGACATGGACATCGTCATTCGCGAAACCCCGCGGTCGCGAGGGACCCTGGGCGCAACGGGAGTGGGGGAAATGGCGATGACATCCACCGCCCCCGCCGTCATCAACGCAATATACGATGCGTGCGGCGTGATGATCACAGAGCTTCCCGCCACCCCGGAAAGGGTCCGGAAAGCCCTGGGGAAATAGAACAGCGGTAATGGATCGACAACAGCTATGACGGAACCTACTGCGCAACAGGCAGCCGATCTCGGCCGGCAAGCCCGCATAATTGCCGGCCGGGAGATCTACTTCGACTGGGAAGGCTTTTTCTGGGAACCCCATGACTGGAGCGAGGAAACAGCCGGAATACTGGCCCGGGAGGCGGGCCTCGCTCAGCTGACGGAGGCTCACTGGAAAGTGCTGCATTTTTTTCGGGAGTACTACTTCTATCACGGACGCGCCCCCTTGAACCGCCACCTGAAAGAAGGCACCCACATGAGCCTGAGGGAGATCGAGTCCCTTTTCCCCGGCGGCATCCGCCTCGGAGCCCGGAGGCTCGCCGGACTGCCCAATCCAAAATCGTGTTTTTGAAATGGTGCAATACGCATGAGCGATCGATTGATATACCTGGACAACGCGGCAACCACCTACCCCAAGCCCCGTGAAGTGCTGGAGAGCATGGTGGACGGCTATGCCCGGAACGGAGTGTCGCCGGGAAGGGGAAGCTACGACCTGGCGGTGGAGGCGGAGGAAATCGTCTTGGAGACGCGGATCAAGCTGGCGAAGTTCTTTCATGCGCCCGATCCGGACCGGATCGTCTTCGCTGCAAACGCTACGGACGCGCTGAATCTTATTTTCCAAGGCATGCTGAAGCCCGGAGACCATGTAGTCTCGACGCGCCTGGAGCACAATTCCGTCCTGCGGCCCCTCCATCATTTCCGGGAAACAGGCTGGATAACCTTCGACCTGGTACGTTTCGACGACCGGGGATTTGTCGATCCCGACGACATAGCCCGTAGCATAAAACCCGATACGCGGATGGTCGTAGTTTCCCATGCGTCGAATGTCCTGGGAACCGTTCAACCCGTGAAGGAAATCGGCCAGGCCTGCGCGGAACGGGGAGTCCCCCTCATTATCGACGCCACGCAGAGCGCCGGGAAAATAGCGATCGACATGGCCGGCTGGCACGTATCGGCGGTCGTTTTCACCGGCCATAAATCGCTCTACGGCCCGACGGGAATCGGCGGGGTGGCGATTCATCCGGACCTGGACGTTCGCTCCAGCCGGTTTGGCGGCACGGGAATGGATTCCAGGAGCCTGACGCACACACAGACGTACCCTCACCGCCTGGAGGCCGGCACGATTAACCTGATGGGCATCATGGGCCTTTCCGCCGGGCTGGATTACATCCTGAATCAGGGACTGGAGGTCATCCACAGGCGGGAAATGGACCTGCTGGCGCGGCTGCGGGACGGGCTTGCGGAGCACGAACACATCGCATTATACTGCGTCGACGACCTGTCGAACCACGTTGCCGTACTCACGGCCAACGTCGACGGTATCCGGCCGGAAGACGCGGGGGCCATACTCGACGGGGATTTTAATATAGCCGCCCGGGTGGGGCTTCATTGCGCTCCGCTGGTGCACGAAGATATCGGGACGGCCGACCGCGGGGCGGTGCGTTTCAGCCTCGGGGTTTTCAATACGCGGGAAGACGTCGACCAGGTAATAAATGCGATGGCCTCTATGGCGTAATCCCTTCAACCGACGGATTCGGCATGAATATTTTCTCTAAAGTGGCAGACATCCTGGCAAGAGGTGAGGACCTGGTGCTCGCGACGGTCCTCAACCGGTCGGGGTCCGCTCCGCGCTCCGCGGGTGCGAGGATGATCGTGCGCGCGGACGGGACCATAATCGGCACGGTCGGGGGCGGCATCCTCGAAGCTGCCGTCCAAAAGACCGCCAGGGACGTTTTCCGGAAAAAGCTGCCCGAACTGAAGGAATTCCAGCTCTCCGACGGTGACGCCGGGCGAATCGGGATGCTTTGCGGCGGGCGAGTCGAGGTTCTCGTCCAGTTCTTGGATTCCTCGACCGGCGGCTGGCTGGAGTTTTACAGGGAAGCGGCCGCCGAAGTTTCCAGGCACACACGCTCCCGGCTCATTACGGAGATGCCGGGCGGGGAGGAACCGACCCCGTCCCAGTGGCTCCTGACAAAGAACGGCGCAACGGCCGGGCTTTCCGGCCGCCGGCTGCCGGAGGAAGCGGCTGTAAGCTCGCAACTGCTGGCCGCGCCGCAGGGGTATTTCGAAATCGGCGGAAGGAAATACCACGTGGAAACCCTGTACAACAGCGGGACCGCCTACATTTTCGGCGCCGGCCACGTGGGGCGCGCCCTTGCGCAGTTGGCCCCCAGCGTGGGCTTCAGGACGGTCGTGCTGGATGACCGGGAGCAATTTGCCGCCCGGAGCAGGCTGGAATCCGCGGACGAGGTGATCGTTCCGAAGTCCTTCGACAGGGCGCTCGAAGGACTCTCGATCGATGAGGACAGCTTCATCGTCATCGTGACGCGCGGACACGCATACGACCGGACCATACTCGGGCAGGCGCTCAAAACAGATGCGGGCTACATCGGCATGATCGGGAGCAGAAGGAAGCGGGATGCGATCTATAAGGCGCTGGCGGCCGAATGCGGCTTCGGGCCGCAGGACTTCGCACGGGTGCACTCGCCCGTGG
>JAEZXS010000391.1 GCA_023442755.1 Pseudomonadota bacterium | reverse complement strand
ACCTTTGGGTGCTATCATGACACCTATTTTCAATTCTAGCACAAACACCCGTACACACAACATGCAATGATGTATTGCCCCCGATCCGAACCGAACGCAGTGAAATCCTCGAGACCGGAGGCTGCGGAAAGCTAGTAAGTTTTACGGGCGAGATCAGGCGGGATCGGGCTTTTCGGCGGAACGGTCTTCCCGCTTGTTGAATTCGTTCATGGCTGAGGAAAGGCAGGTCGAAAGCACGGCAGAGGCGGCCTGTTCCGCCAGGTTCGTCATCTCTTCGAATACCTGCCGGTCTTCGGCATAAGGGGGCTGCAAAACAAAGGCTTCGATCGGCTCCCGGTGCCTGGGACGGCCGACCCCAAGCTTCAGCCGCGGGAAATTCCGGGTGTGCAGGTGGTCGATGATGGACTGGATGCCGCGGTGTCCGCCGGCCCCGCCGCTACGGGCGATGCGGATCCGGGCAAAGGGCAGGTCGAGGTCGTCGTGGATTACGAGCACCTGCTCCGGCTCGATGTTGAAATAGCTGAGGATCTCTCCGACGGCCTCCCCGCTTCGGTTCATATAGGTGAGCGGCTTGGCGAAAAGGATCTTTCGGCCTTCGGCAATGCCGCTGCCCCATGCTGCCTGGAACTTGCGCTCCTGCATCCCTATCCCGTAGCGGCCTACCAGCCGGTCAACCACCCAGAAGCCCGCATTGTGGCGCGTGGCCTCGTATTCCCGTCCGGGATTTCCAAGGCCGAAAACCGCAAGGATCTTCTCGTCGCCGGCATTGCGGCAGGTATCGCCCATGGGACTATCTCCCTTCAACCCGGTCCGGATCCATTCGAGAAGCGAAGGAGAAAAATCCCCCTTGCCCTCTCCGGAAACGGGGCAAGGGGGATTCCGGGATATTCGCTGAGGAAGACTGCTTCAGGACCGTTACTTCTGCGCTTCTCCGCCTGCTCCACCCTCTTCGGCCGAACCGGCAGATTCGGGCGCTTCCACGTTGACTATACCGACGGTCTTGTCGTCAACCAGTTCGAAATTCACCTGGGCGCCAAGTTCCTCAACGTGGAGAACCTGGCCAAGGTCCAGCTTGGATACGTTCACCTGGACGCTTTCGGGAATCTGGTTCGGCAGGCAGCGAACGGAGAGCGTGCGCCGGATCAAGTTCAATTCCCCGCCCTTCTGCACCCCGATGCAATCGCCTACCAGTTCGACCGGTACCTCGATAACGATCGGCTGATCGAGAGGCACCTCGTAGAAATCCACGTGCAGGAAACGCCTCCGATAGGGATGAACCTGCACTTCGCGAATAAGCACCTGCCGCGCATCTGCGCTTCCGCCATCTTCGATTTTGAGGTTCAGGAGCTTGCTTTCGCCGCCCGTACCCTTCAACAGTCTTTCGAGCTGCTTGGCCGAAACCTTCAGCGACATCGCCTCCGTTTTCGGACCGTACAGGACTGCCGGTACCTCTTGTTCGCGGCGGACGCTCCGGGCCGCACCCTTGCCGCTCCTGTCTCGTTTGGTTGCCGTCAATTCCAGATCCATTTACATGTCCTCCTGTCAAGAGCGCTCTGCGCTCAGATTTCCGCAAATATCGAACTGATCGATTCTTCGAAGTGCACCCGCTTGATAACTTCGGCAAGTATGGGCGCAATGCTCACGGCGACTATCCTGTCGCATGCATCTGCCGCTTCGGAAAGCGGGATGGTGTCGGCGACCATGAGCATCCGTATTGGCGAAGACTTTATAGTTTCAACAGCATTCCCCGAAAGGATCGGGTGAACGCAGCATGCATCCACGATTTCCGCGCCTGCGGCCTGCGCGGCCATGGCGGTTCGCATCAGGGTCCTGGCGGTATCCACCATGTCATCGAGAATTATAACTCGCCGTCCCCTGACATTTCCGACGATTTTCGGGTAGGTGCCGTTTTCCTCGCGATAATCCAGCATGGCCAGATCGAGAGAGAGCCGGGAGGCAAACAACCGGGCCCGCTCCACGCCGCCCGAATCGGGCGCGACCACGATTTCGTCGCCGCGCATCTCCTGCTTCAGCTCGTTTATAAACACAGCCGTTCCGGAAAGATGGTCCACCGGAATACTGAAAAACCCCTGGATCTGGTCGGCGTGCAAATCCATCGTAATCACGCGGTCGGCGCCGGCCACAGTCAAAAGATCGGCCACCATTTTGGCGCCCAGAGCCACCCGGGGTTTGTCCTTCTGATCCTGGCGCCCGTAGCCGTAGTAAGGGATCACGACATTGATGCGCCGTGCGGACGCCCTTTTGAGAGCATCCATCATCACGAGCAGTTCGATGATGTTTTCGTTTACCGGCGGACAGGTGGACTGGAGAACGAACGTATCCTTCCCCCTGACGTTTTCGCCTATTTCTACTCGTACCTCACCGTCGCTGAAGCGCGAAATGAGAGCTTTGCCGGAAAACACCCCGAGGTGCCTGCACACCCTGTCGACAAGCAGCGGGTTAGAGTTTCCGGCGAATAAAGAAAGACGGCTCCACATGCGAATTGTCTGCCTGCAGTCCGGTCCGGCGTCATGGCGAACCGGGAAAAATGGCTGGGGCGGAAGGATTCGAACCTTCGAATGCGGGTTCCAAAGACCCGTGCCTTACCGCTTGGCCACGCCCCAAACGCAATTGCCCCGCTCTTGGCGGCTTTGTTAAACAGGGCGCATCACCCTTTACAGGTTCGCCCTTCGAATCCGGGATTGCCATCCGTCGCAGAAAGAACTTCGGCGGCTTTCACCCAGAAATTTTCCCATTCCTCCCCGGCTTCGGCTTCGGCTGCCCTGGCCGCGTCCAACGAATCGAAGACGCCGAACACGGTGGGACCGCTTCCGCTCATCGATGCCGCCACGGCGCCGTGCTCGATCAGCCATGTTTTCAGGCGGCCGATCACCGGGTATTTCGGAACAGTCACCGACTCCAGGTCGTTTTCCATGAAAAGTCCCGGGGCCTCAGACTGAGCCATAAAACGGTTAAGTTTAATTTGAGCGGTTCCTCTTGTCAATTTCAAACTTTGATACACCCACGCAGTCGGCACGCTTATCGGCGGCTTTATCAGCACTAGCGGATAGTTCGGAGTCGAATCCAAAAACTCGAGTTTTTCGCCGATCCCCGTCGCCAGAGCAGCCTTCCGGTGTAAAAAGAAAGGAACGTCCGCTCCCAGCTGGAGGGCCAGCCCTTCCAGCTCGGACATGGCCAGGGGGTTGTCGAATCCGGCATTGAGGCCCAGCAGGACCGCCGCCGCATCTGCACTCCCGCCTCCCAGCCCGGCGCCGGCAGGGATCGCCTTATCCAGCGTAATATGAATGCCCGTATCGATTCGTGCTGCCTTGCGAAAAGCATCCGCGGCGCGCCAGGCCAGGTTCCGCCCATCCACCGGGATGTCGGGAAAATCGCAGGCCAGCGTTATGGGGCCGGTTTCCGGACCGGCCAGGAGCGTCAGGCGATCGAATACCGATACCGGTAACATGAGGCTCGACAGATCGTGGTAACCATCTTCCCGCTTGCGGACAACCTCAAGCCACAGGTTGATCTTGGCGGGAATGCGCATTTTTGTATTCAAATCCCTGCTCCGGCCGTCAGCCCGGACTATTTGCCGGATTTCTGGATGTAGCGCATGCGCAGGTCGTAAAGCACCGATCGCAGGAGCCTGTCTTCGTCCGGATCGAGGTTGCCTTTCGTCTTATCCTGCAGCATGCCGAGGGTGTCGATGATCTGTTTGGCAATGCCAAGGTCCACACTGGACTGGTTCGTGCTGGGGTCCGGGATTTCTCCCAGGTGCACCAGCGCCGAAGAACTCAGAGAAAAGATGAAAGTGGCCATCGACACCTCGGGGAAGGGAGCCTTCTCATCCTCTCCCACTTCGGGGCCGGCTTCCTGAGCCGTTTCGGCCTTCGGCTCCTCTTTCGGGGCAGCTTCGCTCTCTTTACGCGCATCTTCCCCGGCTTCGGCCTCCTCGGTAAATCTGCGCCGATCTTTGATCACAAATCCCTTTTCTTCTTCTTTTTCCGCCATAGCGCCCTTTCTCCTCTCCACAACCGCTTGGGTTCAAAGCTCTATCGCCTGGACTATGTCCACGTTGTCCATTGCTAGCAGTTCTTCTTTGACGACCTGGGTTACGGGGGTGTCGGTGCGGAGGAAGATGATGTTCTGCCCGCGCTCCAGCACCTGCCCGACATCCATCATGGAAATGTTTACGGCGTGGCGCCCGAGGCAAGTGCCGATCGCCCCGATCGTACCCGGGGTATCTATATTGTATATCAGGACAAGATGGCCCTCGAGGGCCGCTTCGAGCCGGAAGTCGTTGATCCGGACCATACGGGGTTCGTTTTTCCCGAAAATGGTGCCGGCCACCAGGTTTTCCTGCTTGGATGTCTTTACGTGGACGCTGATCAGGTTCGTAAAATCTTCCGCTTCACTCCGGACCGACTCGGTAACCTTGATGTTTCTCTCTTTGACATGAACGGGAACATTCACGAAGTTTACCATATCACCCAGGATGGGAGTAAGCATTCCCTTGAGGATTGCAATCGTCAGGGGGTGCCTTTCCAGGTTTGCCGCTTCCCCGACGTACTCTATCGACACTTTGCTGATGGCCCCACTGGTGATCTGCGTCAGCACGGATCCCAGCTTCTCGGCAAGCACAAGGTAGGGGCGCAGCTTCACCAGGACCGCACCGTCGATGTTCGGCGCGTTCACCGCATTGCGGATGGTTCCCCGGGTAAGAAAATCGGCCACCTGGTCGGCAACGGCGACCGCCACGTTCTCCTGGGCCTCTTCCGTCGATGCGCCGAGGTGAGGGGTAGCGATGACCTGTTCGAGTTCCAGCAGCGGATTTCCGGCGGGCGGCTCCTTGGCAAACACGTCGAGCGCCGCTCCGGCAACGATGCCCTCCTTGATGGCGTCGTGGAGGTCGCTTTCATTCACTATCCCGCCGCGCGCGCAATTGATGATGAAAACGCCCTTCTTCATTTTCCGGAACGCTTGCGCATTTATGATGTTCCGGGTCTCCGCGGTCATGGGCGTGTGGACGGTGATGTAATCGGCTTTCGCGAGGAGTTCGTCCAGGGTCACGCCTTCTAAGCCAAGGCTTTCGATCACCTCGGGGTTGATGAACGGATCGTAGGCCATTACGCGCATCTTGAGCCCCATTGCGCGGTCGGCCACAACACGTCCTATCCGGCCGATCCCGATGATGCCGAGATATTTGTTGAACACTTCCTTGCCCTGGAAGCGCTTCTTCTCCCACTTTCCCGCCTTGAGCGAACTGGAGGCCTGGGGGATGTTTCTCGTCAGGGAAAGTATCATGGCTATCGCGTGTTCGGCAGTCGTTATGACATTGCCCTCGGGGGTGTTCATGACGACGATGCCGCGCTTGCTTGCCGCTTCGATATCGACGTTATCCAGTCCTATCCCGGCGCGACCTATCACTTTCAGGTTTTCGGCGTTATCCAGGACCTCGGCGGTGACTTTGGTCCCGCTTCGAATAACCAGTGCATCGAAATCTTTGATGACCTGCCGGAATTGTTCGGCTGTAAGCGACGTGTCCACCTTGACGTCGAAGCCCGGGACACGGGTGAGCTTCTCGATTCCGGATTGCGAAAGATTGTCGCTGACCAGAATTTTCATGGATTCCTCCTGATGGCCTGACCGCCTTTACGGGAAAAGCGGAGATATGTCATTCCGGGCAAAAGAATGCCTCCGAAATAGATAAATCCCGCTCCGGCGGGATAAGGACTGTAAACACGAAAATTTATAAAGGAACACAAAAATTGGCAACAAAAAAAGAACCTTCGATGTGAAGCAATCCGACGAAGAAATGGGCGCCGGCATATAAACGCCGGCGCCCTCGACGACGACAAGATTAAGCGAGATACCTGAAACGAAGCTATGGCAATGAAAACGGCAGCGAACCGGCGTATTTCACCCGCCCTGCCGTTTATTTGCCGGACATGCTGATTTTCTTGTCCTTTTTATTCAGTTCCTCGTCCAGAACGCTTCTGAAGGTTTCAAAAGAAGGGCCGCCGACATAAACGGTTCCGTTGATGATGAAAGAAGGGGTCCTGTCGATGCCTGCCCGGGTGGCTTCCTGCATTCCCTTTTCTATAAAATCTTTGTATTTTTCTTCCTTCATGCACTGGCGCATTTTCTCGGGCGAAACGCCCAGTTTCGCCGCGGCGTTGACAAGGCTCGTCTCGTCGAGATTTTCAGCGGAAAAGAGCACATCCTGGTATTCCCAGAAACGGCCCTGTTCATCGACGCAGTGTGCCGCTTCGGCCGCCTTGAATGCATCCTTGTGCCGCTTCAGCGGATAATCCCTGAATACCCACCTGACCTTATCTCCGTAAAGGGCCTTGATCTTCTTTATGACATCCAGGTGATTCGCGCGGCATGCCGGGCACTCGTAATCGGAAAATTCAACTACGGTCACCTGGGAATCGGCCGGACCTGCGGCCGGAGAGCCCTCGGTATTCACTCTCACCACCGGCGTATGCGGCATGGCAAGAAATGTCTGGACGTTGTACTTCTTCTCCAGGGCACGCGCGTACTGGTTGATTCCCTGGACCCGCTTCTGCTGCTGCAGGAAGGTCTTGATCCTGTTTCTCAGCTCTGCGGCCGATCCCGTCCATTCCTTCAGCCGATCCATGTTCTCTTCGATGTACTTGTTCACGTCCTGGTCCGAAACCGAAAAAAGCTGCAGCGGAAGCGCATCGTCGATGTACTGGTCCAGGTTCTTGCCGGCAGCCTTGGCCTCCTTCTGCATGATGGTGTCGGTGACGAGCTGGTCCAGCCTCTCTTTTTTCATCCGGTAGACGTCTTTTTGCAGGTCGAAGAGCTTCGAGCCAAGGCTCACTTCGAGCCGCTGGGTCGTAATCGTCTCATCTCCCACCCTGGCGGCAATTTCCGGCCCGCCCTGGGTCGGGGAAAGAGCGAAAAGCTGGTTTTCGAAAGGAATGAAGATCACCGAGAGGATAAGGACAAGCAGGGCGACTGTCGATTCCTGCCATGACCTTCGCTTGCTGAACGAAAAAATGACGAGCAGCAGCACCACTACGGAGTTGGCTATGCAGAATACGCAGGCCGCCTTCATGAGGAACATGATCCAGACCAGGGCCAGTTCCATGCCGAAAGCGGCAGCGGCGATAAGGGAAACCCAATCCGTTTTGAACAATGTGAGGAGGATCACCGCAGCGTAAAAGGCGACTCCCCAGGCCCAGAAAGGAAGCGCTACAAGCGTCATCTGGGCCGTTTCCTTGCACGCGCTGGTGCAGACGGCCTGGAGGGCCGGCAGATGCTCCTGCAGACCCGCCGCAATAGAGATGAAGAGCCCGACAAACCCAAGGACAAACAGAATGATTTTTCTTTCCATGTTCTTTGTCATCACCGATTCACTCCGGTAAGAGCCGGTCCGGTTTCATCCGGGAGGCAGCCTCCCGGCGGCGCCTGACCGGCCGGTCTTCCATTCCGGAATACCCCCCGATCCACGGAGGTTCCGGTCTATGATTCCATTGAGATCACTGCGAAATGAGAGCGTACGACAGACCGCTCAGACGCCTCAGCGTTTTCCCAACCCACTCTTCTTTTTATTGAGGGGGTCGAGTTCTTTCAGCGCCTGGTTGATTTCGTCCAGCTTGGCGGGCGAATCCAGGATATATGCCTTTGCCTTCTTGTAATGCATTACCGCCAGCGGCACGTTCGATTTACGGTCGTAGTAGCGCCCGAGGTGGTAATGGGCCATGCCGAGCCGGTTCACCTGGCCCAGGACTATGCCGAGTTGGTAATCCACTTCGGGAAACATCGGCGCCAGTTCTTCTATCTTCTGCAGGTGTTCCAGAGCCCCTTCCTTCTGTCCCAGGTCCATGCACACAAGCGCCAGCCGGTAATGAACTATCGAGGCGGAAGGATCCAGCGTAAGCGCGGTCTGGAAGGTCTTCTGCGCTTCCTGCAGTTTGCCGAGCTGGTGATATGCCGCTCCCAGGCTGCTCAGCACCAGCGGGCTGGACGGCATCGCCCGCGCGGCAGCCTGCAGCTGCGCCTCGGCGTCCCTGTACTTCCCCTGCCTCATGTAGAGGCAGCCCAGGCCGTAAACGGCGGCCTTGTCGCCTTTTTTCGCCCCGGCCTGGAAACGGTCGTAGGCCTTGTCCTGGTCGGTATACCCGGCTATCAGAGCCGCCTGCATCAACTGGAAATCCCCGAGGGTCTGCTTGATCTTGACGGGGTTCGTCGCTTTCTGCTTTTTGGCCATTTCGTCGAGATAGAGAACGCGTTCGCCCAGGGCGGGGTGAGTCATGAGGTAGTCCGGAATCCTCGACACGCCGGTCCACTTGCGCTGATCCATCTTGTGCATGATCGAGGCCATCTCGAAGGGATCGTAGCCCGCAGCGCAGAGGTAGCGGAAACCGAGTTGATCCGCTTCCATTTCGTGTGCCCGGCTGAATGATAAAGCGGCGGTCTGGCCGGCGGCCATGCTGCCCGCGGCAAGCGCCGGGCCGGCCCCGGAGCCGCCAAGCAGGATCCCCGCAATAAGACCCGCCATGGACGTAACGGTGAGGACCTTCTGCTCGTCTATCTGCCTCTGGATATGCCTCGCCTGGATGTGCGAAAGCTCGTGCGCGAAGATGCTCGCCAGCTCCGCCTCCGAATCCATCAGCTCGATGATGCCGCGATAGATGAATATATACCCGCCGGGAACGGCGAACGCGTTCGGGACGGGCTGGTCGATTATAAAGAACTGGTACTGATAGGAAGTCGTCCCGAGTTCCTTCACAACGCGGTTTCCGACGCCGCGTACATATGTCAGCACGTCGCCGTCTTCCACCATGGGCAGAAACTTCTTGATCACTGTAAGGAACTTGCGCCCGACATCCTTTTCTTCACTGAGGGTAAGAGCTTCCACCCGGGACTGGCCGAGAATCGAAATTGAGAAAACGACAGCAAAAGCGGCAACAGCCGCTTTGAACATCCTGCCACCGAAAAAGGAAGAATGCATAAAGTTCTCACCCTATTTCCCGATCGGAGACTTTCCCATCCGGCCCCTCGTCCCATTCCACCCGGGAGGCGTCGGCCCACAGGCTTTCGAGGTCGTAGACATAGCGGACCGGCTCATAGAAGATATGAATGATAACGTCGCTGTAGTCCATCAAGACCCAGTGCCCCTCGCGTTTTCCTTCGACCCCAAGGGGTTTGATCCCTTTGCCCCTCAGGCTGTCTTCGACGTTTTCCGCAATGCTCTGGACTTGCCGGCTCGATTTTCCGCTGCAGATGATAAAATAATCGGCAAAAGAAGAAAATCCCGATACGTCCAGGATCACCAGATCCAGCGCCATGAAACGTGAAGCTTCTCTGGCGCAGTTAATTGCTTTTTCCCTGCTGTCCATTGGTGTGGGAGAGATACCCTCCTTTTTTGCTTCTTTTTTTTCCTTTGCAGATAGCTTCTTTTCCGAATCTGGCATTATTCTTCCTCTTTCGTCAATCCCTCCCCATGCCGCCGATATAGATTTTCCCCATCAATATAACTCACCACCTCCCGCGGCACCAGATAACGTATCGACCGGCCGTAAGCAGCCAGCTCCCGAATCCTGGTCGATGAGACGTCCATCCGCGTGTTGAGAAGGCAGTGCACGGGAAAAAGAACGGGATGGGTAAAAGTTTCGCTGCCGGACATTATGGAATAGCCGTCCGACACCCTGCGGCGAAGGAATTCCCCCACATCCTCTTCGTCGTAGCCCGGGCGTTTGAGCACCACCATGCCGGCAAGGCGGAAGAGTTCCCTGTATTGGAACCAGCCGTCCATTTCCAAAAATGCATCCATGCCGACCAGAAAAAACAGTTCCGCCTCCGGAAATTCTTCCCGCAGTTTGTGGAGGGAATTCACTGTGTAGGATTTCCCGGGCAGGCGCTTTTCGATATCCGAGAGCATGAAACGGGGGTTGTCGGAAATTGCGAGTTCGAGCATGCGCCGGCGATGCGCATAAGGGAGGATGTCCTCCCCCGGTTTGTGTGGAGGCTCGAATGCCGGAACGAAAAGGACGGCATCGAGCTCAAGCGCCTCGCAGGCTTCCTCCGCCGTTCTCAGGTGTCCGAAATGAACGGGGTCGAAGGTCCCCCCCATTATTCCCAGCCTTTTTGGCATTCTCCGAAGCTCCACCCTAAACATACCGCTGTCGGCCGGCATGCCGACACAACCGAATCGAAAAAGCAAAACCGGCCGCACACCTCGTGCGAATATCCATTCCTTTATGGATCAAATCAAATCAACCGCAGAGGCGCTGAGAACGCGGAGGAAAAACAAAAAGTACAATTCAGCGGTTCGCAATGATATCTCCATAGTTTGTCGAAACCCCTCACTGCCGCAGCTGCCCGTTTCCGAATGCAATGAACTTGGTCGTCGTGAGTTCCTCGACACCCATGGGACCGAACGCATGCAACCGAGAGGTGGAAATTCCTATCTCGGCTCCGAGCCCGAGCTGGAAACCGTCGTTGAAGCGAGTCGACGCATTCACCAGGACCAGCGAGGACTGGACTTCCTGGATAAACCGGTTTGCCCGTTCATAGTCTTTCGTAACGATTGCCTCCGTGTGCTGCGAACTGTACTGCGTGATGTGCCGGATCGCCTCGTCCATATCGGGAACGACGCGAATCGCCAGTATCAGGTCCAGGTACTCCGCATACCAGTCGTCTTCCGCAGCCGGTTTGCAGTCGGGAACCAGGGCCCTGGTTTTTTCGCACCCGCGCAGTTCCACCCCCTCGCGCCGGAAGGCTTCCGCCATGCCGGGGAGAAAATCGCCGGCGATCTTCTCGTGCACGAGCAGCGTTTCCATGGCGTTGCAGACTCCCGGCCGCTGCACCTTGGCGTTCAGGCATATGTTTTTCGCCATCTCCATGTCCGCCTCCGCATCGACGAAGACATGGCATACGCCCTTATAATGCTTTAAGACGGGCATCCGGGCATTTTGGGTTACAAACCGGATCAAGTCTTCTCCGCCGCGCGGAATCATGACGTCCACGTACTCTTCGAGCCCGAGAAGATCGAGAACGGCCTGCCGGTCCGTGGTCCTGACGAACTGGACGGCATCTTCGGGCAGCCCCGCTTCCTTGAGGGATTCCCGCAGGATCCCGGCCAGGCAGTCGTTGGAATAAAAAGCTTCGGAACCGCCGCGGAGGATGACGGCATTTCCGGCCTTGATGCAGAGGGCGGCGGCATCGACCGTGACGTTGGGCCGCGATTCGTAGACTATGCCGATGACCCCGAGAGGAATCCGCATCTTACCCACTCGCAGCCCGTTCGGCCGCGTCCACATCCGGGTCACCTCGCCGACCGGGTCGGGCAGCAGCGCCACCTCCCTGAGCCCGCTCACCATTTCTCCCAGCACCTTGTCGCTGATGATGAGCCTGTCCACCTTGGCTTTGCCCAGTCCCTTATTCTCCGCGTTCGCCACATCCTGACCGTTGGCCGCATCGATGAACCGGCGCTCGCGCTCCAACGCCGCTGCCATCTTCTCCAAGGCTTCCCGCTTTTGAGTACTGTTCGCCTTCGCCATGAGATGGGCCGCCTCGCGAGCCTTTCTTCCCATGGTCAGTATTTCCTCGCGCATCATTGCCCTCCAAATCGTAAATTTTCCATGCCGGGAACCAACCCCGACCGCACCGGCCAAACCGGATCATCAGGATGCTAGACCGTTTCGGATATCAGAACGAAATTGTCGCGGTGGATTACCTCGTCGGAGTGTTTATAACCTATCAGCCCTTCGATTTCTTCGCTGTGCCGTCCCTTGATGTTCTCTATCTCGCTCGACTTGTAGTTGGTCAGCCCTATCCCTATCACGTTCCCCTGCCTGTCGATGCAGCGCACGGGGGCGCCGACCCCGAAGGCGCCGCGCACCTCGCGGATGCCGATGGGCAGGAGCGACCGGCCTCTTTCCTGGAGCGCCGTGACCGCCCCCTCGTCGAGCGTCAGGTCGCCGGCCGGCTTCGACAGGTTTGCCAGCCAGACCTTCTTCCCCTGGTAGGCGCGCTCCCTGGGAAGAAAAAGCGTTCCGAGCTGCTCTCCTGCAAAAAGCCGCAGGAGCACGTCCCGCTCTCTCCCCGGTGCGATCACCATCGGGATGCCCGATGCCAGGCACTTCCTGGCCGCATTGAGCTTGCTGAGCATGCCTCCCGTGCCGACCGCACCCGCGGCCGGGGTGGCGCACGCGATCACCTTCGCATCGACCCGGGTAACCATCGGGATGAGGCGGGCGGCGGAATTCATGCGCGGGTCGCAGTCGTAGAGGCCTTCGGTGTCGGTCAGGTTGATTACGAGGTCGGCCCCTACCAGGCCCGCAATGAGAGCGGAGAGCTGATCGTTGTCCCCGAACTTGATCTCCTCGACGACGACCGTGTCGTTTTCGTTGATAACCGGGGTGATGCCCCAGGAAAGGAGCGTCTCAAGCGTGTTTCGAGCATTCAGGTAGCGATGGCGGTTCGCAAGGTCCTCGCCCGTGAGCAGCACCTGGGCCACCAGCAGGTCGTACTTGTCGAAGGCTTCCTCCCAGGCTTCCATCAGGACGCCCTGTCCGACTGCGGCGGCGGCCTGCTTCTGGGGAATGGTGCGCGGGCGCTCGGTCAGCCCCACCCTGCGGCTTCCGGAAGCCACAGCGCCCGAGGACACCACCAGCACCTCGAAGCCCGAATTGCGCTGCCTCAGCTCGGAGATCTGGTCGCTCAGGCGGTGCACCATCACCCTGTTCAACCCTTTCGGGCCCGTCAGAACGGCGCTCCCCACCTTGATGAGAAGCCGCCTGCACCGGCTGAAAACTGCGATTCTATCCTGCCCCTCTTGCATATGCCGCATCGATCCCTTATTAGACTGCACAGAAAAATGCAGGTCGGATTTCCTGGCCTGCATCGGCATTCTTCCGGCCATACTGCGCCGTCACAGTGAAATTCATTTCATCGAAACCGTCGAGTATTAATAGCTGATCTGACTGCGTAATGTAAGTACCCGGAAGGGTAATCATATTATCAAAACCGGATTTTTACAATGACCGGCCGGGAGATTCCCAACAGGACCCTGGAAAGATAAAAATTCCGGAGGTGAAAAATGAAAAGAACCCTCATGAGCAGGCCCGCCTGGCTTCTATTTGCAGCCCTGGCGCTTGCCGCTGTCCCGGCGGGAGCAGGGGCGCCAAAGTACGTCGTATTTCCTTTCAACAACCTGGGGATGCACTGTACGGATAACGACTTTTCCATCTTTTCCCTCCTGCCGCCCTTCAATACCCTGCATGCCCAGGTAATACAGGTCGGGCCGGTGCCGGTCGTCCTGACGTCCAATGAAGTCCAGGTGGTTTTCCAGGCCATGACGGACGGCACGGGCTCCATCAACACGTGCAGCGCCCCGCAGGTGCCGAAGACCAACTTCTGGCAGTACGCCTTTTCGCTGTTCGGGGTGAATCTCGCCCCGGACGACGGCATAGAAGGCGTGAAAATGCCGGGGACGGTAAATGCCTGGGGGCCTCTCACCTTCGAATCGAACATGAGATGGTTCGCGGCCAACGGCATTCCGATCACGCCAACGGACGATGCAGGCAACTTCAACCCGTATCCCATGATGAAGGTGGCCGTGGGGCCGAATCCCGGCCCCGCCGATGGGACGCCGGTCACCCTGCCGATTTCCTGGGAAGCCCACTGCGACGTCTGCCATGAAACGGGGAGCGACGGGGCCTCGCCGGGGTTTTACGGAGTGCCCGAATTCAGTGCGGCGGACGATCCGGTAATCCGGGTGCGCCAAAACATCCTGACCCTGCACGATGCGATCAACAAAACCGCGCTGACAGCCAATGAACCGGTATTGTGCGCATCCTGCCACTACTCCGCCGCGCTCGATCTCGCCGGAACCGGCCCCAAAGGAACGCAGATCAACCCGGCAACCGGGCAGCCGTATTCGTACGAATCGCACGCTCTCCACCGCCACCACGGGTCGCCCCAGGTAAACGACGTCGTGCCCATACCGGACGAGGGTGTTAACACGTGCTACTACTGTCATCCCGGCCCCACGACAAAATGCCTCCGAGGTGCGATGTCAACGGCCGGCATCATATGCCAGAACTGCCACGGAGGCTTGTTGGCCGTGGGCAGCGTAAACCGGAAACCCTGGATCGACACCCCGCGGTGCCAGTCGTGCCATACTGGCGATGCAATCGCCCACCTGGGAAAAGACCTGATCCGCAGGATCGCCTTCACCGGTTCGGCAGACAGGGCCAGGCCGATCGTGTCTCCCAACAAAAGGTTTGCGGAAAACCGGGGTTCGTCAACTACGTGCGACGTGCAGCTTTACCGGGACAGCATGGGGCATCCCGGAGCCGACGGAATTCCGAAGATTGCCTGTTCCGCTTGCCATGGCAGTCCCCACGCGGAATGGCCGCTAACCGATCCCGCTGCCAACGACAATGCCACGCCCGTTGCGCTTCAAGGCTATGCCGGGACGATAATGGAATGTTCCGTCTGCCATGGAGACGGCTACCTGGCGCCCCAGGGGAAGGAACTGAGCGGCCCCCACGGGATTCACACCGTGAACCACCAGGACTGGTGGGGTGTGAGCGCGGTCGACCACAAGGTTTTCCTCGCCAACAACCCCGATGCGCTTGGCCAGTGCCGGGCCTGCCACGGTAAAGACCTTGGCGGCACTCCCTATTCGCGGGTCCGGACGACGCGAATCTTCTTCACCGGCCCCATGCAGATGAATACGCTCGTAGTCCCGCTGGGGACTCAGATCAGCTGTTCCCAGTGCCATGCGTCCCCGGAGGTCAGGGTGTTGGAAAGGTAACTTCAAGTCCCGCAAGCGGCCTGCCCATCAAGCCCCCTTACTTCGGTGCGGGGGCTTTTTTGAATTACATGCCCCTCCGGAGATTTGGATCAACTTGCATCTTCATTTTGGATCGGGCCACGTCGAAATTCGAATGTATTGATGGGTAAGAAGGGCAGTCGGGCGCGGGCAGACAAGCTCACATATGGACAGGGGAAGGAAATCGCCAAAATTCAATCAAACCGTGAGAGTGACGCCGCCTAGGAAGCAAAATTGACCGAACGGTTATAGATGATGGGGGAAATGGCTGAGTTTTCAAGCCGATAGCTGCTATTTGCATTCTTCGAGATACTCAAAGTACTTCTTCCGGGACATACCTGCAGTCCGCATGAGTCCGTGTATTATATCAGCATCAATCTCATTATATGTCGGTATGACAACAGGGCGCAGACACCCCGGTTTGGTGTACGACTTATGACTGCTCTCTTGACGCTCCAGAATGAAGCCGGCCTTGAGGAAAATACATTCCAGAACCTTCCAGTGAACCGGCGTTATGCGCGGTGACACTGTCGGCTTCCCTCAAACTGCGAAAGCAGATGCAGTGGAATGTCCACATACTCCTGGTCCGGCGGCGGGCTAAACGATTCAAGCTCTTGCCCTTCCGTCACTACCGATTTAAAGCCACACTGTTTTAGAACGGCATCAAGGGTTCCTCGCTCCACACAAGACCGTAAAAACATGGTGAGGGCTTCGGCAATATTCTTTTTTGCCATTTCTTCGGTTTCGCCCTGGCTGGATACATCCAATGCCGGGCATGAGGCTACAAACCACTTAGGCTTCTTGGTGATTTGAATCGGAAGCTTGGCCGTCAGTGTGATTTGGAATCGCATGGCTTGACTCCTTTGAGTGAGCCTGAACAGGCTATGGCTCCAGTCCATAGGGTGTCAAGGTATTTGATCGGCAGAAAAATCAACCGCTGAACAGAAAATTCGAAGCGGCAATCAATTGCCACTCTCCGAGTCAAATAGAGCATGAGGCAAACCTACGCATTTTCTTGCCAACTGGCAAGGAAGTAGAGGGAGTATGTCTCCTCTGTATTTCTTTGGCAAGGGGAATTTGGAGGTTTGGTCGGAGTTCACCGAGAGGAATATTCCCCACTTTGCTCAACTTGTGAACAAGTGCCCAAAGGGGCCTCCCTGTCCAAAATGGCCCACTACCTTTTTGGGCCGCCCCTATTTTCTTTTTTGACCCCGCCATATACAATCTTTGTTTCCAGTGCGGCTAAATCCTGCTATGGAGCACCAGCGGATAAGTTACTTGTGGATAAGTTACTTTGTGGGAGCGGCTTTCAGCCGCGATGATTTTAGAAAGATTATCGAGGCTGCAAGCCCCTCCCGCAGGAAGATCAATGATATTTTCCCCTTTGAATAGCTAAACTGTTTCGGCCAACGACTACGATGATTCGAATAGAAAATCTCACGAAAAGGTTCAGGAAAGTCGAAGCCCTCAAAGGCATCAGCCTCCGGGTAAGGGAGGGCGAACTGTTCGCCTATCTTGGACCGAACGGGTCGGGCAAGACCACGACCATAAAGATATTGACCGGCCTGGCCGTTCCGTCCTCGGGAAATGCCTGGCTGCACGGCTTTCACATCGAACGGGAAAGTCTCGACGCAAAAAGGCAGTGCGGCCTGGTCCCGCAGAACATCAACCTCGACCATGAACTTTCCGTCTATGAAAACCTGGACCTGCACGGGAAGCTCTTCGGGATGTCCCGAAAAGAGCGCTCGGACCGGATCGCCGAACTCATAAACTACATCGAAATAGCGGACCGGAAGGACAGCCCCGTGAAGCACCTCTCCGGCGGGATGAGGCGACGGGTGATGATTGCGCGTGCGCTGATGCACTCGCCGAGGATCCTTTTTCTCGACGAGCCCACCGCGGGACTCGATCCGACCATCCGCCGGCGCATATGGTCCCTTATCAAGAAGATCCAGCAGGCCGGTTCCACCATTTTTCTCACCACGCACTACATCGAGGAAGCGGAGTTCCTCGCCGAGCGCGTCGCGTTCCTGGACGAGGGAAAAATCATAGCCGAAGACAGCCCGCAGAATATGATGGCCGGTCTCGGGACCTGGGCCATGGACGAGATAGTGGACGGCACGATGGAAACACGCTACTTC
Organism: Pseudomonadota bacterium; assembly: GCA_023442755.1. GTDB lineage: Bacteria > Desulfobacterota > Syntrophobacteria > Syntrophobacterales > Syntrophobacteraceae > SbD1. Next base: position 1,872 of record JAEZXS010000391.1, on the reverse strand, counting down.
CGGGACAGGGAAGAAGCCAACCGGCATATAGGAAAACACGAAGGCAGCTTTTCTCTGAGGCGGGTCAACCTGGAGGACGTCTTCATATCGGTCACGGGGAAAAAGGTTCTGCCATGAAGGGCATGCTTGCAATCTACTGTCGCGAACTCCTTATCCTGAAGAAGAGATTCTTCCGGCAGCTGGCTTCCATGTCCGTGAGCCCCCTGCTCTACCTGGTCGCCTTCGGCCTGGGAATGGGCAAAGGCGTGCGGGTCGGGGAACATTCCTATCTCGAATTCCTCATCCCGGGCCTGGTCGCCATGAGCAGCATGGTGCAGGCTTTCGCCATCGCCAGCGAAATAAACATCGCGCGCTTCTACTGGCACATTTTCGAAGAATTCCAGGCGGCCCCCATCCGAAACATTTCCTACGTCACGGGAGAAGTGCTGGCGGGCATTACGCGCGCGCTCTTTTCCACCCTGATCATTCTCTTCATCGCCCTGCTGTCCGGAATCGCGCTTTCCTACAACGTTTATTTCTGGGCCGGAGTGATCCTCAACAGCTTCGTGTTCGCATCCCTTGCGGTCGGACTGGCCATGCTCGTCAAATCGCATTCCGACCAGGCGCTGCTCACAAACTTTTTCATCACGCCCATGGCATTCCTCGGCGGGACGTTTTTCCCGGTGGACAGGATGCCGGGCTGGGTCCAGGCCATCCTCCACTTCCTGCCCCTGACCCATTCCTCGAAGATGATCCGCGCGGCCGCATTCGGGGAACCCGTGGACATCCTCTCTTATGCGCTGCTCGCCGGGTTGGGCGCAGTGCTTTTCGTACTGGCGTTCCACTGGGTCAATAAAGCGCGGCAATAAAAAAAACCGACTTCCCGGACCAATGCCGGGAAACCGGTTTTCATAAGAAGTCGTCAATCCTCGCTGTCAGGCCACCTTCTGTCTTTTCCAGAAAACCAGTACGCCGTCTTTTCCAAAAGCAGCCTGAACGAGCTCCCAACCCTGCCGGCCGCCTTCATTGAGGATGTTTTCCATTTTGGAGATTTGATCGCTACCGATGACTTCCAGGTTGCAGTCCCCCTCGCGGGAACAGAAGTAAACGATATCCCGGAATGCTTCAGCCGGGTGCCTGGTGACCCTGTATTCGAAAAAATCCATAATTGATGCCCTCCTGGCAGGACTTGAAAAACGCTTCGACCAAAACCGAAATACCCAACAACCCGGGCCCGCGAAATGGGCTCGCAAGCTCTTTTGCATCGACCAGATTGAATTATAACCTCACATTCGGGATTTTCCGTGAATTCTGTATTCACGATGGATTAGATTGGCAAGTGCAAGCGGGCGGAGTACATTTAATATTTGTCTAGCGGGAGTACTTATGGCTTTCACGCCAGGCGCATGAATTCGGGAGCGTAAGCCGCGAAGAAGAGCAAACTATAAATGGTTAGAGGGATAGTCCGGTATTTTGTGGGAGCGGCTTGTAGCCGCGATGCCTGGGCTTCGAAGGTTGCGCAGGGATTTTCTCCCATGCAAAGAACGCGAAGGAAAAATTTCTTCAGGCAGTGTTGCTGTGGGAGCGGCTTTTGGCCGCGATGCCTGGTCTTTGAAAGTGCGCATGAATCTTTCTCACACGCAAAGGCGCGAAGGAAGTATTCCTTTAGGTGGCATTGCTGTGGGAGCGGCTTGCAGCGATGCTTGTTCTTCAGAGGTGCGCATTGGTCTTCTCCCACGCGAAGCCGCGAAGACGCGAAGAAGAACGAACCATCAGGGAAGCATTACTCAAATTCTGAAGGCGGGGAAAAATGGTCTCATTGCCAATTGCGAACAAAACGGATCGCTACGAAGTCAATCCAACCAAGATAATAGCCCTGGGCCTGAACTATCG
>JAEZXS010000388.1 GCA_023442755.1 Pseudomonadota bacterium | reverse complement strand
AACATCGCCTTTCACCTTCTCGGCAGATTTTACGAGCCGCTCGGACAGGAGCTTCAGGGCGAGGTCGATAAGCCCTCCCAGCGAGAAACGCAACGGCGTTTCCAACACGATTCGGATTATTCCGAGGGTCTGACGTCTGAGAGCAAACGGGTCCGCGGTTCCACTGGGAATCAATCCCACGCCGAAACAGGCGCATATCGTATCGATCTTGTCGGCGATACTGATTATTGCCCCTTCCATGCTTTGCGGTATGGGGCCGCCGGCCCGGTTGGGCAGATAATGTTCGTATACGGCCTTGGCCACGGCTTCCGGCTCGCCCTGGAGCCGCGCGTAGGTTGCCCCCATAAGTCCCTGGAGTTCGGGAAATTCCCCGACAACGCCCGACACAAGGTCAGCCTTGCACAGGTAGGCAGCGCGACGGATCGTATCCGAACTCTCCGGCGCCAATTGCTTGGCCAGCCACAAAGCGAGTTCTCTGAAGCGTTCAACTTTTTCGATACTCGTCCCGATCTTGGAGTGGAAAACCACGTCGCGGAGCTGATCTACCCGGTCGTCCAGGGACACTTTCTGGTCTTCCCTGTAGTAGAAGCGAGCGTCTTCGAGCCGTGCTCTCACCACCCGGGCGTTTCCCGCCGCGACAAGGCTGAAGTCCTTTGGAACGGTATTGGAAATCGTGACAAAATAGGGCAGGAGCTTTCCATCCCCACCGGTTATCGCAAAATACCGCTGATGTTTCTTAATGACGGTGATGAGAAGTTCGGGCGGGAGTTCGAGATACTTCTCCTCGAACCGGCCGACCAGGGGCTGGGGATATTCTACCAGTTGGGTCACCTCGTCGAGCAGTTCCTCATCTTCCAGAATTTTGCCGCCTACCTCGGCAGCCGCCTTTCCGGCCCCCTCGGCGATCGCAGTGCGCCTCTCGGCGATATCCAGGATGACATAATGCTTCCTGAGATTTTCGCGATGGCTTTCGTAGTCCGTGACCGTGAGCGGTACAGGGCTCATGAAGCGATGGCCCATCGAGGCGTTGCCACTGCATATGTTTCCGTATTCGAAATCGAGGACCTTACCGCCAAAGAGCGCCACGATCCAGCGAATGGGGCGAGCAAAATTGACAGTCAGGCTCCCCCAGTGCATCGATTTCGGAAAAGGTATCCGAGCCACAAAATCGGGAAGCATCTTCTCGAGCAGTTCACGGGTCGGAACGCCTTTTTCTTCTCTATAAACACAAAGATACTCCCCTTTCGGAGTCTCCTTGATGCATATGTCCTCGATTCTTACCCCCTGCCCCTTGGCAAAACCCTCTGCGGCTTTGGTAGGATTGCCGGCCGCGTCGTATGCAGCCTTTTTGGGGGGGCCGATAATCTCCAGCCTGCTTGCTTCCTGGGCCGATGCAACACCGGATATGTTGAGAACGAGCCTGCGCGGGGTTCCTCCCGTTACGACCTCCCCATGAGTGATCCGGTTTTCGTCGAGAAAGCGAACCATCTGGGCGGACATGGCTTCCAGGGCGGGGATAATATAACCAGCCGGTACTTCCTCTGTTCCTATTTCAATGAGTAGAGCTTCTGCCATCTTTGCCTCCGCCTCTGTCCTAGTCCCGCCATCTGTTGAGAAGAGGGAACCCCATCTGCTCGCGCTGAGCATAGTAGGCATGCGCGACCAGGCGGGCCATGTTTCTCACCCTGGCTATGTAGTTGGTCCTCTCCGTCACGCTGATAGCCCCGCGTGCATCCAGCAGGTTGAAGATGTGAGAACACTTCAACGTATAGTCGTAGCTCGGCAGAACGAGCCCACGCTCATTTATGCGAAGGGATTCGGCCTCATACATATTGAACAGGTTGAGGAGCATCTCGACATTGGCCTCCTCGAAGTTGTAATGAGACCACTCCACCTCGCCCTGGTGGTGAACGTCGCCATAGGTGACGTTGCCGCTCCAGATAAGATCGTAAACACTGTTTACGCCCTGGAGATACATCGCGATGCGCTCCAGCCCGTAAGTCAGTTCGAGGCTGACCGGACTGAGAGGGATACCGCCGACCTGCTGGAAATAGGTAAACTGCGTGATCTCCATCCCATCGAGCCAGACCTCCCAGCCCAGTCCGGATGCGCCCAGCGTGGGAGATTCCCAGTCGTCCTCGACAAACCGGATATCGTGCTCGAGCGGGTCGATCCCGAAGCTTTTCAGGCTTTCCAGGTAGATCCCCTGCGAATCGGCCGGAGAAGGCTTGAGTATGACCTGGTACTGGTAGTAATGCTGGAGCCGGTTGGGATTTTCGCCGTAGCGCCCGTCCGTAGGACGCCGCGAGGGTTCTACATAGGCTACCTTGTAGGGTTCGGGCCCGAGAACCCTCAGAAATGTGGCAGGATTGAATGTCCCCGCGCCCACCTCCAGGTCGTATGGCTGTTGCAGGACGCAGCCCCTGTCGGACCAGAACTTGTTGAGCGCAAGAATGAGTTCCTGGAATGTCATCTCAACTCCTTCGGGATCAAAATAGAAAAATGAGCCGTGGCGTGCGCCAACGGCTTTCTTGCAAAAAAATAAAGCCAAAAACTCAAATTTTTACCTATAGGAGCGCAACTATCAGACTGTCAAGGGAAATTCTCCCAGCAGCACGGCAGCATGAGGATTTGCGAATCAGTTCAGGGCGGGGTCAACAGTTCCTAAGGATTTTCGTCATCGGTAAGGCTTTCGATCAGGTCGACCCGCCTTTTGTGGCGGCCGCCTTCAAACGGTTCATCCAGCCATTCACGCACAATGTCCATCGCCAGATCGCGGCCGATGAAGCGCGACCCGAGACACAGAACGTTGCTGTCGTTATGTCGCCGACTCATCCGGATGCCGAAGGGTTCATACCCGTTCACAGCCCGAACACCGGGCACACGATTGGCCGACATGCACATCCCGATTCCACTGCCGCACACCAGGATTCCACGGTCGGCCTTTCCCTGCGCCACGGCACGCGCAACGCGAAAACCATAGACCGGGTAGTCGACCGATTCCGGGCCGTTCGTGCCCATATCGACAACTTCGTGCCCCTTTTCCCTGAGGTACGGGGCTATTTGTTCCTTCAACTCCCACCCGGCGTGATCCGCTCCAATGTACACTTTCATTTAAATCCTCTCGAGTAAGTCCGGCATTGACGTCTTGCACCAACAGTATAGGAAAACCGATTGCGCGGAAACAAAAAACCGCTGCTGCCCAGCGGGAAATGCATTCCCGTGGGTTTTTCAGCCCGGCAATCGCCCCCGCTCGTACATCTTAGCCCGCTAGACCGGCAGGGTTCAAGTCCGGATAATGGAAAGCCAGCATTTTGCGCCGCAGCGCGAAACCAGCTACGCGAATCATTCGCCGATAGCAAACATACTCGTACATAATTAGTTTATTTCTAGAAAAAAATTTTGGGGAGGTGATCGCAGTGAAATCAATCAGGATGGGAGTGTTGCTCGTTCTCCTTCTGCTCGGAGGGTGTGCCGGCACCTACGGCACCTATTATTCACCCGGCTACGACTATGACTACGGCCCCTACTACGGCACAGAGCCTTATCCCTACTACGACTACGGCTATGGCTACGGCTACGAATATCCTTTCTTCGGCTTCGGTTTCAGCAATCCGCGCAGGGATTACGACAGGAGTCATAAATATCGGAACCGGGACTACGACCGCGGTTACCGGAAGGACAGAGACCGAGGGCTTGAAAGGCACCGCAGCGAGGGGAGGTCGTTCGGACACGAGGGGCGTACGGAACATCATGAGCGCGAAGGCCGCAAGCACTGAACGGCACCGCCGAAGGCGGGCCTTCCCGCCTTTTTGAACTCACGCCGGGACGGGACTTTCTCCAGTACCCGCTAAGATGCAGTGGTCAAAGAGAATCATCGTTGTCCTCCTCTCTGCTTTGCCTTCGCTTCTGGCGGGCAACCACGTATATGTAGTAGAAAAGCAGAAAGGGAAAGGTTATGAAGGCATCTTCGAATCTGCCGAGGAACAGGTTTACAGTCCCGTAGACGATAATGAAGGAGACTATCGCGATCTGAATTATCACCGCCGCTTTTCTCAACGCGACTATCCTTTTCGGTTTTTGCGGACGAAATTGCGCGGAAGCGACTCCTGTTTCTTAAAAAAATAAAGCCCGCTTTTGGCGGGCATATCAATTAATTTGGTTGAGGACTCGGTAAGACCTCTAAAGCGTTTAGATGTTTCCATGGAACAACCATACCAGCCGAATGGGTCTCAATCTGGCTCTCTGGCAGCATCCGGCGCTTAAATAGCCTCTCCGCGCGACGATGTCAAGACAAAATCTAAGCCGATCGGGTTCATCTGCACACCTCACCTGAATTCGGTACCAGGTCAGGGCTCTATTTCGTTGTGCAGGAAAAGACGGGCGATTATACTACCGTGTATCGGGCTTCCCCCTGCGGCGGTCCAACCCTGACGATATCTTGAGGAGGGAGAAATCGATGCGCGACAAGATTGCGGCTGTCTACGACTACCTTCGCACTGAATTCCGGCACTCTGAGATCGAAGATTTCCAGGACCCCGTGCGGAAGGCCCAGACCTTTAAGATCAAAGAGTCTCAACTTAGCCGCACCCTGTTCATCAAGTGGGATTTTCTGGAACGAAATACGGCCAATGCCATTCCGGACGTTCTCGGCAGCTTTCTTCTGGCCGAGCATATCAGGGAATACGCACTGCCGATCGTTGTCACACCCTCGGGCCTGTCCGACTGACCCCGGAGAGCGGCGGTACCCCGATAAGACCAACAAGCAAAAAAGCCGGGGATGTACCCCGGCTTGCATTCACATAGAGACTTTTCGAAACTAGATTTTCTTCACCCTGGCAGCCTGCGGTCCCTTGGCCCCTTTTTCCTGATCGAAAGTGACCCTGTCGCCTTCCTGAAGGCTCTTGAAGCCCTGGCCTTCAATGGCGCTGAAATGAACGAAAACATCCGGGCCGCCTTCAACTTCGATAAACCCGAAACCCTTGGCATCATTAAACCACTTCACACGACCTTCCGCCATTTTCCTTTTTCCTTCTCATCTGTTGGGATTAACTGTTGGTGCGTAC
>JAEZXS010000382.1 GCA_023442755.1 Pseudomonadota bacterium | reverse complement strand
TGTTTGAACGAAGACTCTGACTTTGAAGTCAGATAAGAGTGTTTTCAAGCACTTCTGGCCCCCGACTTTCGTCGGGGTGACGGATTGAGGGCTTTTTCAACAGTCTGAGCGGCTTCCAGCCGCGATGCCAGTCAGAGAAAATCGAGGCTAAAAGCATCTCCCACACCTAGTACACCATGAATCGTTGGCGGTAGATTTTCAATTCGAGGGAGGCGCGGCCAACAATCAGCTCCGGTTGCCCGCAGCGAGCATGATTTCCGGATAAGCCGGTGTCGTAAACTCGTAACTCCCGTCGGGATTCAGAGACAGAATCCTGTTGTGGAACTGCTTCAAATCCGCGCGGTGGGCAATGCTTATGATCGACGTATCTGGGAGAACCCTCCCGAGCATGGAATAGAGGTAGTCCTGCGTTTCATCGTCCAGGGCGGAAGTGGCTTCATCGAGGAAGAGCCACTCCGGTTTGTGGAGTATAGCCCGTGCGAAAGCCAGGCGCTGCTGCTCCCCGGGGGACATCACCTGTTCCCAGTGGGCCGATTCATCCATGCGCATGGTGAAATTTTCCAGACGACAGCACTCCAGTGCCTCTTTGATTTTCCCGTCGCCGAAAGCTCCCTGTCTTTCCGGGTAAGAAATCGCATCCCGCAGGGTCCCGATCGGCAGGTACGGTTTCTGGGGCAGGCAGAGTTTTCCGGCATCCTGCCGGACGCAGATCGCTCCGGAACCGAACGGCCAAATCCCGGCGATTGCCCGGAAGATGGTGCTCTTTCCCACTCCCGAAGGCCCCCTGATCAGAACGCTGTCGCCGGGAGCAATGGAGATGGAAAGATTGTCGAACAGCACGCGTCCGTCCGGGAGCCTGAGATTCAGGTTTTCGATGGAAAGTTCGGGGCTCTGCTCGGCCTTTATCCGCAGCCCTCTGGGCTCTTCCTGCTTCGATTCGGTCTTGTAGATGGCTTCGTGAAAGTTGGTCAGACGGTCGACGCTCGCCCTCCACTCCGCGAACGGCCGGTAATTGTCGATAAACCAGCTCAGGGCGGTCTGGACATTGGAAAAAGCCGAAGCAATCTGCATCAGGCCGCCAAGTTGAATTGCGCCGGAAAAAAAGCGGGGTGCGGCCACCAGTATCGGGAATATGATCGCAACCTGGGAATAGCTTGCAGTAAACCAGGTGAGCCGCTTCTGGCACTTCATGATCTCCCACCAGTTCCTGAGGATCTTTACGAAACGGGAATCCAGGTTTCCGCGCTCCGATTCTTCCCCCCTGTAGAGGGCGATCCCTTCGGCGTTTTCCCGCACGCGCACGAGACCGAAGCGGAAATCCGCTTCATAGCGCTGCTGTTTGAAATTGAGCCTTATGAGCGCCTTCCCGATCCAGTGGGTGAGATAGCTGCCGAAACACGCGTAGGTTATGGCAACCCAGACCATGTACGCGGGAATGATTATCTGGTGCTGGAAGAGCGTAAATTCGAGGTCACCCGAAAGAACCCAGAGAATGCCGGTAAAGGAGGCGAGGGTTACCACGGAGCTGAGAAGGCCAAGGGAAAGCGAAAGCGCACCGTTGGTGAACAGGCGTATATCTTCCGCGATACGCTGGTCCGGGTTGTCGGTTCCGTTGCGCTGAAGTTCCATCCGGTAATAGACCTGGTGAGTCATCCACCGCTCGAGGTATCGCGACGTGAGCCACCGCCTCCACTTCATTTCCAGCATCTGGTTCAGGTAGAGGCGGTAGACCGACACGGCGATGTAGATGAAAGCCAGCATGCTGAACCGCAGCAGCTGCGCTTTGAAAGACACGTAATCCTTGTTCTGAATTGCGTCATAGAACACACGGTTCCACTGGTTGAAGAGAACCGTGAGGTAAACCAATCCGAGGTTCAAACCGACGATCAGGCCCAGCAGTCCCCTGCCGACCCACTTCTCTTCGCTCCACCAGTAAGGCCCGAGAATTTTCCAGAGTGAGCGGTAAGAAATTTTTCGGGCCGCGCCGGCGTTTTGCTCGTTCATATCACGTTGCTTTCATTTCAGGGGAAGGGTCAGAATATGCCCGGGAGCAGGCAAGGCTCTGAGCCTGTATTTTCAGGATATCTGTAAATGGTGTTTTTCCGTATGGGGGCGGATACAAGGCCGCCGGATGCAGGGCTTATTACCTGTTTGATAAGCATTCCTGTTTGAGTGCTATTGTATCCTTATGCTTGGTAATGGGCAAGCTCGGCAGGTAAGGGAAAGCCGGATTTGAATCCGGGATTTGTCCATCAGGCGTGCGCAAAGCGTTGTTCTCTCAGGCACGGTTCCTTACCTTTTGATAAGATACCGATAATTTGGGGGGAAAACCGCTATGCCCAAAAACAATCCCGTAGAAAGAAAGAATGATAATGCCCCGATGGATGCCTATTTAGGAGGAAGCCGGACCTTCGAAATCGTTTTCATAGCACTGGTGCTGCTCTCGGTCATTGGAGTCGGCATTACCGATTTCACTCGCCAGTACAGCCCCTGGTATTGGTATGCAATGGTGCCGGTCTTTGCGATCGGGTGCCTGATTATCGAGTGGACTCGGGCCCGGCACAGCGAAATGAGTATCCTGCGCATCCTCCGGACGCAATTCTTTATATGGGTTGGCCTCCTAGCCGCGGTCAGCGTGGTTTATATCCTGCTCTTCACCGGCCGCTTGAATTATGAGAACACGGGTCTTGTAATGCTTCTCCTGGTCTCCATGACCACGTATTTTGCCGGAGTGGTCCTTGACTACCGCCTGTGCCTGCTGGGAATCGCCCTGGCTTCGACTCTGCTGGTGATGGCTTTCCTGGAGCAGTACATGTGGGTGGTGCTGATAGTGGGCCTTATTGCAGCCGCCATCGTTTTCCAGTTCTCCGTGAGAAAAGCGCGCAGGTCTTCTTCATCGAAGGTCGACAGGATATTCTCGCCGGGATGCGATCCGTCGTCCGGGCATTGCGAGGCGTAGTAAGATCCGCACAACAAACAAACCCTTCCCCGCTTGAGCCTGGATGACCGCATCAGCCGGAGTTCCCATACCATTGACGCATTTCTTCCTCCGTGCTCTCTGCGTCTCTGCGGTTATATTTTGCCTTCGAAAAACTAATGGATGGGGTGCGGGTGCAAAATGGGGGAATGAGAGTATTTTATGGCAGGACGCCTCCCTTCAAGTGCTTTAGGACCGGCAGGAGAGTGGAAATTAGGGGACCGCGTCTTAGTATTACTGCATATGGCAGACAGGGACCTTCCGTGTTCTTGCGATCGGATGCCCCCTGAATGCACGAGAGCCGCAAGCTGATCAACCTTTTTGAACTGCAGCAAAAACCCCCGAAATGGATTTCGAACCGACCTTCGTCGGTTATTCTTTCGATCATTTCCGTGTCGAACCGAAGTCCGGATGACCTCAGGCCAGCACATCTGCAAGACAGGAGGTGCAAATGAAATACGATTGGGAGAACCCCGACTGCAACAGTTCCAGGGAGACAACCGGCGGCTGGCAGACCGAACACGGCGAAGATCATGCAGAAGTCAGCGGCCTGCAGTCTGCGGTCAATGAAGCGGAGCAGGCGCGTGAAGCGGGAAGACGGTTTGCGGCCGAAACAACGGAATACGTAAAAGACTTTATCACGGACCAGAAGAAGACGGCCGTCCACAAGATGGAGGAATTTGCGGTCTCGGTCAGGGAAACGGGGGAAAAGCTGAAGGACAGGAACATGCCTGTCGCAGCCCACTACACCGCCCAGGCGGCAGATCATGTTCAGGGGCTTGCGGATTTCGTGCGTCAGAACGACGTTGGCAATATAGTAAAAGAAATCCGGGAATTCTCCCATCGTCAGCCTTTGCTGTTCATCGCCTCGGCGTTCGCGGTTGGGTTCGTTGCGGCAAAAATCATATCCAATGCCGTGCAAGACAGGGGAAGCGAGCTGTAGCCCATGGCGACGCCGACCGACTTTCCGGATGCCCCCGCAGAACTTGATCGGGAGGGGAACCGGGCCAGGAGAAGAAATATGCAGCAAAGCAGGGAGGATCGCTCGCTGGGCGAACTGATGAAGGATTTCTGGCGGGACATGGTCAGCCTGGTGCACCAGGAGGTGGAACTCGCCAAACTCGATCTGCTGAGCAAGGTTTTCCTGCTGGCGAAGAATTCGATAGTGCTGGTTCTCGGAGGAGTGTTTGCGTTTTCCGGCTTTCTGGTATTGCTGGCCGCTGCCGTGCTGGCGCTTTCGACGGTATTGCCCCCTGCCCTGGCTGCAGTCATAGTGGGCGGATCGGCGATTCTCCTCGGGTTGATACTGCTCGCCGCCGGAGTTGCCCTTCTGGACAGGATCGATCTGACGCCGCGACGCACACTGGATTTGCTGAACAAGGATAAAGAATGGCCGGAGAGCGAATTGACGACATAAGATTGCGGCTCGACGATCCGTCCGTTTCTCACGAGATCGAGCGCAAGACGGAGGAACAGATGGGAAAGTCCGGGGACATCGACGTGCAGATGGGTGAACTCCGGCGTTCGATCAGAGCAACCGCAACCAACCTGGACAGGACGGTTGACGCCATCGAGACGAAATTCACTCTCGGACAATTGGTCCGCGGCCTGGCCGGCAAGGCCCAAAAAGAATCCTCTTTCTCGGAGTTGTTCAAAACCATATCGAACAGTCCGGACCTGGATGCCAGGAAGCTGGGTCTGGAGCTGCTCACCTTTGTGAAGGAAAATCCGCTTCCCAGCGTTCTTGCGGGGTTGGGACTCGGATGGATCCTGATCGGCGGGAAAGACGGCGTAATCGCGGAAGCACCGGACGAAACCGCCGGATCCGCTCAGAACGAGCCCTCGGAAGAAGCTGAAGCCGAAGTGCCGGAGTCCCCGCCCGCGGACAGACACGGCTCCGGCCGGAAATCCGGGAGACTCGACGGCAACTTCGTGCTCCTCGGTGCTGCTGCCCTGGCAGTCGGCTCGATCGCCGGATTTCTCTTCTGCCGGCATAATGACAAGTCCTGATCCGGTGAGCACGAGACAATAGTGACAAAGGAGTTCAACATGGCAATGACGACGGCAGGGAAAGGAAGGACTGCATCCGGTCCCGGCGGCAAGGTGTCGGATTATGTCTTGAACCGGCTGAAGGAATGGGGGATTCATCGCATCTTCGGCTACCCCGGGGACGGCATCAACGGATTTTTGGGCGCTTTCCACCGTGCCGCGGGAGATCCGGAGTTCATTCAGCCTCGCCACGAGGAAATGGCCGCCTTCATGGCAACCGCCCATGCCAAGTTCACCCGAGACCTGGGTGTATGCATCGCGACTTCGGGGCCTGGAGCGATCCATCTGCTCAACGGACTCTACGACGCGAAGCTGGACCACCAGCCGGTCCTGGCCATCCTGGGCCAGCAGAAACAGATCTCGGTGGGCGCCGCTTTCCAGCAGGAAGTCGATCTGAATACCCTGTTCAAGGACGTCACGGCGTATGTGACGACGGTCATGCATCCCGCTTCGGCCCGGCACGCAATCGATCGGGCCATTCGCATTGCATTGAGCAACCGGGCGCCGAGCGCCATAATATTTCCCGAAGACATCCAGGAAATGAAAGCGATGGAAGCGCCGCCCAGGATACATGGCGCGGTGTATTCGTCTTTAGGCTACATAAAACCTGAAATCATCCCGCCGAAAGACCAGATAGAGCGCGCCGCAAACATCCTCAACCGGGCCGAACGGGTTGCAATACTCGTCGGGCAGGGCGCCGCGAAAGCCGAAAATGAAGTGATCGAGGCCGCCGAGGTCCTTGCCTGCGGGGTCGCAAAGGCGCTTCTGGGGCGGGCCCATCCGCCCGATGACCTGCCGTTTGTGACCGGATCGATCGGCTTGCTCGGCACGAGGCCGAGCTACGAAATGGTCATGAGCTGCGATGCCCTGTTCATGATCGGGACGGGCTTTCCGTATGCGGAATGGCTGCCGAAAGAGGGCGCCTGCAAGTGCGTCCAGATAGACATCGACGGACGATATATCGGCAATCGTTTCCCGGCGGACGTTCCGCTTGTCGGCGATTCCAGGCTGACTCTCCAGGCGCTTCTGCCCCTGCTGAAGCCCAAGCGGGACCGATCGTGGCGGGAGAAGATCGAGAGCGACGTCAGCAAGTGGTGGACGATAATGAAAGAACACGCGATGCAGAGCGGCGACCCGATGAATCCCCAGCGCGTCGTCTACGAACTCAGCCGGCGGCTGCCCGACAGGTGCATCCTCACCGCCGATTCGGGTTCATCCACAAACTGGTGGGCACGTCAGCTGAAAATGCGCAAAGGGATGGACGCCTCGCTGTCGGGAACACTCGCCACGATGGGGCCGGCTGCGCCCTATGCCATAGCCGCCCGGTTCGCTTTTCCCGACCGTCCCGTGATCGCGACGCTCGGCGACGGAGCCTTCCAGATGAACGGCATGAACGAAATGATCACGGTGAAGAGGTACATGGACCGCCTTATGGCAAAAGGCGCACCGATGATCTTCTGTGTCTTCAACAACCAGGATCTCAACCTGGTGACCTGGGAGCAGCGCGTCCTGTCGGGTGATCCCAAGTTCATGGGATCACAGTACATCCCGAATATACCTTATGCGGAATACGCAGAGCTTTTGGGCTTCAAGGGAATTTACTGCGACAGCACCGAGCGTATCGGGAGCGCGTGGGATGAGGCCCTGGCCACCACGGATCGTCCCGTGTTGCTGGAAGTGAAGGTCGACCGGGAAATACCGCCTCTTCCCCCGCACATAAAGTTCGAAATGGCGAAAAAGATGATGTCTGCCCTTGCGGGTGATGAACCGGAACGGTTCGGGATCATGAAAAATACGATCAAGCAGAAGGCGGTGGATTTCAAGGTATCCCTGACAGGCGGCGAAGGCGGAACTTCGGTGCTGATGACGAGCCGCGCAGCGCGTGCCGCCGCAATCGCAATCCTGGCTGCCGCCGGCGCAAGCGTCGGCTATGGTCTGTACAAGAGGTACAAATCGGAATCCGGGCACCCGGTCACCCAGGATTGACGCCCGGCAAACAGCCGCCATTTCGGCGAAGGCCCATAGCCGCCAATTTTAGAGCAAAACCCGATCATCGTAATGTGGGAGAGGCTTCCATTCCCGCCGAACCCTCGCCGAGGCGGGAATGCTTTTGGAGAATCCACGAC
>JAEZXS010000377.1 GCA_023442755.1 Pseudomonadota bacterium | reverse complement strand
GAGTTTTGACTGCGAGAGTGGGAATCTCCAAATCTCCAAAGCCGCCATCAATTGTGACACAGTCTCCTGCGCCGGAATGACGCATCTGATGCGCACTAATTAGGATTCGCTAAAGTCAACAACATTGTGGCCCCCCGCACCCCCTGCGTCACGCGTGCCGCGTGACTTACTGTGGCGCTCGGCCTCCCACCGGGGGCACGGAAATGCTTTGATTTTTCCTTTTCCCAATCTGCGCGAATCTGCGCGAATCTGCGGATAAAAAAACGAACGATCGGAAGGGATGAACCGACGGGAAGCCTTCAAAAGCATCGAGGCGGAAGCCTCTCCCACGGATGATATTCTCATCCGCTAATCTGCGGCTGGAATCCCACTTGGCCCCTACCGCCTCCGTGGTAAAAGCTTTTTACGCTATTGCTCCCCGGACGGCGTTGAGCAACTGCGTGATCTCGTAGGGCTTGTCGATGAAGTACGCGGCGCCGATTTCTTCCGGTTCGCCAACCGAAATATCCGGCGAAGAGTCGGCCGCGAGGGCGACTTTGACGTCCGGGTTGATCTTCTTTATCTCTCCCAGGCATTCGATGCCGTTCATGTTCGGCATCTCCATGTCCAGGATCACCAGGTCGATGGATTCCCAGCGTCTCCTGTAAACGTTGACCGCGCCCGCCCCGTCTTCCGCGGTATAGACGCTGCAGCCGAAATCGGAAAGTATCTTCTGTCCAAGGTCTCTCAGGTGCAACTCGTCATCCACCAGCAGAACGGTCCCCGAGACTGTTTCGAAATCTCCCCTCGCTCCGGCCACCTCGATGGAAGCCTCGGCCCTGCTGACCACGGGCAGGTAAATCCGAAAAGTCGATCCGGCGCCGGGTTCGCTTTCGCAGGTGATATAGCCGTTATGGCTCTTCACGATACCGTAGACCATGGCCAGTCCCAGGCCCGTCCCCTTTCCGATGCTTTTCGTGGTGAAAAACGGTTCGAAGACATGGGCCAGCGCAGTCGATTCCATTCCCTGCCCGGTATCTGAAACACTTAAACAGACATAGCTCCCCGGTTTCGATCCCATGTGCGCCAGGCAAAACTGGTTGTCGAGGACCACATTTTCGGTCTCGATCGTGATTGTGCCGCCTTCGGGCATGGCGTCACGCGCGTTCACCGCGAGATTTATCAGGATCTGTTCGAGCTGTGCGGGATCGGCGCTCACGGGCATCAGGTCGTCAAAGAGTCTCAGCTCGATGCCTATCATCTTGGGGATGGTTCGCTCGAGCAGTTTGGTAAACTGTTCGAGCTGCTGGTTGAGGTCCATCAGCCGCGGTTTGCTGTCTATTCTTCTGCTGAAGGTTAGGAGCTGCCTGGTGAGTTCGCTGCCGCGCCTGGTCGATCGGAAAATCTCTTTCAAGTGGCGGTATTCCGGGTCTGCCTCGGCCTTTTTCTGCAATATCAGCTCCGTATAGCCCTGGATAGCCTGGAGCAAATTATTGAAATCGTGCGCGATGCCTCCGGCCAGGGTTCCGATTGCCTCCATCTTCTGGGCGTGCAGGAGCTGTGCTTCCAGCTTGTGCTGCGAAGTGATGTCCCTGGCGAAATTGAGGCTGGCCGGCAGCCCTTCCCAGAACCAGGGGATGGAACTGAGCTGCAGCCACAGTTGTTCTCCCGTTTTACTGACCGCGGGAAAAGCGCAGTCGGAAACGGGCTGTTCCCCTTCGAGTCGCTGCAGCTTGTTGTGGAAGACCTCTTCGCGCTTGCTGAGATGGATCAGCTCGAAAAACGGAATGCGTTCCAGTTCGCCCGCCTCGTACCCCAACAACTCCAGGGTCCTGCGGTTCGGAAACCGGATGAATCCGTTCTGCACGATGAAGATGGCTTCATCGGCGTTGTCGACAACGGCCCTGTATTTCTCCTCCGAGTCGCGCAGGGCGGCTTCGGCCCGGTTGCGTTCGACTATTTCGGTTTCGAGCTGCTGGTTCTTTTCAGCTATTTCGCGTTCTCTTTTCGCCGCATCCTCAAGCCGGGTCTGCAGAATGAGATTGCGCGTCCTGGCCCTCCACAGGATACCCATTCCGCCAAGGACGATGAGGGCAAGCATCCCCATACCCAGCAAAAGCTGGTGGGGCTCGGTCCAGCCGAACACTTCCCGCGAAGGGGACATGCTCGCCAGTATCAGGGGCGTGTCCTTGACCTGGGACGTGGTTACCACGATGTCTTCGATGCGCGATCGGGAACCCTTTGCGTCGCTATAGTAGTAGACGCCGCCGTAGTCCAGCGTGTGAAGCTTCGAGAATTCCGGGAAGCTGTACCCGGGCTTCAAACCGACCGGCAGGGTGACCTTGCCGTCAACGGATATGATGACGACCGAGCGGGCCGTCGGGCCACGGGACACCCTGACGAAATGCTTGTAAAACGTGAAAGGGGAGACCCAGGCGATTATTTGCCCGGCATAAAGGCCCCCGCAGAAGATCGGCCGCGAGAGCATGGCGCCGAGCGTTTTTTCTTCCGGGTCGAGGACGATTTGCGTTTCGGTCACCTCGGGAGTGAGCAGGTCTTTCCAGTTCCTACCCATATTGGGTGTGGAATCGGCCGAGCGGGTGTCTACGAGGAGTTCCCCGCTGCTTCCGATAAAAACAACCCGTGTGTATATCTGGTCCTTGTCCAGAAGCTTTTCACGGGCGAGGCGTTCGAATTCGGCAAGCACCACCTCGCCGTCCGTCACCTGGTCTTCGCCGTTCCGATGTTCCGGCGCCTTTCCGGCGGCAAGGGAAATAAGAGCCCTGCTCTTGCTCAAATCCTTCAGGTCGTTTTTCCGTTCGGAAAAGAAATAGCTCAGTGCGATGGCCCGCTTCTCGGTATCCTGGCGGATCAGTTCCAGGGCGGTTTCCTGGATCTCGACCCGCGAGAAGTAATTGGCCATGAGCAGCGTGGCGGTAAATACCCAGAGCATCAGGACCGCTGCATTCAGGGAAAGGTCCAAGCCTTTGCGGGAAATGTATCGTGAAGGCCTCATCGCACCATCCGAAGGGTGTAGAGCAACGGGTTATCCCAGCCAGTTTTCGAGTTCGTGATCGAGCGGGCATATCCTCTGGAGCACCTCGATCGTCTTTTCGGAAAGCAGGCTGTCAAACCGTACATTTATCGCGCAGTCCTCGAAAGGATGGAACCTGACGGCAACGATGATCCCGTTCTGTCGTATCCTTTCGTGACCTTCCAGCCGTGGATGCAAGTAGTCTATGGCTATCTTCTGCCCCAGCAGCAGACTTGCGGTTTCCTTCTTCGTTATCCGTACCAGAAAGCAGACGCCGCCCTGCGAGATGTCGCACAGGTCCACCTTGAAAGGCTTGCCGACCGGATTTCCCGCAGGACTCAGCAGGTTCACATCCCCCTTGCCCCAGACGCTGACGCGCTTGAGCGAGCGTCTGTCCAGGTCCCTGGCCCGGAGCAGTTCCGTGACGCTTTCCGTCTTCGAGGCAAATTCCTGCAGTTTCGATTCGAGCACCGGGAAGCCGGTCTTCCAGTCCTTGAGGATGTCCGCCTCGAGATAGCTCAACTGGACCTGCGTGAGGGCGATCATGGTGGTCGTGCAAAAGGAGCTGGCGAAAAAAGTGTCCTCCCCCACCATCTGGCCGGGGTTGACGATCTTCAGAAGCACCTCGCGGGATCCCATCCGGTAGACCATCTTCAGCCGGCCCCTGTTGATGAAAAAAAGCCGCGGCTTCCATTCGCTCTGGGTAAAAATGGCCGTGTTCGCCGCGAAGACGGCATCTTTCTGAGAAAAATAGAGCGCGTTGGCCTCTTCCAGGTCCAGCGTCTCGTAGAGCCTGGACCAGATTTCCCTGTGGCCCCGGTCGATCGCTTCGTTCTTCTCCTCTTCGATTATCTCACCCGAGCGGATGATTTCGGTGAGCGCAAGGGGATCGATTTCAAAGATGCGCTCCCGCAGCGCTCCCGCGGCTTTGAAATTCTTCTCCTTCGCGCAGACCGTGATCAGTTCGAAAAGCAGTTTTATTGCAGCCTGCCTGTTGTTTTCCTCGATATATTTTCGTATCAGTTCTTCCTGTCCAATGATGCTGTCCATGTCTTTTCCCGAACCCGAAATGAAGATTGAACGGAGACCCGCGCCGGCCCAAAGGCGGGTCCACTCTTACTATATCGGCATTCCTGCCGATAGCTTTACGGTTAGAACAAAATGTTTACTGTATTTTCAGGATCTTGTGCTAGCCTTTGAAAAATCGGCGATTATGCCGGCCCGCGGGAATAATAATCGAGGGGGTGAGGACCTTTTATCTTAAACTTGTAAGATACCGTAATAACTTCCATTATATCTTGAGGGAAACATATCTCGACCAGGGTGTCCTGAAGTTTCGCGATCTTATGGACCTCGGACCGAACCCGTCCACGTATATTCACTATCCCGGGGGAAACGGGTTTTATTTCAGCCCGATCGTAGAAGAGACTCTCCGGGAAAAAGGGGTGGAGGTTTCATCCGACGATCTGGAAACGGTCTTCCGGCCCTTTCTCGACCCGTGGGTCAGGACCGTTATCGATAGGCATCAGAGGGCTCAAAGGCCTCGGACCAGGGTCCCGTGCGACCTGGAGGACCTCGTACCCGGGCAGAGGAATGTCCACCTGTTCGATGCGCGCAGGCTATACTACCTGCGGTTCGGGCGAATGGATTCGGGGGAACTCGCGGCCCGCCGGTGGAAATTCCTGGACATCTTCCTGTGCAAATCGCGCGATGAAATCGAGAGCATAATCTCGGCCATGGAACGGGAGCTTCGGCCGTCCGAATTTGCCACCTATGTTTATGCCGCCCTCGGTGTCCAGCTCAGGTTTCCCCAATATGTGAGAGAATACCCTGCCGCACTCCACCAGGCCATGGTCGACGCATACGTCCTCGAGGGGCTGTGCCGGATGGATGCCGACAAGACCTTCTTCCTCGGAGT
Source organism: Pseudomonadota bacterium (assembly GCA_023442755.1). Lineage (GTDB taxonomy): Bacteria > Desulfobacterota > Syntrophobacteria > Syntrophobacterales > Syntrophobacteraceae > SbD1. Next base: position 4,806 of record JAEZXS010000377.1, on the reverse strand, counting down.
TGAAAGAAACGGTGACGACGGCGGCCTGCACCCCTATTTGATCAAGTACGCCTGGCTTTATTTCGACTTCGAGTTCCAGGTCGAGATATGGGACGAGGCTTTCGGGTTCGGGAACAGGATGGGCCAACAGCCCGCCCCTCGGCCGGAGCTTTCCCTGGAACAGGCTTGCCTGGCTTTCGGCATTGCCGCTGAAGAGTTCACGAAGATGACCCGGAAGGAATTGATCCGCACCTACAGGCGGAAGGCCAAAAAAATGCACCCCGACAAAGGCGGCGATCACGAGGATTTCGTGAAGCTGTCCAAAGCCTACGAACATCTTCTGGCTTTGAAGAAGTGAGCCGGACAGGTCATATAAGGCATATACGGCCTATAGGTCGTATATCAGGTATTTCGAGCTATCTTGCGGGCGTGAGTATCGGCCCCTTGTCCTCGTTTCTGCGAATGAGCACATAGAACGCTCCCCACCCGCCGTCGTACGAGCGGGCAGAAGCAAAAGCGAGCACCTGGCGCTTTAGGGGAGCATGCGTCAGCCAGGCAACCAGGCTGTTCTTTAACACCGGTTCTTTGTCCTTCGAGTTGAGCCCCCTTCCGGGAATAATCAAAACGCATCGCCGCCGGGCGGCATAGCTTTCCGTGATGAAATCGATTACCTCGGTTTTTGCCTGCTGGCGCGTGAGGTGGTGCAGGTCGAGGTGGTCCTGGTAGCTGAAATACCCGGTTCGCAGCTTCCTGAGCACTTCGGGTGAAATACCCAGCACCGCTCCGTCCACATACTCATCGGAATAGGACAGTTCGAACGGCCCTTCGCCCGCAACCAGGTCGACAAGCTGGGCGTAGGCTTCCATCTCTTCCCGGACGAGGAAGCGGGGCTGGCGTTTCTCGGGACGCCCCACCGGCACCCTGGTTTTGGCCTTCTTGGCAGCCAGCGGATCGACGCCGTTCATCGCCCGCTGGAATACGGATTCCTCGCTTTCGGGTTCGTTCACGGGAGGATCCGGCTCTTTCACTTCGGGAACCGGTATATGCTTCCGCTGACGTTTAGAATCATTGGAAAAGTTTGGCGTAAGGTGTTGATCTAAACCTTCAAAGGGGGTATAGAATCCTGAAGGCTTTTGGCAGGAACTGCGTGCGGAGTTCTGACGTTTCTCCCTGCGTTTGTTCATTGCGGCCTCACTTTCATCCCAAGAATAGCATAGGAGAACAAGGCGGGAATAGCCCATTATGGATCTGAATCCGGTGCTCGTAATTCAAAATCAATCCGACTTTTCTGAACTAATCGAAAAACTCGAACAGGAAGCCCACATATCCGTCGATACGGAATCGAACAGCTTCTATGCGTATTATAACCGCATTTGCCTGATTCAGATATCGACCGGAGCGCAGGATTATATCATCGATCCGCTCGCCTTGAGCGACATCTCCGCCCTGGGAAGCATTTTCGCCAACGACTCCATCGAAAAGATTTTCCATGCGGCGTCAAACGACATCGCCGGCTTGAAGCGCGACTTCAAGTTCAGCGTTGCAAATATTTTCGATACGGCGATTGCGGCTAAAATCCTCGGCTGCAGTCAGCTCGGCCTCGCAAAGATATTGTTCGAGCACTTCGGAATATGCCTGAACAAGAAATGGCAGCGACACGACTGGGGAAGACGGCCGCTCCGACAGGAACAGCTCGAATATGCCCGGTACGACACCCATTACCTCATCCCGCTGAGGCACCGCCAGGCAAGCGAACTCCGGGAAAAGGACCTCTGGGCTTCCGCACAAGAAGCCTTCGAAAAAACCTGCGATCAGCACTTCCAGGCAAAGCCCTTCCGCCCGGGAGATTTCCTGCACATCTGTGGCGCCCAGTCGCTCGATATGGCGGGAAAACGCGTGCTGAAAGCCCTCTACCTCTACCGGGAACACGAAGCGCGCCGCCGCGACCGCGCGCCCTTCAGAATTCTGACAAACGATACGCTGCTGAGGCTTGCTCACCAGCGTCCCAAAAACGTCCAGGACTTTGCCAAAATAAAGGGGATTCCCCGCACATTGAATAATTCGCGAACAGCTCAATCGCTCGTGGAACTCATCCGCAAAAACGACGGATACGGCGAGGACGTGCTGGTCCAATAACCGCTCCGCCTCGCTTTGGAAAACCCTGCCGAAAAACCTGCCTCCCCATCTCAAGGAAAGACAGCAGGAGTGATCAGCCTTACCGAGACGGGTAACCGCCTGAGGAGACTAGTAATGCAATCCAACATCGAGATCAAGGACAGCTTCAAGACCTACAAACACGATCAGGACAAGACCCGCACCCCCCGGCAGACTATCGACTGGGTGCGCGAGCGCCTGGGCGAACTCAAGATGAACGTCCTCGCCAAAATCATGCGGATCGATACGGGCAGGCTCGACATCCCCGTTTACATAAGCCTGTGCGGCGAAGACGCCACCCGCTTCACCGGCACCAAGAAGCAGATGGGCAAGGGCGCTACTCCCGAGCAGTCCGAAGCAAGCGCCCTCATGGAGCTGATGGAGCGCTTCAGCTTCTTCTCCTTCATCCACCAGTACCCCTTTCCCACCTACACCTACGGGGAACTGAACGGGGCCGCCGTATCCCTGGAAGCCTTAAAAAAATCCGTCTACGACACTACTACGCCCGACGATCTGTGCATGGCGTTCCTCAAGGACTTCCCCATGCGATGGGTCAGGGTCCGCAACCTCACCCGCGGCGAAGACCAGTGGGCGCCCATAGACTGGTTCTATCAGATCAACGAATACAACGGCCCGGCCGCCGGAAACACCCTGGAAGAAGCCATCCTCCAGGGCCTGAGCGAAGTGGTCGAACGACACGTCAGCTCCATCATCAGCAACGACCTGCTCGACACCCCCGAAATCGACGTCGATTCGCTTCGCGACCCGGCTTCCATCGAACTTGTCAAAAAATTCCAGGCCAAGGGCATAAAACTCTTCCTGCGCGACTTCTCCCTGGATACCGGCATCCCCACCGTCGGCGCACTCGCCTACGACCCGGCAACCTTCCCGGAAAAAAGCGAGATCGTCTTCACCGCCGGTACCACGTCCAACCCGGAAAAATCCCTGTGCCGCGCCCTGACCGAAATCGCGCAGCTTGCCGGCGACTTTGAATCCCGCACTTCCTACAGGCCGACTCTTCCCAAGTACGCGAGCCTCGAAGAGGCCGCCTATCTCATGAAGAGCAGCAAGAAAGTCTCCCTGCACGACCTCCCGGATCTCGACGACAACAACATGCGCGTCGAAATCGAACGGTGCGTGGCCGCCCTCGCCCGGATCGGCCGGGAAGTCCTCATCGCAAACGTCACTCACCCCGTGCTGCAGGTCCCCGCAATCTATACCATGATCCCGGGAGCCCACTTCCTCGACCATACCCGCAATACCGACTTCCCGCAGCACGCCGCCCGGACGATGCTCCGCGGCCTTTCCCGCGACCTGATCATCCCCCAGATGGAGCGGCTCCTCTCCATCTTCGGCCCGCGCTACGACCTGACCTTCTTCCTCGCTCACAGCCTGGAACTCGAAGGCGAAGCCGAAAAAGCCCTCGCGCTTCACAAAAAAGCCCTGGAACAGTCTCCCGAACAGCGCGAAATCGGGAGCATCCACGTCCACATCGCCTCCTGCCTCAAAGACCTCGGCCGGTACCCGGAAGCGCTCGACTCCCTCGAACAGGCCGAAAAGGCCAACCCGGAACTCAAGGAAATCTTCAACCTGCGGGGATTCTGCTACTTCAAGCTGAAAAAACACGACGAGTCGATCGCCGCCTTTGAGCGCGCCATCGAACTCGACCCGGGCTCCGCAATCGACTACGCCAATATCGGCTCCAACCTCCGCGAACTCGGCCACAAAGAAGAAGCTATACGGCTCTATAAAATCGCGCTCGAACTCGATCCCGATATCGACTTCGCCCGCAACAGCATGCAAAAGCTGGAGACGGAACTGGGCGCTGTGGCGAAAGGGTAGCAGAGGATGGCTCAAGGCGGAGGGGCGTAAAGGCAGAGATAAAGACAAAAGAGCGGGGGACGGCGGTCCTGACGGCGGTCCCCCGCACCCCCATCGCGGCGCCGTGCCCAGCGCCGCTCACTGTCCCCGGGCCGACCTGGCGTCCGGCCCAGGGAACGAGCGCTCGGCCTGCACGCCGATGCGGCGGCCGAACTGTACGGGCAAGCGCCCATTCCAGTTAATAGTTATAGATTGTGGTATTTGGTTGGTGGTTGCTTTTCTTCGCGGCTTGCTCCCGGTTCTCGGATTCCGCGGGGCTGAATTCGAATCAGCACATAACGATGTGTACGAGTACCATCTGCGTGGCAGGCAAAGGAGCGATTGATGTCAACCAACCGATTTTACAACTGTTTTCTTCGCGTCGCGAAGGAGAAAAACATCGCCCACGAAATACAATCGGTCTGACCGGTTTTTCTTCGCGTCTTCGCGTCTTCGCGAGGGAAGAAAAAACCTTCCGGCCGCATCGCTCGCATGGTAAGCGACCATACCCCAGCTATATAGTTATAGGTTTCGGGAATTGGTTGGAGGTTGTTTTTCTTCGCGTCTTGCGCCCCGGTTCGTCGGATCGGCGGGCTGAATTCGAACCAGCACATGACGACGTGTACGAGTTCCATCTGCGTGGCAGGCAAAGAACGATTTATGTCAACCAACCGAATTTACAGCGGTTTTCTTCGCGTCTTCGGTGTGCCAGGCTAAGCCTGGCTGATCTATCCGACTGAAAGGTGTCGGACATGTTAATTGCTCGTTCAACATGTAGCTGCGGCCACCCGTGCAGGGTAACCGAACGCGGGA
>JAEZXS010000288.1 GCA_023442755.1 Pseudomonadota bacterium | reverse complement strand
GTGTGCGAGCGCCGGGGAGAGGCGATGTTCGTGGATCAGAACCGATCCGCCGCCGAATTCGTCGAAGATGCTCTGGGGGGACGAGTAGAAGAAAAGGTCTGCGTCGAGGTATGTCAGTATGTCGATTTCCGGGTGCGATTCCATAAGGCGCAGGATGACCGTGGGGGTCGCCGTCCAGTAATATTCCACCAGCGACCTGTTCCGTTTTGCCGCGAGGAGGGCGGCGTCACCTCTTTCGATGGCGTGCATCGGAACGGGCACCACGTTTGGCGGGCACAACTTTTCCAGCAGGATGCGGCTGATTTCGTCCAGGCACACGGCGAAGACCCGGTAGTCGTCCGTTTCGTGCCGCTGCAGAGAATCGAGCATCGTAAGGGCTTTGAGGAGATAGGCCCGATCGAAATACGTGCAGTAGCTTTTCATTTTCGGTGTGAACTCCATTCCTCCAGGGCCCGGCAGACTCTTCCGACCTGTTCGGGGGTAAGCTCCGGATACATGGGAAGGCTCAGGATATTCCGGTAAAGAGATTCGGTTACGGGCAGGCGATCGCAGCCGCGGATTCTGCCCTTGTATGCAGGCTGCTGATGGATGGCGTACGGATAGTGAATGCCCGTGCCTATGCCCCGGCGGTGTAGAAATTCTTTGAGTTCGTCCCGCTCTTCGCATTCGACGACGTAGAGGTGCATGGAATGAAGCGCGCCCGCAATCTGAGGGGGCGGGAGAATACGCTCGTCGCGAATGGAATCGTTATACGACTGGGCAGTCTTTCTGCGGCGCGCATTATCGTCCTGAAGGTGCGGAAGTTTGACGCGCAGGATCGCCGCCTGCAACTCGTCCAAGCGGGAATTGAATCCGCTGAAAGAACTCACGAAACGCTTCTCCCATCCGTACTCGCGAAGCGCGCACGCACGTGCCCCGATTTCTTCGGATTTGGTAATTATGGCGCCGCCGTCGCCTATGGCCCCGAGATTTTTCGTCGGATAGAAACTGAAGGCGGCCGCATCTCCGAAGCACCCGACCTTCACTCCGTCCAGTTCCGCCCCGTGCGCCTGGGCACAGTCCTCGACGATTTTCAGGCCAAGCCGCTTTGCCAGGGAAACGATCTCTCTCATAGGGGCGGGCTGCCCGTATATGTGGACCGGCACCAGGGCTTTGGTCCTATCGGTAGCCAGACCGGGGATCGCGTCCGCGTCGATGCAGCGCGTCAGCGGATGAATGTCGGAAAAAACGGGAACGGCGCCGATTTGTTCGATGGCCGCAACCGTTGCCACCGCCGAATGGGATACCGTGATTACCTCGTCGCCCGGCCCGACCCCGACCGCTTTCAGTGCGATTGCCAGGGCGTCCGTGCCGTTTGCGACGCCGACACAACATTTTACACCGTGGAAGGTCGCAAATTCCTTCTCGAAGCCTGCCACCTCATCTCCGAGGATGTAGCTTCCGCTCGCGAGCACGCGGGCTACCGCTTCCCGGATTTCAGCTTCGTAGTGGGTGAACTGGGCCCCGGGGTTAGCAACGGGGATGATGTCACCGGCCATTTTCCTGCCCCCAGTAGTGTTCGCCGAATGAACGGTAATATGCCAGGGTTTCCTTCAGCCCGTCTGCGAGCGGTATCGATGGCTTCCATCCGAGCTTCGACCTGATTTTCCGGTAGTCGGAGTAGTAGTCCCCAATGTCGATCTGCTTCCTGTCTTCGGGAAAAGGCACGATGTCGAAGGAACCGCTCCCGTTTACCTCCAGCAGCAATTTCGCCGTATCTTTGAGGTTGATGGGGTCTTCGGCCCCGAGGTTGTATATTTCGCCGTTGCTGTCCTCGGACAGTGCAGCCAGCAGGAACGCGCGTACGACGTCGTCCACGTAGTTGAAATCGCGCACCTGCTTGCCGTCCCCGAAGACGCAGAAGGGCTTTCCTTCGACACAGCTTCGAATCCAGATGCCCAGAAACGTCTGCCTGGCGTCCTTTACCCGCATTCTCGGCCCGTACGTGTTGGTCAGCCTGAGAACGGTCGTCGCGATGCCGTAGGCCTTGTTGTAGACGATGTGGTACCACTCTCCGGCCATCTTGTTCACGCCGTTTACGTCCACGGGACACATCGGATGGCGCTCGTCCACGGGAAGGTACGCCGGGCGTCCGTAAATCTGCCGGGTGCTCGCAAAAACTATCTTGATCGAAGGATTGTATTTCCTGCACGCTTCCAGAAGGTAGAGCTGCGCGCGCGCGTTGATTTCGAGGTCGGGATGGGGGTTGACCATGGAATCGAGGTGGCTTGTCTGGCCGGCCAGGTTGAAGACGAAATCCTGGCCTCGAACCAGGTACTTCATCGAATGCTCGTCGCGGATATCGGAGATATTTACGGTGACCTTGTCCTGAACGGGGAGGATGTTCCAGAGGTTTCCCCCGTATTCCGGAATGAGGCTGTCGATGAGCGTCACGCGGGCGCCGAGCGCCGTCAGGTGTATCGCCAGGTTGGACCCTATGAAGCCGAGGCCGCCGGTGATCAGGACGCTCTTTTCCCGGAAGGCTCCGAATTCGTCTTTAAACTTTTTGGAAGAGATATGTGAGTTCATAGCTGTCCTCCCGGGGATTCGAGTAATATTGAAGCGCGCCCGTCAGCTTTAGCCCGTTCGATTCGAAAAGCGACAGGATTTCCTGCTCGTTGAACAGAAGCTCCACCGTCTCCACCTCGTAGGCGTATTTTTTCATGTAGCGGGTGGTACCTTCGCGACAGACGGGAATCCGGTGGGCGACGACAAACTGCTCGGCCACCCTCGCCGTTTCCGCCGCGTGATCGGCGTAGTTCGGGACGTGAAGCAGGATTCCGGATGAAATCGCGGCGAAGAAACTGCCGTCGCCGAATGGCAGCTTTGCACCGTCGGCGGTAAGAAAGTTCGGCCTGGGATAATACGATTTCGCCATGCGGATGAGCGGTTCGGAATAATCCACGCCCGTATAATCGATGCGCATCCCCAACAGGTATTCCAGCACTTCGTAGTAGTAGCCGCTGGCGCATCCTATTTCCAGAACGGAAGACCCGGGCAAGAGGATGGGGCGCAGACACTCGACCAGCACTCTGAACAGGTGCGGCGCCTGCCCGGCATACATTCCGGCCAGCTCAAACTGCGCCAGGGCCCGCTGTCTTTCCGGGATCCTTTCGTCTTTCCAGCCCGAAGCAAGGGCAGGGGACACGGCGGATTTTTCGATGAACTGCTTCCCGTAGGAGATTTTCGTAAAGTCCGGCATTCCCGGATCGTTTTGCCTGTATTTCAGGTGACGCTCCAGGATTTCCGCGGTCTGCTCCATGCGCGCCGTATACGTGTGACCACCAAGGGTGCGGGCCTGGCCTGCGCGCGCTATTTCTTCCGCCTCGGCCGGGTTTGAGAGGTAGTATTGAACCAGGGCGGCGCATTCTTCCGGGGAACGGTAGGCAACAACTTCTTTCCCGATTGCGAACAGGTCATCGAGATTATCCCTGTAGTCGGTGACCAGAAGTGCCCCGCATCCGGTCGCTTCGAAGAGTCTCATGTTGTTGGCGAAATTTTCGGCTGCGTCGATGTGCCGGTTGATCGTGATGAACGACTGCCGGAGGACGGAGAACATGTCGAGTCCCCATGCCTCCCTGTGATGGTTCTTGCGGATTATGGAACCCTCGGGCAGCATCTCCGCCCCGTACCCCCAGAAATCCACGGGGACGAGCCCTGCTATTTTCTCGAGAAGGACGGTCCCTTCCTTGTGTACGGGGGATATCCCGCCCACGAAGGTTACGGGATAGCTCTTCCCGCTTTGCGGCAGCTTTTGCAGCACCCTCGGCTCGAAAGCGAGGGGCTGGTAATACGCGGTGATCCCCATTCGGCGAAACCGTTCCGCGAAGTGAGGAAAAGAGGTGAAAAGAATGTCGAAGCCCTTGAGATGGCTTTGCGGCGGCACGGGGGAGGCGATCTGGCCCGCGATGATTCGGGTGTGAGGCCGGATTGCACTGAGGAAAGTTTCATCGGCCAGGCCGAGGTCCTGGAAATAGACCACGTCGGGTTTTATCCCGGCGATCTGCCGAAGGGCAATTCCGAGTCCTGTTTCCGCGAGCCCGTTTTCCCGCGCCCAGGCCTGTTGAAGCGGTTCGCAGTTCACGACGAGATCTTCCGCGTTCCATCCCGCCTTTTTCATTCCCTCCGAATAGAAGTCGCTGTCTCCGAAACACTGCCGCAGCAGGGTATCCCTGTGATCGGCATAGCCGGCATGCAGCACCTCGGGGCGCTTGGAGTAGAAGGATGCCAGGAAATTCGGGTAATAGGTATTCAAGAAAACGATGCTCGGTTTATTGGATTTTGCCATGGTTTTCGTTCCGGAGCATGCCCGGACATGCGGGGTTCGGGTGGACACGGGCTCCAAGTTATCTTCTTCTATCGAGAAATGGCGGTGAAAGTTTCTGAAAAAGCCTTCGGGCGAGAGCCAGTCCTCCCACAACTTTCGGCAGGCGAGCTGCCTGTCCATGAAGTCCCGGGGTGTCAGGGAAGCGTGAAAATCGGCGATCCTTTCCCCTGCGCGGTCCAGGTCTTTCTCATCCACCCAGATGCAGTACTGCTTCCAGTCCAGCAGGCGATCGTAGGGTAAAACGCAGTCGGTATCGACAAAGACGGGAATGCGCCCGCAGCTCAGGGCTTCATAGAGGCGGTAGGAGAAATTGCCCGCTCCTCGCATGCACAGCGCATAGTCGCTGTCCACGAGATTTTGTATAAACTCCTGCCGCACCTGTTGCGTCCTGCCGTTCCACCCGGAGCTTTCGAGTGCGCTCCCCCAGAAGTGCTCTCGTGTTATGAAGCGTGGTTCCAGGTGAGGGCATCCATTCAGAATCTCGATGGTCCGGCGGCGCACGTGCGCCGGCTCGGGCGGCACCAGGCCGCAGAAACCGATACTTGGCTTATCTTTCTTGCTGCGCAGGGGAAGCCGGCCGCCCATGGAACTCGCCACGAAATCCTCCGACCACCCCGGCATGGCGAAGCAGTTGGCCGCACGGGTGGAGCGGTTGATGGAGGTGCGAAAAACGATGCTGTTCGGGACGATTATTTCCGTATCGGAGTCGTTGCAGTAAAAGAGCGCGATGGGCTTGCCGTTCGCTTCCTCGGACAGCCGGGCGGCGATATCCGTGCTTTCCGGCGACCATTCCGCCGGCAGGAGAGCAACGTCCGCATCTTCCGGGGAGACGATATCGAAATAATCTTGACCGACCGCGTGATATTTATCGAAACGGCCGCGGGTGGGATCGTCGGGGTCTTCCCTGTGCCCGCCCCAGAAAGGGATAAGCAGAGGCACGTGCTGCCCGCCGGGCGGAAGGTACCTGGAATCGGTGTAAATCTTTAATTTCGCAGCAGGAGATACGTCGTTGTTGTCCGAGGATTCCGCGGGCAGGCAGATTCGACCGGGCGGAGGCAAAGAGCCCGGCGGGCGGAGGGAACTCTGTTCAGCTACGGAGGCAATGCGGGCCATGTGTCCGGAATCGTCGCCGGCGGCTGCATTCCGGGCAACAAGAAATCCTTTTCCCACCCAGGCGATGCCTGTCACATCCAGATAACCCAGCCTGCTCCACCAGTCTGCCGTTGCCAATTCGCTGTCGCGCAAGGCGTCGTCCATGTAGACCATGGCGTTTGGATGCAGATGGCCCTGGATAAGGGGAATGGTTCCGAACCGGTCGCCGTAATCTCCGGCGGGGCCATCGACCAATACCAGCTCAGGTTTTGCATGACCGAAAAAGGGTGGAAGTTCCTCTGCGGGCAACCTGTAGCAATTGGTCGCCACAAAATTGACACTCTGCCGTATCAACGGCGCGTGAAGAAATCTCACCCTCTCGGACAGCCCGCACCTTAGCAGCCGGTCTTCAACTTCCTCCAGGACCTCTGCCGATTGCTCTATGCTGAAAACCGAAGGTTCTTTTTGCCCGGGATAGAGTTGATCCATGAGGTGAGCAAAAACGATGGTGCTGACGCCGCTGCCGAACTCCGCGATTGCAGTCGGCCTTAGCCGCCGAACTTCGGCGGCAATGAATTCGATGGACTCCAAAGCCAGCGACCAGACACCCAATTCAGTTCCCGCCAGTATCGAGGCGAGTTTCGGGTCGCTCTGACTGCCGCCGTCATCAACTTTGGGCGGATAAATCTTCCACAGGACGTCTTCGACCGCATTTTTCTCGCAGAGCGCGTCCCGCAAAGTCAGGCATGCGGGAAAGGGCATGGGAGAGGAGCGGAAGCTCGCAATTAAATTGTTCAGATCCTGAAATGTAGCTGCCATTTACACCGGCCCTCAAGCTGTACACCCAAAGGTCCGGGATGGACCCCTGCTATTTTTCTTTCCGAATTCGAGCAATTACCGTGCCATGGGAAAGCCGTGAGAGGGGAGGCTCGATTTGCCCGGATGCAGAAACACGGAGCCGGGGCAGCATCTGCCTGGAAGCCCGTTTGCACCCGTGGGGCCGGACTTCGACAGGACCGATCGATGTCAATATTTCGACGATGCATGCGGGATATTAGTGCGGAAGGGAAGCTTCTGCCGATCGATGATCGCTTCGCGTATCCCTCTGATTAAAGAGGGTATAAATCGGATTGGAATAATTTCTTGTCAAGAAACAACTTCTTGCATGAAACCATACGATTAGAGTATATGATGCACCTTGGGGCTGTATTTTACAATTATTCGTAAAAACACGCATTACAGATATCGCTGCGGGATCGGAACCCTGAAATCCATGAATGACTCCGGCTTGTTCATCTTCATGAAAGCTGAAGCAAGACGACGGATTTCCTTATCCGGATTATACCGCATATCCGCAGTGTTGCATGAATCAATGCCCATATGGCTACATTGCTCGGTTCAGCCTGATCTTTCACCGAAATGAGGGGGAATGTTTGAAAAGATCTCGTTGTGGTTGGGCTTTGTTGGGGATTATTTGGGCCTGGAGCGCCTGGGGGTTGATTTTTCCCACTCCCGCAGCTGCCCAGACGGGTGAATTCAGGCTGCCGCGATCTACGGAACCGGAGCTGCGCCCCCCTCAGCTGGCGCCGGAAAAACCTGCCCGGCCCGGCCCGCAGATAAAGACCCCCGAATCTGCTCCGATCCAGGCGCCCCCGGGCGCGGAAGACATCCG
>JAEZXS010000172.1 GCA_023442755.1 Pseudomonadota bacterium | reverse complement strand
TACTTGTTGAAATTAGCCTGGTTCAGAGGCGGCAGGTCCACCGGACTGGAACGCGCACTGGTCGGCGTATTCGTAAAATGAATCGTTCCATCTTTATCCACGTACCTGAAAATCTCAGCCCCAGAGCGGAACGGCGCAATAAATACCGAGGAGATGAAAATCAGAGCAAAAATCAGATATCCGGCAACATTTGCCAGGTACCTCATAACCCCTCCTTGATTCAGCTTCCCGCAGTCGCCGTTAACCGGCTTCTAACCTTTATCTACTTTCTTCCAATCCTTCAGGAATTTTTCGATTCCAATGTCGGTCAAAGGATGCCGGGCAAGTTGCTCGATGACCTTGTACGGTATTGTAGCAATATCTGCGCCTAACTGGGCCGCAGTCAGGACGTGTACGGGATTTCGCACGCTGGCGACGATAATTTCCGTTTCGAAAAGGTAATTGGAAAAAATATCCAGGATCTGCTTTATCAAGTCCATGCCGTCCTGGGAGATATCGTCCAGACGGCCAACAAAGGGGCTGACGTAGGATGCGCCCGCCTTGGCGGCCAGGAGTGCCTGCAGCGGCGAGAATATCAGCGTTACATTGGTCTGGATTCCCTCTTGCGACAGAGTTTTGACGGCTTTCAACCCGACTGTGGTCATCGGGATTTTCACGACGACGTTTTCGTCGATTGCGGCCAGTTCGCGCGCTTCCTGGAGCATTCCCTCCAGGTCGGGGCAAACCCCTTCCGCACTGACTGGTCCCTGGACTATTTCGCAGATCTTTTTGATGTGCTGCTTGAAAGCTTCCCGGCCGGTTATTCCCTCTTTGGCAATGAGGCTCGGGTTGGTTGTGACGCCGTCCAGCACGCCCAGAGCGTGAGCGTCCCTTATCTCGTCGAGATTTGCCGTATCAATAAAGAATTTCATCTGTCCTCCGTCTCGATGAATATTTGTCTACCGGCCGGCATGGCCCTTCACATATTTGTCGTAGCACTCTTCGCTGCAGAAATGAAGAACCTTGCCGTCCACCACGCCTTTGACGCCGTGCTGTTTCATGAAGTAGACCCCGCACTGCGGGTCTCGTATAAGCTCGGCATCGGCGGGCGGGCCGCCGGATTTCGGGCCCTGCCTGTCCTGGGGCGCCAGTAAGGATTTCCATATTTTTTTGAAGAGGAGATAGGCTATCCAGATCAGCGCCAGGTATAGTAGGAATCTCCCCATATTACATTTCCAGTTTTTGAATTTCCTGTTGGTGATCGGTTTCCGAAAGCCGGGCCAGCATTTGCCTGACGGACAGTCCCAGACCTGGATGCACCCAGTCCGGTTCTATCTCGGCAAGCGGCGCCAGTACGAAAAGCCGTTCTTGGAGCAGGGGATGGGGCAGTTTCAGTTTTTCCCGGTCGATCTGCCGCGAGCCGTAGAAAAGCAGATCCAGATCGAGCGTCCGGGGACCCCATTTGATCTTTCTCTCCCTGCCGAATTGTTGTTCCAACTCGAGTAAGACTTCGAGGAAATCTTCCGGGTCGAGACCGGTTTCGCACAGGACGGCAGCATTTACAAACCAGTCCTGCTCGGTGAACCCTACGGGCTTGGTTCTATAGTAGGACGATGCCCTAAGAATATGAACTGACGGATGCTTTTGCAATAGGTCCACCGCATCCATACATATCCTCAGAGAGTCGCCTATATTACTGCCTATGCCTACTGCAGCCGCTTCCATCCGTACTCTAGACCGTCTTGAAAGAAAGATTGCAGATGCGCTCAACCGCTTCCTGAATACGCTCTTTCGTTACGGTGAGGGCCATTCGCACATAGCCTTCGCCGGGCTCGCCGAAACCGCTGCCGGGCGTCGTAACGATCCCCGCCTCCCGCAGAAGCAGGGAAGTAAAATCCTTGGAGGTATACCCCGGAGGGGTCGGGCACCAGACGTAGAAGGTCGCTTTGGGAGGATCAGGCTCAAGGCCCGCTTTCTTCAGACCCGCGATCAGGATGTCGCGTCGTTCCCTGTAGATCTCCTGCATTTCGTGCACGGGCTGCTGGTCGCCTTCAAGGGCGGCAATGCCTGCCCACTGAACGGCGTTGAATGCTCCCGAGTCGATGTTGCTCTTGATCTGTCCGAGCGCTCCGACGATTTCTTTATTGCCCACGGCGAATCCGAGGCGCCAGCCGGTCATGTTGTACGTTTTCGAAAGCGAGTGGAACTCTATTCCCACCTCTTTCGCCCCGGGAACCTCCATGAAGCTCATGGGACGGTACCCGTCGAAAGACATCTCCGTGTAGGCGGCATCATGGCAGACGATTATGTCATACCGGCGCGCAAACCGGACCACTTTCTCGTAGAAAGCCGGATCGGCCGTTGCGCCGGTCGGGTTGTTCGGGTAGTTGATGAACAGCAGCCGGGCGCGGCGGGCAACGTCTTCGGGAATGGCATCCAGGTCCGGCAGAAAGCGGTTTTCCTTCACCAGCGGCATGATATGGGATTCCCCGCCCGCGAACATGGTGGCTATCTGATAAACCGGGTAGGCGGGGGAGGGCACCAGCGACAGGTCGCCCGGGTTCAGGCAGGCGAGCGGCAGGTGGGCCAGGCCTTCTTTGGAGCCGATGAGCGTCAGGACTTCCGAGAGCGGGTCCAATTCCACTCCGAACCTGCTTTTGTACCACTTCGCCACGCTGACCCGGAAATCGTTCATTCCCGAATAGGAGGGATACTGGTGATTGGAAGGGTCTTTGGCGGTTTCGGCAAGCTTTGCGATTATGTGGGCCGGGGTCGGAAGATCTGGGTCGCCTACCCCGAGATTGATAACGTCGACGCCTTTGGCGACCAGTTCCGCTTTCAGCCGGTCGATTTCGGCGAAAAGGTACGGGGGAAGCTGACGCAAACGTTCAGGTTTCTGAAAAATCATTAGAACCTCCGCTGGAATTATTTAATCCCGAGCACATCGCTCATGTCGTAGAGCCCGGGAGCCTTTTTCACGATCCATTTCGCCGCATAAATCGCCCCGCGTGCGAAATTATCACGGCTCTGGGCTCGATGGATCAGTTCTATCCTCTCACCCAGTCCGGCGAAAATCACCGTGTGTTCTCCGACGATGTCTCCGCCGCGAATAGTCTGAATGCCGATTTCCGCGCCCGTGCGCTCGCCGATCATTCCGTGCCGCTCGTAGACGCCGACTTTGTCCAGGTCCCGGTCCATGGCCTTTGCGACTATCTGGGCAAGCTTTATCGCCGTGCCGCTCGGGGCATCCTTTTTGTACCGGTGATGGGCCTCGATGATCTCGATGTCGCAGGTTTCCCCGAGAAGCCGCGCCGCATCGGCGACCATCTTGAACAGAATGTTCACCCCGATGCTCATGTTGGGAGAAATAAGGCACGGCGCCGTGGTAGCGATCTTTGCGGCTTCGTCCAGCTGTTCGCGGGAAAACCCGGTCGATCCGACGACCATGGCTTTTTTGCGCGCAGCGGCTTTCCGCAAATGTTCGAGCGATACCGACGCTGTCGTGAAGTCTATTACGATATCCGCACTGTCCAGGACGTCGTCTATCCCGGCTCCAACGGTTATTCCGGTTGGAGAACCGCCGATCACCTCGGCCAGGTCCCGGCCTATCTTGTCGAACCGGGGATGATCGAATCCGCCGGCCAGCTCTATGCCATCGGTTTCGCGAATGAGCTGTGCTATGCGCGTGCCCATTCTGCCCCCGATGCCGGCCACTGCAGCATGAATCATGCTATCCTCCTGAAAACTATGGAAATAATTTGACAACACCCTGGGCCGGTAACGGCAAAATCCCCACCCTCATCCTCCCGCCGCGATTTTCGGGGCGGGAAGAAAGAAACGGTTTGGGGTAATGCCTTGATTAACCTGACTATTCGAATGACGGCCTGTCGAACCGGTGCAATGTCAGCTGATGTTCCAATCGCGGCTGCAAGCCGCTCCCACAGAATACCGGGGTCGACATCACTAGGCTGCCACACCCCTCCGTGTTGCAGCGGGCACGAGGCCGTAATCTTCCAGAACCTTCCTCAGGCGCTCGCGATTCGTTTCCGACATGGGCACCAGGGGAAGGCGGAGTTCGTCGCTTGCGATCTTCTTCATCATTGCCAGCGCGGTCTTGGTCGGTGCCGGGTTCGTTTCGTAAAAGAGAGCATGGCACAGGGGCAGCAGGCGGTAATAGAGCTTCTGCGCCTCCGCGAACTTCCCTTCGAAATAGAGGTTGCACAGATTCGCCATGTCCCTGGGCGCCACGTTCGATACGACGGATATGACCCCCTTACCCCCCACGCACATAAGAGGGAAGGTGAGGAAATCCTCGCCGGATACCACGGCGAAGTCGCTGTCGCAACGCGCGATAATATCGGTGATCTGCTTCATCGATCCGGATGCTTCCTTCACTCCGACGATGTTGTCTATCTTCGAGAGCCGGGCGATCGTATCCGGTTCCATGTTCACGGCGCTTCTGCCGGGGATGTTATACAGGATGATCGGAATATCGACGGCTTTGGCGACCGCTTCGAAATGCCGGAACAGGCCCTCCTGGGTCGGCTTGTTGTAGTAAGGCGTTATCATGAGCACGGCGTCGGCGCCGGATTTCTTTGCATGCCTCGTGAGGACGATAGCCTCTTCGGTATTGTTGGAGCCGGTTCCGGCGATAACGGGAACACGCTTGTTCGCCTGTTCTATGGCAATCTCTATTACACGTTCGTGTTCCTTGAAGGAGAGCGTCGCCGACTCTCCGGTCGTGCCGCAGGGGACGATACCGTGGGTCCCGTTCTCTATTTGGAAGTCGATCAGATTCCTGAACGCAGCCTCATCCACCTGTCCGTTTTTGAAGGGCGTTATGATAGCCACCATCGCGCCTTGAAACATGGAGCCTCCTCTTGCTCTTACCGAAGTATAGTTTCGTCCCAGAGTTCGGCATCGTAGACCACTTTTGCGTCGCCTTCCAAATAAACGCTGGGAAAATCTATTTTACCGTCTTGTGAAACTTTATCAAAGTGAATTACCAGGGTCTCCCCGCTTTGCGTGAGCACATCGACCGGGGAAAGCACCAGGTCCTTGGCGGCGGCCACCAGCGCGCAGGCGATGGAGCCCGTCCCGCAGGCCAGGGTCTCGGCTTCCACCCCGCGCTCGTACGTGCGTATCGCGATGTTATGCGGATCGCGAACATAGGCGAAGTTGGCATTGGAACCGGCCGGCTGAAAACGGGGATGGAAACGGACAGTGCGTCCCCAGGTGAATACGTCGAAATCCTGCAGCTGCGTTTCGGTTTCCACGAAAGAGACCACGTGCGGGACGCCGGTGTTTATAAAATGCATGCAGAAGGCTTTTTCCTCGAGATCGATGCAGAAATCTATTTCCATGCTATGGGGCGGGGTCATCCGGATCTTTACCCGCTCTCCCAGTATCTGCGCCTGAATGATGCCGGCAAGCGTGCGGAAAGCTATCCGGTCCTTGTCCACGATCCCGTTGAGCCTGGCAAAACGGGCGGCGCAGCGCGCTCCGTTGCCGCACATCTCGGCTTCGCTCCCGTCCGCATTGAAGAAAAGCCATTTGAAATCGACTTCCGGGTCGTTATCGATGAGGATGAGACCGTCCGCACCGGCAGAGAGCTTTCGGCGGCATGCCGCCACGGTGAGTTCCCGTGCCTGCGCCTTGTCCAGTTGCAGTTCGCGGTTATCGATTATGATGAAATCATTTCCGCTGCCGGCCATTTTCATAAAGCGGATTCGATTGGGGATACCGGCCATTTTGGACTCCTTTGGACATCTTCTTCCAGGATCCCGATCCATGCGCGGGGTCTCTGTCAGCAGGGCAATGCGGGGTGGACCGTCAACTCGCAATCTATCCTAATTGCGACAGGCCGGTTAGTAAATCCCGCAAAACGGAATAACCGTTCCGATCTTCCTCATCCGTTCACGAACTCGGGAATGGCTTCCGTCCGGACCAGGTCCTCCCAGGTCTCCCTTCTCCTTATAACGGAATACCGTGCACCGCTCACGAGCACCTCGGCCGCGCGCGGACGCGAATTATAGTTGGAGGACATGGAAAATCCATACGCCCCTGCGCTCATCACTGCGAGCAATTCGCCTGCGGCGGGCTCGGGCAGGCCGCGGTCCTTTGCCAGAAAGTCCCCCGACTCGCAGATCGGACCCACGACGTCGACAATCTGCGTTTCCCTCTCGCTCTTCGTGACCGGCTGTATATAGTGGTACGAACCGTACAGGCTCGGCCGAACGAGATCGTTCATAGCTGCATCTGCAATGACAAAATTCTTTTTGGGGGTCGACTTGGTGTAGAGAACCTTCGTGACAAGGGTTCCTGCATTGCCGACGATCACGCGTCCGGGCTCGAAGATCAGGGTGCAATCCATATCGCCGAGTTCCCGCAGGATCGCTTCTGCATATTCCCGGGGCTGCGGAGGGGATTCCTGATCGTAGACGATGCCCAGGCCGCCGCCAAGATCCAGGAAGCGGATGGAAATGCCGATTTCCTTGAGCCGCGCGATGAGGGCGCGGAGGCGCTTGAGCGCATCCACAAATGGCGTGACCTCCGTGAGCTGGCTTCCGATATGGCAGTCGACTCCGACGATCTCCACATTTTGAAGAGCCTTCGCCTTTTCGTACTCCTTCAGTGCGGCCTCGATCGCGATGCCGAACTTGTTCTTCTGCATTCCTGTCGAGATGTAGGGATGGGTCTTGGCATCAATATCCGGGTTTACCCGCAGAGAAATTCTCGCCCGGACGCCCTTCGCAGCAGCGCGCCCGTTTATGGCTTCGAGTTCCTGGGCGGACTCGATGTTGAACATCAGGATATTTTCCTGCAATGCGTAGTCGATCTCCGCGACGGTTTTGCCCACGCCCGAGTAAACGATCCGCTCCGAAGGAATTCCGGCCCTTCGGGCGCGGAAAAGTTCCCCGCCCGAGACAATGTCCACGCCGCTTCCCATGGACCCGAACAACTTCAGGATGGCGATATTGGAGTTGGCTTTGACCGAGTAGCACGTCAGGTGCGGAAAAGTCCCGAAGGCCGAGTCGAAAACTCGGAAGTGATGCGCAAGTGTTGCATGGCTGTAGACGTAGCAGGGGGTTCCGACTTCCTCCGCAATGGTGCGGACCGGAACATCCTCGCAGTAAAGTTCATCGCCTCTATATTGAAAGTGATGCATCTGAAAATTCCTCGTCTTAACGTTGCGATCCGGGGCGGACCCGAACTACTCGGTTTGCACGTTGCGGAACTCAGCCCACTTGGAAAGGAGCCCTTCCTTGTTGCCCTGCTGCGCGCTGACCGCGGATACGGCGTAAAAGTAATTTGCGTTGCGCTTGGCTGCCTGATCGACAAAGGGCGGATGCTGGACCGGGCTTGCGGTGAGCCGGATTATCTCTTTGCCCTCTTTCCGATACACGTGATAGCCGCTTACCTTTCCGTCGCTTTCCGTCCAGCGGATTTCAAGTACCCCTTTTGCGGGCATCACCCAGACGGAATTGGGAGGCGGCGGCGAAACGGTTGCAGGCGCCCGCGCAATCGCGACGGCAGAAGGTTCGCCGAGAATCGTGGTGTTTTCGAATTGTAGCACGGGAACCACCCGGTAGCTGTAATTCTGCTCCGATGCAACCCCCTGGTCCAGGAACGAATTGCCCTTGATCAGGACGGGGCTGGCTTTTTCCCAGTCCTTGTTGGAAATGAGCCGGTCGATCCGGAACGAGAGTTCTCCCTGCAGGTTTCGGCCCTCGGCGTCCTTGGTAACGGGTTTCCACTGGAGCAGGATGCCCTGGGGCTGGGTTATCGCGGCAACCCCGGTGGGGGCGACCGGACCCGGATAGGTTTTGGCCAGCGCCGGACCGGCGGTGCTCAGGGGTGTACCGTTGGCGTCGGTCAGCGAGACCTGGTAACGGTAAGCGTGATTGTGTACGATGTTAGTATCGATCCAGTGAAATTTGTGGTCCGAAGATGAAGCGGCCTGGGGCGCGGCGGCGGCATCGGTCCGGAATACTTCCTGCTGGTTCACCCCCGGGCATTCGACGCAGTTCCGGTTGTCCCAGTTAAGTTCGGAGCGCAGCACGCTGTAGCGCACGCCTTTGGCCTGAGCACCTTCGGGGATCGCCCAGGAAAGCTCGACCCCGCGCGGAATGACCTGCGCCTGAAAATCGTGCACCTGGGGCGCAGCTTCCTGCCCCCCGGGTTTCGGGAACATCTTCCTTCCACAACCGGAAAGAAGCATACCCATTGTACAAATAAAAACGATTCCGGTAAGACCTGTGAATCGGGCGTAATTTTGCTGGATTCGCATATATCTATTTCCGATTTCGAGTTTGGTTTCAGTTGTTGGAGGAAGCCGCCAGTTCGGCCAAAGCCCTGCTGATAGCTTCCTTTACCCTGGATGTTGCCGTACCCCCCAGGGACTTCCTCTGATCTATCACCGTGGAAATTTCCAGGTATGGAAACACATCGGCATCGAATGCCTTGTGAAATGATTTGAATTCTTCCAGGGAGCAGTCTTTGAGTTCCTTCCCGCCCTGGATGCAATGCTGCACCACCTGTCCTGTGACATGGTGGGCTTTTCGGAACGGGACGCCCTTGCGCACGAGATAATCCGCCAGGTCGGTGGCCAGGGTGAACCCCTGTCCCGCCATGAACGCCATTTTCTCGCGATTGATCCTGATTTGCGGCAGCAGCTTCACAAGCAGGCGGAGCGTGGCAAGAACGACGTCGGCACTGTCGAACACCGGCTCCTTGTCTTCCTGCAGGTCGCGGTTGTAGGCGAGAGGCAGCCCCTTGGTCAGGGTGAGAAGGGCGACAAGGTTGCCGAAGACTCGGCCGGATTTTCCCCTCATGAGTTCCGGAACGTCGGGATTTTTCTTCTGCGGCATTATGCTGGAGCCGGTGCAGAAGGCGTCGCTGATTTCGATGAATCCGAACTCCGTGGTCGACCAGAGGATGAGTTCTTCCGCCATTCGGCTGACGTGCATCATGAAAAGGGCGGACGCCGAGCAGAACTCTATCAGGTAGTCCCGGTCGCTCACGGCATCGATGCTGTTCGACACGACCCGGGGAAAATTCAGCAGCCGGGCGGTGATTTCCATGTCGGTCGGGAATGTGGTCCCGGCAAGCGCCGCGCTCCCCAGTGGCATCACGTTGGTGCGCGCCAGACATTCCTGGAACCGCTGGCTGTCGCGGCGAAACATCTCATAGTAGGCCATGAGATGGTGCGAAAAAAGGAGCGGCTGGGCATGCTGCAGGTGGGTAAAGCCCGGCATCACCACGTCCAGGTCGTTTTCCGCCCTGGAGACCAGCGCCCGCTGGAGTTCGATCAGCAGCGCATAGGACTGCGACAGAACATCGCGCATGTAGAGGCGCATATCCAGGGCGATCTGGTCGTTGCGGCTCCTGGCCGTGTGGAGTTTGCCCCCCGTTTCCCCGATACGGGAAATCAGCTCCTTCTCTATCGCCATGTGGATGTCCTCCAGCGAGGAATCCAGGGCAACCTTGCCGCGCTCGATATCCCTTTGAATCTCCCCGAGAGTCTCCACGATATGCGTCGACTCGTCGTGGGTGATGATGCCGCATTCGGCAAGCATTCGGCAGTGCGCAATGCTTCCCTCGATGTCGTAGCGGAAGAGGCGGCTGTCGAAGTGTATGGAAGCGGTGTATTCTTCAACGAGCTTGTCGGTGGGCTGGTCGAACCGGCCCTGCCAGAGTTTTTCTGCCATTGCGCTTCCTCAGGATTTGAGCGGCTGACTGGAGCCTTGTTTTACCAGGGTGGCAATCCGCAGCCTCAGGCCGAGAAGTCGTATAAAGCCGGTCGCCTCATCCTGCCGGTAAACGTCGTCTTCTTCAAAGGTGGCAAAGCTCGGCTGGTAGAGGGAGCGGTCCGACTTGCGCCCGATGACCTGGCAGTTCCCCTTGTAGAGCTTGAGACGGGCCGTGCCCCAGACGTTGTCCTGCGCAAGGTCCATGATGCTTTGCAGGAAGCGCATTTCCGGCGAGTACCAGAAGCCGTTGTAGATAAGGCGGGAATAATCCGACACCAGGCCGTCCCTAAGGTGCATGACCTCCCGGTCCATCGTCACGGATTCCACCGCCTGGTGAGCGGCGCGAAGGATGGTCCCGCCGGGCGTTTCATAGACGCCGCGGGATTTCATGCCCACGAACCGGTTTTCCACCAGGTCGACGCGGCCGATACCGTGCTTGCCGCCGAGCGTGTTGAGGTGGTGAAGGATTTCCGCGGGGCTCATCCGCACGCCGTCGATCGCAACCGCGTTGCCTCTCTCGAAATCCATCTCGATGACTTCCGGCTTATCGGGGGCGTCCTGCACGTCGGCGGTCAGGACGAACATCTTCGGGTCGGGCTCGGCCCAGGGGTCTTCCAGCACGCCGCCTTCGTAGCTTATATGAAGCATGTTGCGGTCGGAGCTGTACGGCTTTTCCTTCGTGACCGGCACGGGGATGCCGTGCTTTTTGGCAAATGCGATAAGAGCGCTTCGCGATTTGAGGTCCCACTCGCGCCAGGGCGCAACCACCTTGATATCCGGTTTCAGGGCCATGTAGGCAAGCTCGAACCTTACCTGGTCGTTGCCCTTGCCGGTAGCGCCGTGGCTTACGGCATCCGCGCCTTCCTCCTCGGCGATCTTGATCTGCTGTTTGGCGATCAGCGGGCGCGCAATGGAGGTGCCCAGAAGATACTGGCCCTCGTAGATAGCATTGGCCCGGAATGCCGGGAATACGAAATCCCGGACGAATTCCTCTCTCAGGTCTTCGATGCGAGCCTTGACCGCTCCGGTGGCGATCGCTTTTTTCTCGACGCCGTCCAATTCTTCATCCTGGCCCAGGTCCGCGGAGAAGGCGACCACTTCGCATTTGTAAGTTTCAATCAGCCATTTGAGGATAATGGAGGTGTCGAGTCCGCCGGAGTATGCCAGTACAACCTTTTTAATGCTCATTACGGAATTTCCTTACTTTTAATGCCGAAGCCGCATCGGGCCGCCGGCAGTTTATGCTTTTCGGTACGGGGAAGGATACCGGGATCGCGTACCCGGGAGCGGGCATCAGCCCGCAATCAGCCAGTCGAGTAGCGCCATCTGCAGATGCAGGCGGTTTTCCGCCTGGTCGAAAACGGCCGACTGTGGACCTTCCAGTACCTCATCGGTGATCTCTTCGCCCCGGTGCGCGGGAAGACAGTGCAGCACGATGGCATCGGGAGGCGCGGCGGCGAGCAGCTCCGAATTGATCTGAAAATCACGGAAAGCCGCGATGCGTTTCTGTGCCTCGTCTTCCTGCCCCATGCTCGCCCAGACGTCCGTATAGAGTACGTCCGCGCCGGCGACCGCTTCGGCGGCCTTCGTGGTCAGGAAGATCCTGCCCTTGCCCTGGGACTGCGCCCACTGCACGACGTCCTTATCCGGCTGGTAGCCGGCGGGGCAGGCCAGGTTGAGCGAGAAGCCCATGCGGGCTGCCGCATTGATCCAGGAGTTCGCCATGTTGTTGCCGTCGCCGATCCAGGCCACCGTGAGGTTGTCGAGCGAGCCCCGCTTTTCGCGTATGGTGAGCAGATCGGCCAGGACCTGGCAGGGGTGCGAAAAGTCGGTGAGCGCATTGATCACCGGAATGGAGGCAAATCGCGCCAGGTCTTCGACATCCTGCTGGGCAAAAGTCCTGATGACGATAGCGTCGATATAGCGGTCGAGAACGCGGGCCATGTCGATCAGGGGTTCTTTCCGGGAGATCTGCGTGTCCTGGGCGGTCATGAAAATTGCCTGGCCTCCCAGACGGTAGACGGCAGCCTCGAAAGAAACGCGGGTCCTTGTAGAAGGTTTTACAAAGATCAATCCTACTATTTTCCCGGCAAGCGACTTGCGCAGCTTGCCTTCGGCAAGATCACGCTTCATTTGCGCGGCTTTCGAAACCAGTCCGTGGATTTCCTCTGCGGACAGATCCCGGATCGAAAGCAGGTCACGTTTCATCTCTTTTCCTCTTGTAAAACCGCATCCAGGATGTCAATCAGCCTGTCCACTTCGGACCGGCCGACCACCAGGGGCGGTGCGAACCTCAGAACGGTTTCGTGCGTACAATTGATGATTGCCCCCCTGTCGAGACACTTCCGGACGAGTCCCGCGCCCGGAATTTCGAGTTCCATTCCGACCAGCAGGCCGCGTCCGCGGACTTCCCGCACAAAGGGGTAACGTGCTTTCAATTCTCCGAGCCGGCTTACCAGGTATGCCCCGGTCTCGCGCACTTTTTCGAGAAAGGCGGGTTGGGAAATAATCCTGACAACACCCAGCGCCGCCGAAGCAACCAGCGGCCCGCCCCCGAAGGTGGATGCATGGCTTCCCGGCACGAATGCCGATGCGGCCTCCTCGGTTGCGAGCATCGCCCCCATGGGAAGGCCGTTTGCCAAGGCCTTTGCCAGCGTCATAATGTCCGGGGTGAAGTCTTCCTGCTCGTAGGCAAAAAAAGAACCCGTCCTCCCAAGGCCTGCCTGTACCTCGTCGACGATCAGCAGGAGGTTCTTTTCCCTGCACAATGCTTTCAGTTCTTTAAAATACCCTGGCGAGGCAAAATTGAGGCCGCCTTCGCCCTGGACCGGCTCGACCATTACGGCGCAGGTCTTTTCGGTAATGGCTGCCTTTACGGCCGAAATGGAATTGAAATCAACGTAGCTGAAACCGTCGACCAGCGGCTCGAAGCCGTTGTGCACCTTGCTCTGCCCGGTTGCGGAAAGCGTGGCGAGCGTACGGCCGTGAAAGGAATTCTTCATCGAAATAATATGATGCCGGCCGGGGCCGAAATGGTCCCAACTGTACTTCCTGGCCAGCTTTATGGCCGCTTCATTGGCTTCTGCGCCGCTATTGGAAAAAAATACCTTATCCGCAAAAGAGAGCCGTGTCAATTCCGCGGCCAGTTCGACCTGCGGATAGGTGTAAAAAAGGTTGGAAACATGGACCAGCTTCGCAGCATTTTCACTGATTATGCGGGCGAGTTCGGGATGCGCATGGCCGAGACTGCAAACGGCTATTCCCGCCAGAAAGTCGATGTATTCCTTCCCCGCATCATCCCACAGCCTGCAGCCCTCTCCTTTGACGAAAGCAACCGGAAAGCGCGTGTATGTGCCGCAGATATGTTTTTGACATTCTTGTTTTATATCTTCCATGGCCTGTCCTAATCACGAGTTTTCAGAATTTCGGTCCCAATCCCCGCATCCGTAAACATCTCCAGCAGTATTGCGTGCGGCAGGCGGCCATCCACGATGTGCACCTTGCCTGCGCCCGCACGCAGGGCGTCCATGGCGCATTGCACCTTGGGTATCATTCCGCCGCGCAGAAGTTCGGTCGATATGGCGGACTCGGCTTCGGCTATTGTCATGCTGGATATGAGGCTTCCGTTTGCATCGAGCACGCCGGCCACGTCGGTCATGAGCAGAAGCTTGTCGGCGTGAAGCGCACCCGCGATGGCGCCGGCGACCAGGTCGGCATTGATGTTGTACGTCTCGCCGCCTTCTCCCACACCCACCGGAGCTATTACGGGAATGATGTTGCTTTGCTCCAGGGATTTCAAAATATCGAGATTGATCCGATCCACCTCGCCCACATGCCCGATATCCATGATTTCAGGAGGCCTGTCGTCGCCGGTTTCACGCACGATATGCAGTTTGCGCGCTTCGATAAGCTGCCCGTCCTTGCCGCTCAAACCGATTGCGCACCCGCCCTGCCGGTTGATGAGGGTGACGATCTCCTTGTTGACCTTCCCGGCGAGAACCATCTCCACGATATCCATCGTGTCGGCGTCGGTTACGCGCATTCCTGCGCAAAACTCGGATTTCTTTCCGATCCGCCGCAGCATCTCGCCTATTTGAGGTCCTCCGCCGTGCACCACCACGGGGTTTATCCCGATGTATTTCATCAGGACGATGTCTTTTGCGAAGCTTTCCTTGAGATCCTCGGCGACCATGGCGTGGCCGCCGTACTTGATCACGACGGTTTTCTGGTAAAACCGGCGAATGTAGGGAAGCGCCTCGATCAGAATTTGTGCTCTGTCAGTCATGACCTAACCCCGAAAAAAGGAAATAAAAATCCTCCCTTTCCGCCTAGACGGGAGGATTTGCGCGCCGAATGAAACATATCACAGTCGAATGTAAAATATTGAGGGCAGGGATTCAAATAAAATTTGCATGAAGGAACGAACCGGAGTACTTCTTGCCAAACGAGACGGATTCGCGTCCGGACTTATGGGGTACAAAGTTCGATTTTTTGAAAAAACGGAAGGATAAGCCCGATACGTAGGTTGGAACAAGCTCGAAAAAAAATTTTGTCAATGTTCAAACTTTATGCATTATTCCTTGACAGTGGGCTTGCATTGTACTAATTATCTCAATGTTCGTTTACCTCCTAAGTGTTACCCTCCCTTGGGGGTTGGGGGGCCTCCAAGGGAGGATACAACTTTCCTCTGCATATCTGCATTTCCCCGACCTGGTTTTCCTCCGAGTGTTCACCCCGCTTAATGGACCGCTGACTCCGGCCACAGTTCCTGGATTTCCGCGGGAAAAGAGTGTTTCACGTCTTCCATTTCTCCACAGGAAATCTTTTCGGAAAGCAGTTTGAGAACCGCTCTCAGGGCGTTTTCCGGGTCGATATCGGGCTGCGCTCTCTCGTACTCCCTGGCTATACGAGAGAGAAACTCCTCCTTCGTTCTGATTTTCTGCGGATTTTTCGAGGGGTCCCATCCTTCGTAGTACATTCCCCTTACCAGCATGGGCAATTGCGAGCCGAGATGAACCGCTTCATCCACCGTCAACCTGTCGCGCATCGCGTGGAGAACGGCGCGCAAGGCAATGTAGGCTCTGTGCCTGTCGTCCCATCCTTCCTTTTCCATAATCTCCTTGAGCCAGATGTTGCTTTTCTGAACGGTGGCATCGAAACTTTCCAATCCCGTCATGGCCATAGCTCATTCTCCTTTCATTTCCTTCCGGACCTCAACGCTCCACCCGCGCGCCGTGCCCGGACCATGCAATTTGAAGTAACATCATTAAATGTAATCATCGGGAATTCTTCGGGCATGCAAGGGGGGATGAGGGCGTCTTCCCGAGGGCTGATTGACACTGCCCGAAAGGACATTACAAAGTGTTTCATCGCAAACCGCACAATCGTAAAATCTCCGACAGGAGGGGAAATTTGCCATGGACAGACCGAAAATGCTGCAGATGTACCGGAAAGTGAGGGACGCAAGCCTTGCCATGTGCGCTCCGCTGGAACCCGAGGATTACCAGGTCCAGCCCTCGGAGGAGGTCAGTCCGCCCAAGTGGAACCTCGGACATACGAGCTGGTTTTTCTGGATGTTTCTTCTCCGGCCGGCAGGTCTTTCCCTGCCCGTGGACGAGGCCTATGCCTACCTGCTCAACTCCTACTATCACCGGGCCGGCTTGCGGGGCTTGCGCGGGGCGCGTGGAATGCGGACCCGTCCGACAGTCGATGAGGTTTACCGATACCGCCGGTCGGTGGACGAACGGATGGAGCGGCTGATCGAGACGGCGCCGGAGGAGGGCGCCGACAGGCTCCTGTTCCTGCTCACGGTGGGAGTAAATCACGAACAGCAGCACCAGGAGCTGTTTCACACGGAAATAAAAAACATCTACCACGGGAACGTGCGGGATTTGAGGCCCGCTTACCGGCCGCGTGCAGGGGAAATACCCTCGGCGGTCCCCGCCGGGTCGGGGTTCGTGAGCTTCGACGCGGGCCTGTACGATTTCGGGAACGTGGAGGGCGGGTGGTGCTGGGATAACGAGTTATGCGTTCACAAGGCATTTCTCGACGGTTTTGCCCTGCAGACGCGGCTTGTCACGAACGGCGAGTACGTGGAATTCATGGAGGACGGAGGATATTCGAATTCTCTTTTCTGGCTCTCGGACGGCTGGGCGGAGGTGGAAAGGCGGCAGTGGACGGCCCCCCTTTACTGGGAAAAGATGGGCAATACGTGGTGGAGCTACACGCTTTCGGGGATGCGCGAGGTCGATGCGGCCGAACCGGTTTGCCACGTGAGTTTTTATGAGGCGTGCGCTTTTGCGAACTGGAAATCTCAGGTCGATTCGAATTTCAGGAACGTGCGCCTGCCGACCGAACGGGAATGGGAGCATGCCGCCCGCACGGTGCGTGCCGACCCGGCGCGGGGCAATTTCGTGGAATCCGGCTTGCTGCATCCCGTACCCGACGGAAACGTTCTGAAACAGGCGCCCCTTTCACAGCTTTTCGGCGATGTCTGGGAATGGACTCTGAGCCACTACGAACCATACCCGGGTTTCCAGGAATTCCCGGATAACCTTTCTGAATACAACGGAAAGTTTATGAATAACCAGCGCGTGCTGCGAGGAGGCTCCTGCGTCACGCCGGGAAATCACATGCGGCTCAGCTACCGCAATTTCTGGCATCCCGCGACCCGCTTCCAGTTCAGCGGCATCCGCCTGGCACGGGCGGCCGACTAGCACCGCCTGCTTTCCTCGGCGGGCTCTGCTCGCCGATTTTGCCGCCTTTTTGGATGCAAGCAGTTCGCGAAGGAATTTGAAGAGCGCGAAGAGATTTCAGGAGCCGATGGTGGAAGTATCTTTTCCTCCGCGTACTCAGCGTCTCTGCGGTGAGTGCATTTTGTCTCTTCCCGGATGCGCCTCCACCAGGGAGAACCACCCCTTCCTGTCCATAAACCATCCGCTGATGGAAAAACCCGCCTCGGCAAAGGTTTCCTCGATGCTCTCCCTGCTGAATTTCCTGCACAGTTCCGTACGGATCGTTTCCCCTTCCCGGAAATCCACTTTCAGAGAAATGGCGCGGACCGAGACGGATACCGTCCGCTTCGCACGAAGGTGCATCTCGATCCGATCCTCATCGGGATTGAAACGGGCCAGGTGTTCGAAATCGTCTGGATCGAAATCCGCGCCAAGGTCCCGGTTGAGCCGCGCCAGGAGATTGAGATTGAAACTGCGTGTTACCCCCTGCCGGTCATTGTAGGCCGCTTCCAGTTGTTCCACCGGCTTAAGCATGTCCATTCCGATGAGCAGTCGGTCGTCCGGCCCCATTTGCGATCCGATCTTTTCGAGAAATCTCTGTGTTTCTTCCGCCGTGAAGTTGCCTATGGTGCTCCCGAAAAAGGTTATCAGCTTTCTTCCTTGCGGGATTTCGTCCAGGTGCTTCGTAAAATCGGCGAGGATGGGGCGGACCTCGATGCCCCCGTATATTGTGGGGAGCTTCGCCGCGGCTTCGAGCAGGCAGCTTTTGCAGATATCCATGGGAACGTAGCGAACTGCGCTCATCCTCGCCGGATGCAGCGTGTCCAGGAGCCTTGCGGCTTTTTTCGGCGAACCGCTCCCCAGGTCGACAAGGCTTATCCGGGCGGCTTTGCCGTTTGAATAGGGTTCCATGATCGTGCCGGCCTCCCGGTCGAGAATCGATAGCTCCGTCCTGGTGAGGTAGTACTCAGGAGTCTGCGATATGCGCTCGAAGAGTTCCGCACCTCGGGAATCGTAGAGGTATTTCGAAGGGATGGATTTTCGGGCCCGGGTCAAACCGAAGCGAACGTCCCGTTCCATTTCTGCCTGGTCTTCCAGGCCCAGGCAGTTATTGATCCCGGGCTCCATAAGGATATAGGGCATGAGTGCTCCCGTATTTTCGGATTTTGTACCGGCGCTCCGGCCGAAACGGTCGAATGCGTGGTCCTGCATTGAATGTAGTCACGAGGAGAGGGGGGAACAACGGGAAGCCCAAGCCGCAACGGGAGCGGATTTGCGGTCAATGGGCCTCCCTGAAATCGTTCGGGCGCGGGACAGAGTCGAGCCCTAGCGGGTGAAGTAGATGACCGAAATTATGACCCCTGCGGTGACCACGATCCGGCGGAGCGCGATCGGTTTGATCCTGCCGGCCAGTCTGCCCCCGAGCGCACCGCCCAGCAAAGACCCGGCGGCCATTATCAGGGCGACCGGCCACACAACCTGGTCGGAAAAGAGGAAGAAGACGGCGGCGGCTACGTTGACGGCAAAGGCGAGAAATTGCTTCACGGCGTTCAGGCGCGTCAGCGTATCCTCGATCACCAGGCCGAGAACGGCCAGCACGATAACACTCATGCCCGCACCGAAATACCCTCCGTAGACGGCCGCCAGGCCGGCGGGAATCACGGCCCAGAATTCCCTGACCAGGGCCGAACTCGAGTGCTGGGCGCGGCTCATGAGCCACTTGCGCATGGGGTCCTGCGCTGCGAGCACTATAGATGCAAACAGGATGAGGTAGGGCACCAGTTCGCGGAAGGTCTTTTCGCCCGTGTTGAGCAGCAGCAGCCCGCCTACGATCCCTCCGGCGATGCCGGCCGGGATGAGCATCCACAAGCGCTTTTTCTGGCCATTCAGGTCTTTGAACTGCGCCAGGGTCCCTCCCAGGTATCCCGGACAGAGCGCCACCGTATTGGTTACGTTTGCGGGAAGGGCCGGAATGCCGACCGCGGTGAGCATCGGAAAGGTTATCAGGGTGCCTCCCCCGGCCAGGGCATTCACCGCGCCGCCCACAATCGCAGCGGCTCCTACGAGTGCAAATTCCAATCCGCTCAGCATATTCGTCCTTTCTGGTGTCACGTGAGAACTTTTTCCAACGTGAACGGGAATGAGTGGTTGGTGTTCCGTTCAAACCGCGTCCAAAAGGATGCGCGGCCGTGCCGGATTCCGGCTTCCGAGATTGTGTCACAATTAATGGCGGTTTCGGAGATTCCCACTCTCGCAGTCAAAACTCGGCAAATAATAACGACGTCATCCCGGCGAAAGGCCGGGAGCCAGGCTTTACTCCCACTTTTGCTTGCACTTTTTCTCGTGGTTTGGATTATGACGTAGTCTATTCTCGCCGGAATAACGAGCGGTTGCTGCGCATCACAAAACCTTGGGCCGGGGAGTTAATGCTCCACGGACTCGGGAGTTTCCTCAGCATCCGCAAGTATGACCTGCTTTACGGACCGGAGATGGTCGCGCATGGCTTCGGCGGCCGCCTGGGCGTCCCTGTTCTCCAGAGCGTCGATGATCTTCAGGTGTCCGAGTATGGAGGCTTTCCTCCTGGTTTCATTCCACAACTGTACGGAGCGGCTCTCGTTCAGGATACCGTTTACGGTATCCATCACCCGCCTGACGATCCTGTTCTTCGACGCTGTCGCAAGCGCCAGGTGAAACGCCGAATCGAGGTCCCCGTCTTCTTTGCCCGCCAAAATTCTTCTCTCCTGGTCGCAAACGATGACCTTGAGACGATCGAGTTCTTCCCTTGTCACCGTCTTTGCGGCCAGGGCGGCCACGGGCGGCTCCATCAGGAGCCGGAATTCGAAAATTTCCCGGATGAGGTTCTTCTTTGCCCGGATGGCCCGGGTGAACGAATCGACCAGGGGCGCCTCGTCCCGTGCGCAGACATAGGTTCCCGCCCCGCGGCGGCTCTCGAGGATCTTTCTTTCCGCAAGGGTCTGGATCGCCTGTCTGATGCAATTTCGCGAAACCCGGAAGGTTTCCGAGAGAGCCCGCTCCGAGGGCAGCCGCTCTCCGATCCCGAGTTCGCCCGAGCGGATCATTTCCCTGATCCGCTCGACCACCTCGTTGTAGAGGTATTTGCCTTTTCCGGGCTGTACCGATCTTTCCATGGGCATATGAAGTCCTGAATTGGTTATGCCAAATTGAGGATTGGTCAAATTGGTAGAACCAATTTAAGCAGAGTTTCTGGAGCGAGTCAACTGAATTGTGGCCTGTTCTGATATATAGAATGGGATTGGCTGAACCAATTTGCAGGCAGGGCGTATGGCTTTAGTGCCGGCCTGTGAGGTAGAAAATGCTGGAGGGCAAGTAGGTACTGATGTGGGGGAGGCTTTCAGCCTCGATGCTTTCGGAAAGAACACGACAGAGCTGGCCGAAGGCTCCGATTGTCGAATCGCGGCTGCTGGAGGCTCCCACAAAAGACTGGAACCAGCTTCTCGGAAAGCGGGACCCGGTTTTTTGCAGCGGGGCTGAGCGAAGCAAAAGAAACCGGATCCCTCACGCGAGTCGCACAGTTGGGCGCTGGCGGCCAGTCAGGCTTTCCCGGTCCGGGAAAGTAAAAAGGCTGTTTCTGGATAGGACTGCCAGACCATGTCTACTTTATCGACAGCAGTTCGACCTCGAAGACAAGGGTCGCGTTGGGACCGATTTCGCGGCCGGCTCCCCGTTCTCCGTAGGCAAGTTCGGACGGAACGACCAGTTGCCATTTTGAGCCCACCGGCATGAGCTTGAGGGCTTCCTTCCAGCCGGGAATGACGCCTTTGACCGGGAAGGATGCAGGCTGTCCCCTGCGATAGGAACTGTCGAACTCGGTCCCGTCTACGAGCGTCCCCTTGTAGTGGCATTCGACCATGCTGTCGTCGGTCGGCTTGGCGCCGTCACCCTTCTTGATGATCTTGTACTGAAGCCCGCTCTCCGTGGTGATTACCCCCTTCTGGGTTTTGTTTTTGGCCAGGTAGGCGTCTCCCGTTTTCTTATTGTTTTCCGCGGTCGCTTTTCGCGCCTCGACTTGCTTTTGCTTCAATTCCGCCTGGTAGGCCGATGCGGTCGCCTTGAGGTCTTCCT